>CAXTBW010000001.1:0-87341 GCA_964242925.1 uncultured Acetobacteraceae bacterium
TGCTGCGCCGTGGACAGCGCGTTGGACCCGGGCTGCTGGAACACCAGCAGCGCCGTCGCCCGCAACGAGTTCAGGTAGCTGTTCGAGCCGTAATCCTGCGCGCCCAGCTCCACCCGGCCGACATCGCTGACCCGGGTGACGTGGCCGTCCGCGTCGGACTTGATGATGATGTCGGCGAACTGCGCCGGGTCGGTCAGCCGGCCCTGCGTCTCCACGTTGAGCTGGAATGCGCCCGGCTGCGGCATCGGGGGCTGGCCCAGCACGCCGGACGACACCTGCACGTTCTGCGCCTGCAACGCCGCGACCACCTCGCCGGCGGTCAGGTTGTGCGCCGCGACCTTGTCCGGATCGAGCCAGATCCGCATCGAGTAGTCCCTCCCGCCGAAGATCTGCACGTCGCCCACGCCGTCGAGCCGGGACAGCGCATCCTTCACGTGCAGGGTCGCGTAGTTCGACATGTACAGCTGGTCGCGCGAGCCGTCCGGCGACGAGAGGTGGATCACCATCAGGATGTCGGGCGAGTTCTTCTTCACCGTCACGCCCAGCCGCTGCACCGCGTCCGGCAGGCGCGGCAGGGCGATGGACACGCGATTCTGCGTCAGCACCTGCGCGGTGTCGAGGTTGGTGCCGAGCTTGAACGTGACGGAGACGATCAGCTTGCCGTCGCCGGTCGACTGGCTGCTTAGGTACAGCATGTTCTCGACGCCGTTGATCTGCTGTTCCAGGGGCGTGGCGACCGTCTGGCTCAGCACCTCGGCGGACGCGCCGGGGTAGGTGGCGGTCACCTGCACCATGGGCGGCGCGATCTCGGGATACTGCGTGATGGGCAGCGTGAAGTAGGCGACGCCGCCGACGATGGTGATGAACAGCGACAGCACCGTCGCGAAGACGGGGTGGTCGATGAAGAAATGCGAGAGCTTCATGGCGAGCCCCTAGTTCTGAGACGCGAGTTCGATCTTGCCCGGCAGTGGCGTGACCTTGGCGCCGGGCCGCACGCGCATGAGGCCGCTGATCACGACCTGATCGCTTGGCGCCAGGCCGCTGGTGATCACCCGCAGCCGGTTGTCATCCAACGCGCCGATCTCGACCGGGCGCGGGGTGACCGTGCCGTCGGCCGCGACCACCATGAGCAACTTGCGCGACTGATCGGTGACCAGCGCCGCATCGGGCACCATCAGCACGGGGCGCGGGCCGGACACCGGCAGCCGCAGCCGCGCGAACTGGCCCGGCGTGATCAGCAGGTCGGGGTTTGCCACGGTGGCCCGGGCGTGCAGCGTGCCGCTGCTGCGGTCGACCGCGTTGTCGATGAAGTTAAGGTCGCCGCGGCGAGGCCAGCCGGTCTCGTCGTCCAGGCTGACCTGCACGACACGATCCAGGCCGGGCTGCCCGCTGGCCAGGAACCGCTTGTAGGCGAGGGTGTCCGCCTCGCTCATGTCGAAGTCGAGGTGAATCGGGTCGAGCGACACGATGCTGGTCAGCACCGTGCTGCTGGTGGCGCCGATGCCGCCGCTGACCAGGCTGCCGAGCGAGACGCGGCGCATGCTGACCCGGCCGCTGAACGGCGCCGTGATGCGGGTGAAGTCGAGGTTGAGCTGGGCCGCGTGGATTGACGCCTTGGCCTGCTCGATGGCGGCGGCGGCGGCCTGCTGCGCTTGCACGCGCTGGTCCAGCAGCTCGCGGGAGGCGAAATCATCCCGCGTCAGGTTCGTTGTCCGAACCACTTGTTTGTTCGCCAGGTCCATCGCGGCGACGGCAGTCTGGTATTGCGCCACCGCCTGCTGCAACGCGATGTCGTACGGCCGCGGGTCGATGACGAAGAGCAGGTCGCCCTTGCGCACGATCTGGCCGTCGGTGAAGTGGATCTCCGTCAGGTAGCCGCTCACCTGCGCGCGCAGGTCGACCTGGTCGATGGCCGAGAACTGCCCGGTGAATTCGGTCGACCGCGCGATGGTGCGGCTGAGCGGGGCGCTGACGGTCACCGTCGGCGGGGGCGGCGCGGCGGATTGGACCGTCGCAGCCCCGTCGCGCCCATACTCCCAATACAGGCCGCCGCCTGCCAAAAGCAGCCCGCAGACAGACAGCGCGAGCCAGCCTCGCCGCCCGCGTTTCGGCGCTGGCGACGTGTCCTCGGTCAAGTGCTCACGCGGGCTAATTTCGATCTGCTTGACGTCGATCATGGAGCGGCCTTCTCGAATTGGACAAACACGCGGCCGGCCCGGCTACATTCCAATGCCGCCTGCGACCAGCAGCGTTTCGCCCGTGATCCAGCTCGCTTCGCTGGAAGCGAAGAAGGCGACGGAGGCCGCGATGTCCTCGGGTTGTCCGACCCGGCCGAGCGGGCTGTTGGCGATCGCCCAGGCCTCGAAGTCGCCGCCCGCGAAGCCGGCGGTCTGCGTCCCCTCGGTGATCACGAAGCCCGGGTTGACGCTATTGACGCGGATCTTCCGCGGCGCGAATTCCTTCGCAAGGGACTTGGTGATCGAGTCCACGGCGCCCTTCGTGCCGACATAGATCGCGGCGGCTTCCGGCGCGAGCGTGCTCACGACGGAGCTGATGTTGACGATGCTGCCGCCGGTCGCGGGGAAGAGCGGGAGCAAGGCCCGCGTCGCCAGCAGCAGGCCCAGCACGTTGGTGTCGAACTGGCGATGGAACTCCGACGCCGAGAGGCCCTCGATCGGGCCCATGGCATAGACGCCGGCATTGTTGACAAGCACGTCCACGCGGCCGTACGCCTCGCGCACCGCCTCGAACAACCGGGTCACATCGGCCTCGTTGGATACGCTCGCGCCGATCGCGATCGCCTTGCCGCCGGCCTGGACGATGCTGGCGACCACCCGGTCTGCGCCCTCCTTGCTGGAAGAGTAGTTGACGACGACCGAGGCGCCTTCGGCTGCGAGCCGTTTCGCGATGCCTGCGCCGATGCCCTTCGAAGCGCCGGTTACGACGGCGATCTTATCGGTGAACCTTGCCATGATGGCATTCCCTGACACGTGTTTTGGAGTGGAAGCTCCAATAGCGGCCTAGGTAGGGCCGCGCGTGTCGGCGATCAAGGATATTTTGAAGCGCCCGCAACAAAATATCAAATGTAGGCCAGCGCGCCTTGTTTCAGCGGGCAACCGGCCAGCGCTTGCTCGCCGGAGGGCCAGGCGCGCATGCCAATCTCGACGATCTCCAACAGGCGCTCGCGGGAGGCGCCGTCGCGCGCCTGGACCACCATGCCGCGCGATAGCGCGCTGTAGAATGCCGCCAGCGCGTCGGCGTCCGTGCTGGCTGGCACGTCGCCCTCCTCAATGCCCCTGCGGATGCGATCGGCCAAGGCCGACTCCGCGGCTGCGCGGTATCCGGCCATCCTGTCCCGCAAGCCGTTGAGCGCCGGGGAGACGTGCGTGCCGGCCAGCGAGATCATGCAACCCGTCGGCATGTCGTCCCGGGTGCCCTCGCGCGCGGCCGCCTTCAACAGCCGCTCGAACGCGGTCTTCGCGTCCGTCGCGGCCGCGAGCTCGCCTACGAACCACTCCCGCGAGCACGCCATGTAGGCCTCGGTGGCCTCCTGATACAGTCGCTCCTTGCTGCCGAACGAGTTGCAGAAGCTGGACGGGCTGATGCCCATGGCGGCGATGAGGTCGTCGAAGGACGCGCCTTCGTAGCCGCGCTCCCAGAACAGCTTCATCGCCTGTTGCAGCGCAATCGAGCGATCGAAATTCTTGGGCCGGCCTCGGCCGCGCTTCACGCTCTCGTTTTCTTCTTTTGTCATCGCCCTAAACCTCGACCGCAGGCCAATGCGGCTCTTATGACCATATAGGAGGCGCTGCTCCAAATCTCAGTCTCGACAGCTGCCGACCTGGACGCCGAGTGACCGCTCCGCGGCTAGCGCCGGTTTCACCGCGATCAGGGACTCGATTAGCCGCCGGTCGGCTGTCGTCGCAGGATTGTAGACGATGAGGCTGAGGTCCGGCCGGCCGTCGACCGCAAAGGCGGAGTACTCCAAGGCCAGAAGGCCCAGCTCGGGATGGCGCAGGTGCTTGACGCCGTCGCCATGCGTCTGCACGTCGTTGTCGCGCCACATCGACGCGAACTCGGGGCTCGACCGGCATAGCTCGTCGACCAGCGGCGCGACCTCCGCATCGGCGCCCGCGCGTGCTGCGTCGATGCGGAACGCCGCCACGACGAAGCGCGCCACCGCCTCCCACTCCGGTTGCGCAGCGCGGACCCGGGAGTCGCAGAAGATCATGCGGAGAACGTTGCGCTGGTCCGGCGGCAGCGCGCCGTAGTCGGTGAGCACTCGAGCGGCGGCGCGGTTCCAGGCCACGACGTCCCATGTTGCCGTCCTGACGATGGCCGGGCAGTAGGTCAGCGTGTCCAGCAGACGTTGCAGCCGAGGCGTGATCGGGTCGGCCCCGCGGTAACGGATTTCGGGTAGGCGGCCGAGGCCGACGAGGAACAGGTGCTCCCGCTCGACGTCCGTCAGGGTCAGCGCCCGCGCGATCCGGTCGAGCACGTCTGCAGAGGGGCGTCCGCCGCGGCCCTGTTCCAACCAGGCGTACCAGGTCGCGCTGATATTGGCCCGGTGCGCCACCTCCTCGCGGCGCAACCCGGCCGTTCGCCGTCGGCCCCCGGAGATGCCGAACGACGCGGGATCGAGCTTGGTGCGGCGGTTCCTGAGATAGGCGCCGAGGGACCGACCGTCAGACAAGATTGCGCATCCTATTAGCCTTTATACCCGGGTAAGGTCACTACTTTAACAGTTTACGCGCCGCGCCCACAACGTCCTCAGGAAATGGAGGCGACGTCATGCGCGTATTCGTAACGGGGGCCACCGGGTTTATCGGCTCTGTCGTAGTCAAGGAACTTGTTGACGCCGGGCATCAGGTGCTTGGACTGACGCGGTCCGACGTGGGAGCCCAGTCTTTGACGGCCGCAGGGGCCGAGGCGCATCGGGGGTCGCTTGAAGACCTGGACAGTCTACGCGCCGGGGCGGCCAAGTCGGACGGCGTGATACACACCGCGTTCGACCACGACTTCTCGAACTTCGTGGCGAACTGCGAGAAGGACAGGCGCGCCATCGAAGCGCTCGCCGGCGCGCTCACCGGGTCCGACCGGCCTCTCGTCATCACGTCCGGCGTCGGAGTGGGGAGCACCGGGCCAGGGCAACCGGCCAGCGAGGACATTTTCAACCGGGACTACCCGAACCCCCGTGTCGCTTCGGAACTGGCAGGGGCGGCGATGTCGGCGGCCGGGGTCAACGTGTCGGTGGTGCGTCTTCCCCAGGTTCACGACACGGTCAAGCAGGGCCTCGTCACCTACGCGGTGACCATAGCCCGCGAGAAGGGCGTCTCGGCGTATGTCGGGGACGGGCTCAACCGCTACTCGGCGGCGCACGTGGACGATGTCGCGCGTCTCTACCGGCTGGCGTTGGAGAAGCGGGAACCGGGCGCGAGGTATCACGCGGTGGACGAGGAAGGCGTGCCGGTCCGATCCATCGCGGAAGTCATCGGCCAAGGCTTGAATGTGCCGGTGGTGTCCCTGTCTCCGGAGGCGGCGGCAGGTCATTTCGGATGGCTGGCCGCGTTCGTTGGTCTGGACCTTGCGGCATCGAGCACGCTCACGCGGAAGCGGCTCGGATGGCGGCCGACCGGCCCCGGGTTGATTGCCGATCTCCAGCAAATGCGCTATTCCTAATGACTGGCGCACCTCTCGGCGAAAGCAACCTTTGTTGGCGTTCCGCCGTTCAAAGGCCGTCATTGGAGCACAATCATGAAGTATGCCGCCCTCGCCATCGTCGTGTCTTGCGGTCTTCTCGCCGGGTGCAACACCGCGCCGCCAAACCAGATCACTCTCGATAGCGGCATTGGCGCGACCGGGTCGGCGGGAACCCGGGGCGGCTTCGCAGCGCCGCCGGCATCGGCTGGCGCGTTGTCGACCACTCCGGTTCGATAGACGCCAAGGCGGCGTTTCGGCGCCGCCCTCACTGGCTCATCTCCGCGCGTAACCAGGCGGTCAACTGCTGCACGTCAGTCCGCGAGCGGAGATGCTGGGCCATCCACAGGTCGAGCGAGTGTGGACCCGGCGTGAAGCCCAGCGGGGCAGCGAGGTGGCCGGCTGCGATCTCGCTCTCCACGAGCAAACGCGGCACGATCGCGACGCCGAGGCCGCACGCCGCGGCTTGAATCACCAGGTAGAAGTGCTCGTAACGCTCATGCGGCGTGAGAGCGATGCCCGGCGCGCGGATCGCCTCCAGCCATTCCGCCCAGGCTGTCGGCCGGGTCTGCGTGCAGAGCAGGCGGGCATGCGCCAAATCGGCCGGCGTGGTGATGCGCAGCCGTTCGGCATAATCCGGGTGGCAGACCGGACCGATCTCCTCGGTGATCAGCGTGGTGCAGACCGCGGTCTGCGGGGAGTGGTACATGCTGTTGCGGATGGCGACGCTGATCTCGTCGCGGATGAAGTCGACCTCGCCGTGATTGACGTCGAGCCGCAACTCGACCGACGGGTGCTCCCGCTTGAACCGGCCGAGCCGCGGCAGCAGCCAATACATCATGATGGTGGCCGAGCAGGACAGCGTGAGCGGCGCCGGCTGCACGCGTGACAGCGCCAGGTGCATGCGGTCGAACGCCTGGGCCAGGTCGGCGGCAAGTTGGGCGCCCTCGCGCGTCGCCAGCACGGAGCGGGGCAGGCGCTGCAGCAACGGCAGGCCGAACCGCTCCTCCAACGCCTTCACATGCCGGCTGACAGCGCCGTGCGTGACGCTCAGTTCCGCGGCGGCGGCGGTCATGCTGCCGAGGCGCGCGACCGCCTCGAAGGCGCGCAGGGCGTTGAGCGGCAGCCGCGACATAGCCGGCGCCCTCCTATGATGCACCTGTGAGCAATCTTCACAGGTCCTGGCGTCGATCTCAAGTTCTCCACCGCGGCGGTCCGGACTAGCGTTCGGTCAACACGGCGCGAAACGGCGTCGGACAATGCCGGACCTGGGCTTGCGCGCCCGAACGGTCTGTCGGGAGGTTGCCATGTCCATCCCCGCCTCCGTTGCGCCGCGTCCGTTGCGGGCGATGACGGGCGGCACGAGGGCGCTCGCCGCGTTCGACCGCGTCATCGGCTTGGCCGTCGAGTTGCCAGCGGCGATGCTGGTGGTGGCCGATGTGGTCGTGTTGTTCATCGGCGTCGTCAGCCGCTACGTGTTCGACTCGCCGCTGGTCTGGACGGACGAGCTGGCCTCCCTGCTGTTCATCTGGCTGGCCATGTTGGGCGCGGTGATCGCCTATCGCCGGGCCGAGCACATGCGCATGACGGCCGTCGTCTCCATGGTTCGCCCGGCCTTGCGCCCCTACCTCGACGCGCTTGCGCTGGCCGTCGGCGTCGGCTTCCTCGCCTTCGTGCTGATGCCCGCCTACGACTTCGCGTCCGACGAGATCCCGATCACCACCCCGGCGCTGGAGATATCGAACGCGTGGCATGCGAGCGCGCTTCCAGCCGGGCTTGGGCTGATGCTGCTGGTGGGCGTGTTGCGGCTGCTGCGCGCGCCAAGTTGGCGTTCGACGCTGGCGGCGCTGGCGACGGCGGCGGTGGTTTGCGGCGCATTCTACCTCTCCCGCGGCGCGTTCGCCGGGCTGGGCAACCTCAACCTGGTGCTGTTCTTCGTGGTGCTGGTGGGCGTGCTGGTGTTCGCCGGGGTGCCGATCGCCTTCGCGTTCGGGACGGCGACGTTCGGCTACATCGCGCTGACCACGCGCCTGCCGACGCTGGTGCTGGTTGGGCGGATGGACGAGGGGATGGGCAACCTGATCCTGCTCGCCGTGCCGCTGTTCGTGTTCCTCGGCCTGCTGATCGAGATGACGGGCATGGCGCGGGCGATGGTCGACTTTCTCGCCAGCCTGCTCGGCCATGTGAAAGGCGGGCTGTCCTACGTGCTGGTCGGCGCGATGTATCTCGTGTCCGGCATCTCCGGGTCCAAGGCGGCCGACATGGCGGCGGTGGCGCCCGTGCTGTTCCCGGCGATGAAGGCGCGCGGCGCCGATGAGGGCGACCTGCTGGCGTTGCTGTCGGCGACCGGCGCGCAGACCGAGACGATCCCGCCGTCGATCGTGCTGATCACCATCGGCTCGGTGACCGGCGTCTCCATCTCCGCGCTGTTCACCGGCGGGCTGCTGCCCGGCGTCGTGCTCGGCGCCATCCTGTGCACCCTGGTCTGGCGACGCAGCCGCGGCGAGGACCTGCGCGGCGCCACCCGCCCCTCGCTGCGTGTGATCCTGCGCGCGTTGGTCGTCGCCATCCCGGCGTTGTTGCTGCCGGTGGTGATCCGCGGCGCCGTGATCGAGGGCATCGCGACGGCGACCGAGGTGTCCACGATCGGCATCGCCTACGCCATCGTGGCGGGGCTGCTGATCTACCGGCAGTTCGACTGGCGCCGGTTGCTGCCGATGCTGGTCGGCACGGCGGCGCTGTCGGGGGCGATCCTGCTGATCATCGGCGCGGCGACCGGCATGGCGTGGGCGCTGACCCAGTCCGGCTTTTCGGCGACCTTGGCGGCTGCGATGCGGGCGTTGCCCGGCGGCGGCCTGGCGTTCCTGGTGGTGTCCGCGCTCGGCTTCATCGTGCTCGGCTCGGTGCTCGAGGGCATCCCCGCCGTCGTGCTGTTCGGGCCGCTGATGTTCCCGATCGCCGCCCAGGTGGGAGTCAACGAGGTGCACTACGCGATGGTGGTGGTGCTCTCGATGGGCGTCGGGCTGTTCTCGCCGCCGTTCGGGGTCGGCTACTACGCGGCCAGCGCCATCAGCCGGGTCAACCCCGATAAGGGCATGCGCCCGATCGCCGGCTACATCGGCGCGCTGATCGTGGGGCTGGCGATCATCATCCTCGTCCCCTGGATCTCGACCGGGTTCCTCTGAGGCTCAACCTAACCCTAACGAACGAGCGAATGGCATGAGCAAGCGTTTGGACAACAAGGTCGCCATCGTGTTCGGCGCCGGGTCGGTCGGCCCGGGCTGGGGGAACGGCAAGGCGACCGCGACCCTGTTCGCGCGCGAAGGCGCCCGCGTGGTGTGCGTCGACATCAACCGTGAAGCGGCCGAGGAAACGGTCGGCATCATCAAGGGCGAGGGCGGCCAGGCGAGCGCCGGGGTGTGCGACGTCACCAAGTCCGAAACGGTGCTGGCGCTGGTCGACCAGGTGATCGCCGAGCACGGCCGCATCGACGTGCTGCACAACAACGTCGGCTACGCGCAGATGGGCGGCCCAATCGAGCTGGACGAGGCGGGCTGGCATCGCACGATGGACCTCAACGTCACCGGGTGCTTCCTGACGTGCAAGCACGTGCTGCCGCACATGCTGCGGCAGGGTGGCGGCGCGATCGTCAACGTGTCGTCGATCGCGGCGGTGCGCTACACAGGCTACCCCTACGTGGCGTACTACGCGTCCAAGGCGGCGGTGAACAACTTCACCATGGGCCTGGCGATGCAGTACGCGGCGCAGGGCATCCGGGTGAACGCGATTATGCCCGGCCTGATGAACACGCCGCTGATTTTCCAGCAGATCTCCGGCCAGTATGCCGACCCGAGCGACATGGTGAAGGCGCGCGACGCGGCCTGCCCGACCGGGAAGATGGGCACGGCGTGGGACGTGGCGAAGGCGGCGCTGTTCCTGGCCAGCGACGAGGCTGCCTACATCACGGGCGTGAGCCTGCCGGTCGATGGCGGGCTGTCGTGCCGGGCGGCCTGATTATGCCGGTGGAACGGCTGGAGGCGGACTACCTGATCGAGACCGTGATCGACCCGCGCAAGGCGGCCGAGATCATGGCCGGCGAACAATCCAGCGGCACGTTCGTCCCCGTGCCAGGCGAGACGCCGGAGCTGAAGGAGCGGTCGGCCGCCCGGGTGGAACGGCTCGTCTTGCTGGACGACGCGGTCGACGCGCCGTCCCTGCCGACCACCGCCGCGGTGAAGCCCGGCAGCGTGCGCCGGGCCACCGTCACCCTGTCGTGGCCGATGGCCAATCTGGGCGCCTCCTTGCCGAACCTGCTCGCCACCGTTGCTGGCAACTTGTTCGAGCTGCGCCAGTTCACCGGTCTGCGCGTCGAGGAGTTGCGGATGCCGCAGGCCTTCGCGGACGCCTATCCGGGGCCGCGCTTCGGCATCGCGGGCACGCGGCGGCTGAGCGGCGTCAGCGACCGTCCGATCATCGGCACCATCATCAAGCCGAGCGTGGGATTCGGTCCGGAGGAGACGGCCTCGCTCGTGCGGCAGCTGTGCGAGGGCGGCATCGATTTCATCAAGGACGACGAGCTGCAGGGGGACGGCCCGCACTGCCCATTCGACGAGCGGGTGCGCGCGGTGATGCGGGTGATCAACGCCCATGCCGACCGCTTCGGCCGCAAAGTGATGTACGCGTTCAACCTGACCGGCGACCTCGACCAGATGCGCCGCCGCCACGACCTGGTGGTCGCCGAGGGCGGCACGTGCATCATGGCCAGCCTCAACTCGGTCGGCCTGGTCGGGATGATCGAGCTGGGGCGGATGAGCCAGGTGCCGATCCACGCGCACCGCAACGGCTGGGGCGCGCTCAACCGGCATCCGCTATTAGGGTGGTCCTACGTCGCCTGGCAGAAGATCTGGCGGTTGGCGGGCGCGGACCACATGCACGTCAACGGCCTGGCCAACAAGTTCTCCGAAACCGACGAGAGCGTGATGCGATCGGCGCGCGAGTGCCTGACGCCGCTGTTCGAGGACAAGCCTTGCCTGGCGATGCCCGTGTTCTCCTCCGGGCAGACGGTGCGACAGGCGCCGGGCACGTTCGCCGGGCTCGGTTCGACCGACCTGATCATGACCGCAGGCGGCGGCATCATGGCGCATCCGGGCGGCCCGGCCGCGGGAGTGAGCGCGCTGCGGGAGTCGTGGGACGCGGCCGTTTCCGGCGTGGCGTTGGCCGATTACGCGCGCACCCACCGGGCGCTGGGACAGGCGCTCGAGGCATGACGGCGCGGCCGCTCCCGGACGGGACGCTGGTCGCGTTCCTGGGGGACGACTTCACGGGCGCCTCGGCGTCGATGGAGGTGCTGGCGTTCGCCGGGTTGCCCACGGTGCTGTTCCTGGAGCCGCCATCGCCGGCGCGACTGGCGGACTTCCGCGGCTACCGCGCGGTAGGCATCGCCACCACGGCTCGGTCGCGGTCCCCGGCCTGGATGGACGCCAACCTGCCCGCATCGTTCCAACTGCTCGCCTCGCTCGGCGCGCCGGTGCTGCACTACAAGGTGTGCTCCACCTTCGACTCCGCGCCGCAGATCGGCTCCATCGGCCGCGCCGCCGAGCTGGCCATCGAACTGCTGCGACCCGACTGGACCCCGATGCTGGTCGCCGACCCCGGGATGGGCCGCTTCCAGAGTTTCGGCCACCTGTTCGCGCAGGCCGGCGCCGCCGGCTACCGGCTCGACCGGCACCCGACCATGTCGCGCCACCCGTCGACGCCGATGGACGAGGCGGACCTCAACCGCCACCTGGCCCGACAGACCGACCGTAGGCTGGGCCTGGTGGATTTCGTTGCCGCCAAACGCGGGCTGGCCGAGGCGCAACTGGACCGCGCGCTCGCCGACGGCGCCGAGATCGTTTCGCTCGACGTGCTCGACCGGGAGACGCTGGTCGAGGCCGGGCGGCTGATCTGGGAGCGGGGCGGCCGTGCGGTGTTCGGTCTTGGCTCCCAAGGGTTCGAGGCGGCGCTCGTGGCCTACTGGCAGGCGGCCGGGTTGCTGGACGCGCACGACGGCGTGGAATGGCCGGGTGCGGCGGAGCGGATCGCCGTGGTCTCCGGATCGGTGTCGCCGGCCACCGCGGGGCAGATCGCCCATGCGGAGGCGCACGGGTTCGAGACGATCCGGCTCGACACGATCCGGGCGGTGGACGCGGCAGCCTGGCGGCAGGAGCTTGGGCGTGCGACCGCGGCGGCGTTGGCGGCGTTGGGGCGCGGGCGGGACCCGCTGGTTTACACCGCCGCCGGGCCGGATGACCCGGCCGTTGCGGCATTCAGGGAAGCAACGGTTGGCCTTGGCGCCGAGACAGTGAACGAACGGCTTGGCGCCGGGCTCGGCCAGATCCTGCGCGATGTGATCGATCAGGGGCGGCTGCGGCGGGCGGTCATCTCGGGCGGCGACACGTCCGGCTGGGCCGCTTCCATGCTCGGCGTCGACGCGCTGACGGCGATTGCTCCGCTCGATCCAGGCTCGCCGCTGTGCCGGTCGCATGCGGTCGCGGGCGGGCTCGATGGGCTCGAGATCGTGCTCAAGGGCGGCCAGGTTGGCCAGCCCGACTTCTTCCTCGCCGTCAAGCAAGGCGGACGGCGCACATGATGGGGACGCAGTACATGACGCAGAGGCTTGCAGGCAAGGTGGCGCTGGTGACGGGCAGCGCGCGCGGGATCGGGCTCGCGGTGGCGCGGGCGTTCCTGCGCGAGGGCGCCGTGGTGACGGTGGCCGACATCAACCGCGAGGGCGCCGAGGCGGCGGCGGCCAGCCTGCGTGAGGCGGGCGGCCAGGCGACCGGGCTGGCGGTGAACGTGGCCGACCAGGCTTCGGTGCAGGCGATGGTCGACGCCATCGTCGCGGCGCACGGCCGGCTCGACATCCTCGTCAACAACGCGGGCGTCGGCGGCAACACGCCGTTCCTGGAAACCAAGCTCGAGGACTGGAACCGCATCATCGGCATCAACTTGACTGGCGCGTTCATGGTGGCGCAGGCCTGCGCGCGGGAGATGGTGCGCGGCGGCGGCGGCAAGATCGTCAACATCGCGTCGTTGTCCGGCCAGCGCGGCGGCAATGGCCGTGCGGCCTACGGGTCGGCCAAGGCCGGGCTCGAACTGCTGACAAAGGTGATGGCGGTGGAACTGGCCGAGCACGGCATCAACGTCAACAACATCGCGCCCGGGGCCATCGAGACCGAGATGGCCAAGTTCGCGCACGACCAGGCGACCCGCGCCGCCTACAACTACCTCATCCCTATGACGCGCTACGGCACGCCGGAGGAGATAGCCGACGCGGCGGTGTTCCTGTGCTCGGACGAGGCCCGCTACGTCCACGGCCACACTCTCAACGTCGATGGCGGGTTCCGCGAAGCTGGGCTGATGTTCAAGCGCGACACCGCCCCGTCCTGACTCAAGAAGAATAAGGAAGAACCAATGCTCAACCGCCGCTCCGCTCTCACGCTCGGCGCCGCCACGCTGGCTGCTGCGACCCCGCTGCGCTACGCCCGCGCCGCCGAGTTCACGTTCAAATGGGGCACCAACGTCCCGGAATCGCACCCGCTGAACGTGCATGCGAGGGAGGCGATCGCCGAGCTGACTAAGCAGACCAACGGTCGCATCGATCTGCAGCTGTTCGCCAACAACACGCTGGGCGGCGACTCCGACATGTTCACGCAGCTTCGCGCGGGGGCGCTCGAGTGCTTCTCGCTATCCGGCGTGAACGTGCTCTCGACGCTGATCCCGGGCGCCGCGATCTGGGGCGTGGGGTTCGCGTGGAAGGATTATCCTACGCTGTGGAGCGCGCTAGACGGCAAGCTGGGCGCCTATTTGCGGGCGCAGATCAGCAAGGCCGGGCTCGAGGCGATGGAGAAGGTTTGGGACAACGGCTTCCGCCAGGTCACCACCAGCACTCGCCCGATCGTCCATCCGGAGGACTTCAAAGGGCTCAAGATCCGGGTGCCGATCAGCGCGCTATGGACGTCGCTGTTCCAATCGCTGGGCGCGTCGCCAACGAGCATCAATTTCGCCGAGGTTTACTCCGCGCTGCAGACGAAGGTGGTCGATGCGGAGGAAAATCCGCCGGCGATCATCTCCGCAGCGAAGCTGTACGAGGTGCAGAAATACTGCTCGTTGACCAACCACATGTGGGACGGGTGGTGGTTCCTGATGAACGGGCGGATCTGGCGTTCGATCCCGCCGGACCTGCAGGAGGTGTTCGCCCGCGTGATCAACAACGCGGCCATGGCCGAACGCGCCGACATGGAGAAGCAGAATGTGGCGCTGAAAGACACGCTGGCGCAGAAAGGCCTGGTGTTCAACGACGTCGACCCGGCGCCGTTCCGCGCTAAACTCTCCAGCTCCGGCTTCTACAAGAATTGGAAGGATAAGTTCGGCGCGCAGGAGTGGGCGCTGCTGGAAGAGGCCACCGGGCCGCTAGGGGGGACGGCGTGACCTCAACGCGCCGCCAGGCCTTGCAGAGCGCAGCGGGGCTGGCGGCTGCGTGCTTCAGCATCGGGCGGGCGCGGGCGGCCGAATTCTCGTTCAAGGTCGGCACCGACATACCCGAGGCGGCGCCGCTCAACGTGTTCCTGCGCCAGGCGGCGGACGCGGTCCGCACCGACACGGGCGGGCGCGTCGATCTGGTGCTCTACCCGAACAACCAGCTCGGCGGCGACCCGGCGATGTTCTCGCAATTCCGCTCGGGCGCGCTGGAGTGCTTCCTGCTCTCCGGCATCAACGTGCTTTCGGCGCTGATCCCCAAGGCCTCGATCTACGGGCTCGGCTTCGTCTTCAAGGACGACCAAGCGGTTTACAGCGCGCTGGATGGCGAATTGGGCCAGGCGTTGCGGCAACAAATTCGCCAAGCCGGGTTCGTCGTGATGGACCGGATCTGGGCGAACGGATTCCGCCAGGTCACCAGTTCGACCCGCCCGATCAAGAGCGTGAAGGACCTCGAGGGCTTCAAGATACGCGTCCCTGTCAGCAACATGTGGGTCTCGACGTTCAAGTCGCTCGGTGCGTCGCCAACCACCATCCCGTTCTCCGACGTGTACTCGGCGTTGCAGACGAAGGTCGTGGACGGGCAGGAGACGCCGCTTGCGTTGATCGCGACGGCGAAGCTCAACGAAGTGCAGAAATACTGCGCCATGACGAACCACATGTGGGACGGCTACTGGTGCCTGTTCTCGTCCGCCGCCTGGATGAGCCTGCCCACTGATCTGCAACAGATCGTCGCCCGCCGCCTTGACGAGGCCGCGCTGAAGGAGCGGGCGGCGGTCGCGGACGAGAACCGGGCGCTCGAGAAGGAACTGGCCGGGCAGGGGCTGGCGTTCAATGATGTCGACCAGGCGGCGTTCCGCGACAAGCTGCGCAGCGCGGGCTACTACGCGCAGTGGAAGAAGACGTTCGGCGACGACTTGTGGGCGCTGCTCGAGAAGTCGACCGGCGTGTTGGCCTGATCGGAAGGGGGCGTGATGAAGAAGCTGATCCTAGAGGCCAGAGTGAACGAATACGCCATGCGGAACGAGAACCCGCACGTGCCCTGGACGCCGGACGAAATCGCCGAGAGCGCCGCCCGATGCCGCGAGGCCGGCGCCAGCATCGTGCATTTCCACGCTCGCGCCGCCGACGGCTCGCCGTCGCATACGGTGGAGATGTACGCCGAAACCATCCGCAAGATCAGGGCGAAATGCGATATCCTGATCCACCCGACGCTGGGCTGGTTCTCCAACGATGGCGACCCGGCCGGACGCATCCATTGCGTGACCACGCTGGCCCAGGACCCTGCCACCCGCCCCGATTTCGCGCCCATCGACACGGGCAGCACCAACCTCGAGACCTACGACCGGGGGCCGAAGCGGTTCGAGCACGCCGAGCGGGTCTACACGAACCGGACAGACACGCTGGTGCACTACGCCCAGGCGTTCAAGGCCGCGGGGATCAAGCCGATCCTGGTCACCTGGTCGATCGGGTTCACCCGGCGGGCGGCCGCGCTGATCGAAATGGGACTGATCGACCAGCCGGCATATATGCTGCTGAACATGACTGAAGGCGCGTACATCACCGGCCACCCGGGGACGGAGGAGGGGCTCGAGGCGCACCTGCGCTTCTTACCGGCTGGGCAGCGGATCGAGTGGTGCAGCAACGTGGTGGGTGGTGATCTGCTGAAGCTGGGACGGATGTCGGCCGAGCGCGGCGGGCACTTCGCGCCAGGGATTGGCGACTACGCTTATCGCGAATTGGGCTGCCCGACGAATGAGGCCGTGGTGGCGCGGGCAGCCGATATCGCCCGCACCGCAGGGCGGGAAGTCGCGACGCCGGACGAAGCGCGCGAATTGCTTGGCCTACGGGCGCTATGATGCCAAAGGGCGTGGGCGCCGGGTCAACCCTCCGCAGCCCGTGGCATTGCTGCGGAGGGTGCTTAGGTCGAGACTACGCCGTTCGGATCCAAACGGCTTTCACGTTCAGGTACTCCTCCACGTGCTGCATGCCGCTCTCCCGGCCGTAACCGCTCATCTTGTAGCCGCCGAACGGAACCGCCGGGTCCATCGCCTGATAGCAGTTGATCCACACGGACCCCGCACGCAGGCTGCGCGCCAGCGTATGGGCCTTGCCGACGTCGCGCGTCCACACGCCGCTGCCCAGGCCGAAGCTGGTCTTGTTCGCGCGACTCGTCACCTCCTCGATGTCGGTGAACGGAATGGCGGAGATCACCGGACCGAAGATCTCCTCCTGCGCGATCCGCATGTCGTCCTTCACGTCGGCGAATACCGTCGGCGGCACGAAGTAGCCGCGCGCCATGTCGCCGTCGGTCAACTGCGCGCCGCCTGACAGCGCGCGGGCGCCTTCCTGCCGGCCGATCGCCAGGTAGCCGGTGACGCGGTCCAGTTGCTCGGTGCTGACCAGCGGGCCGACCTGGGTGGCCGGGTCGCTGCTGTTGCCCACCACCAGCGACTTGCTGAAGGCGGCAACGCGCTCGGTGAACTCGTCATAGATCTTGCGTTCGACGAACAGCCGCGTCCCGGCGCTGCAGATCTGGCCGGAGTTGGCGAACACCGCCATGCCCGCGCCAGGAGCTGCGGCGTCCAGGTCGGCGTCGGCGAACACGATGTCCGGCGACTTGCCGCCCAGCTCGAGCGACACCCGCTTGAGGTTGCCCGAGGAGGCCTGGACGATCTTCTGCCCGGTCAGGTGGGAGCCGGTGAACGCGACCTTGTCCACGTCCGGGTGGCCGGACAGCGCGGCGCCCGCGGTCTCGCCGTAGCCGGTCACGACGTTCACCACGCCCGGCGGCACACCCGCCTCCTGGCACAATTCGGCCAGGCGCAGCGACGTCAGCGGCGCTTCCTCCGCCGGCTTGAGCACGACGGTGCAGCCGGTGGCGAGCGCCGGGCCGATCTTCCAGATCGTCGCGGTCAACGGCCCGTTCCAGGGAATGATCGCGCCGACGACGCCGATCGGCTCCTTCAGGGTGAAGCTGACATACTCGCCCGGCAGCGAATTCTGGATCGTCTCGCCGTGGATGGAGGTCGCTTGCCCGGCGTAGTAGCGCAGCATGCCCAGCGCGCGCAGCCGGTTGCCCTTCGTCCGCGTGATAGGGGCGCCCATGTCGAGCGTGTCCAGCGCCGCCAGTTCGTCGAAGTTCTGCTCGACCAGGTCGGCCAGCTTGAGCAGCAGGTTCTGCCGCTCGTATGGTTTGGCCTTGCTCCACGGCCCTTCGAACGCGCGCCGGGCGGCGGCGACGGCGCGGTCGATGTCCTCGCTGTCACCCTCCGCGACCGACGCCAGCACCTCGCCGGTCGAGGGGTTGACGGTGTCGAACGTCTTGCCAGACGCGGCCTCCACCCATTTGCCGTCGATGAACAGGCGCTTGGCTTTGCCGGTTAGGAACGGATGACGCTGGGCGTCGAACTGTGTCGCTACGTTCATGGCGTTGTCTCCTGCTGCTTAGGTGCGGCGAAGGCCGCGAGGAAGGATGCGAGGCCGGACGAGCGCAGCGGCACCCAGGCCTTGCCTAATTGTCGGCAGATGCGCTTGACCGCGAGCGCCGCATCGTGGCTGACGCAATCCACGGGGAACGCCACCCGGTCCGCCTGGCTGATCAGGCCCGCCAGCAAGGAGGGGTGGTCGTGCCGGCCGCCATCGTGGGTGAGCAGCGTGCCGCCGGATGCGTCCAGCAGCGCACGCACCTGCTCCACGCAGCCGGGACGGCCGCCGACATACAGGATGCGCTCGTCCGGCAACTGCGCAGGCGCCGCCGGCGCGTCCCCGTGCCGTTCCAGCGCCGTCAACTCGTCGCGCAGCGCGTCGGCCTCGGTTTCAGCCGACCGCGCGCGCTTCTCCCATTGTCGGGCGGTCCGCAACGCTTCGAGGGCGGTGCGCTCGGCGCGTTCGTGATGGGCGCCGGCACGGTCCAGCCGGCCTTGCAGATCCGTCGCCAGGTATCGCAGCGCCGCGATCTCGTCATCGCGTTGACTGCCTGTCGCGGCCCCAAGTTGGCCAGCCGCCAGGGCGCTGAGGCGGCGGATGGTCTCATCCCGGGTCGTCACGGCCTCGTGCAGACGCTGCTGCTGGCGGTCCAGTCTATCCCGCAACGCCGCGTTCTCTTCCTCGAGCGCGATCAGGCGCTTGATGTCGGCCCGGTTGGCGGCGCCGACCAGGTGCGAGAGCATGTGCACGTGGCCGAATGCCGTTCGGATGCCGGTGTGCCCCGTGTCGGGATGGGTCAGCAGCGCCCAGTACGCGCCGGGTATGTCGCCCGCCCGGCGCGCCTCCGCCCAGGCCTCCAGCACGGCGGCTTCCCCTTGCAGGCGGCTGAACCGCTTGATCACCGCCTGGTGCCGCCGGTCCAGCGTCTTCTGCAGCAGCTTGGCCGCGGCGGTCTGGCGGTTGCACAGGCCGACCGCCTGCGAGTGGAGATCATGGTCGGAGCACGCGGTTACATCCGACTGCACGACGCGGCCCAAGGCGCGACGCAGCTCGCCGGTGGTCAGGCAGGTGCCGATGATCGAGCAGTGGACGCTATCGTTCAGCTCCCACAATTTGGACCGCTCCCGTTTGGGCTGCGGCAACCTGTCGATCGCGGCGGCGGGAAGCATGCGCCGCGGCGCCGCCAGCCCCGTCGAGGCAAGGTAATCCGACGTTCGCGTGCGGATTGGACCGGCGCTGCCGCCCACGTCGCTGGCCTTGTCTTGGAGGGTTGCCGCTCCCATCGCCTACCTTCCGTCGTATCCAAACGAATATAACGACCGGCGCGAGCGAGTCCAGTCTCAGCCGCGGCGATCAGATTGGCGCTTTGTCCGGCGGCTTGGGCGCGACGACCTTGTCAAGCACCGCCAGGTGATCGCGCGCCGTGTCGAGCGAGGCTTTCTCCACCGCGCGATATTGCGCGACCAGCGTTCGGCCCGCCTCGGTCAGCCGGGTCCCGCCGCCGCCAGCGCCCCCGGCGGCCGTCTCCACGACGGGATTGCCGATGTTGCGGTTCAGCTCCTCCACCAACTGCCAGGCGCGCCGGTACGACATCTTCATTGCCCGCCCGGCGGCGGAGATGGAGCCGGTCTCGCCGATCGCCTCCAGTAGCGCGACCTTGCCCGGACCGATGCGGCCGCCGCTCGCCAGGTCGATCCGGATACTGACGTGGTGGTCCGGCGCGCGGGTCATCGCACCGGTTCCAGACCGCTTGGAACCGAATTCACCCAAACGCTCTCGTAGCGCTCGTCGCGATCAACCGGCCAAACCTGGACGGCGGCGGGATCGATCGAAATGCGGCACGGGCCCGGCGCGGCATCCTGGCCTGGGTCGGCCAGCGCCTGCAGCAGCACGTCGCCGAACTGCATCGACAGCTCCTTTTGCCCCGCACGCACGGCGCCGGAGTGCAGGATCGTCGCAGGGTAACCGCGGTCTCCACCGACCCGGACGCTTGCCGGGCGCACCGCCCATCCGACTGGGCCCAGCCGCATCGGCGCCCCTGACACGGCCATGCAAACGCCTCCGACGTCGATCAGCCCGGGCGCCACGGCCCGTCCAGCGGCGACGTCGTGGGCGCCGAGCAGGCGCGCGGCGGCCTCGCTCGCCGGGCGGGTGAAAACCTCCTCCATGCGACCGGATTGCAGCACGCGCCCGTCCTCCAGCAGCAACAACTCGTCCGCGAGCAGCATCGCCTCCGCCGGGTCGTGGGTCACGAGAATCGTCGTTGTTTCAATCTCGGCTTGCAAGGCCAGCATCTCGTGTCGCAGCCTCGCCCGCAACGGCGCATCCAGCGCGGAGAACGGCTCGTCCAGCAGCAGCAGGCGGCCCGGGCGGGACAGGGCGCGGGCGAGCGCGACGCGCTGCTGCTGGCCGAGCGACAACTCCGCCGGGGTGCGATGCTCCAGCGCCGACAGCCCGAGCCGCTCGGTCCAGTGGCGCGCACGGGCCGGGTCGCAGCCGACACCGAAGCGGATTTGCCGGGCGACGGGCATTCCGGGCAGCAGGCCATAAGTCTGCGGCACGTAGCCGACCCCACGCAGGTGCGGCGGCAGACGGGCCAGGTCCACGCTCCCCAGGATGATGGAGGCATGGTCCGCGGGATCCAGCCCGGCGATGAGCCGCAACGTGGCGGACTTGCCCGAGCCGGACGCGCCGAGGATGCCCAGCCGCCGGGCCTGCGTCCGCCAGGCAACGTCCAGCGTGAAGCCATCTCGCCGCCGCTGGAGCGAGAAGGCGAGCGCCTCCGCATTCCGTGCAGTCTTGGCCGCCGCGGCGCGCGAGATGGGCAACGGCGCCGGCGCCGGGGTGCGCGGGGCCGGCCGGGCGGCGGCCCACAGACTGCCCGCCATAACCACCACGGCGACGGCCAGGGTCGGCAGCAGGATGGGCAGCATCGCGGGCAAGCCCTGGCTGCCGAACGCGACGTAGGTGTACACCGGCAGGGAGTATGGGTGGTAGGCGACCATGACCGTCGCGCCGAACTCGCCAAATGCGCGCAGCCAAGTCAGCAGCAACCCCGCCCAAATCCCGTGCGAGGCCAGCGCTAGGCTCACCCGGCGGAACACCGCCCCCTGCCGGTGCCCGAGCGTGGCCGCCACGTCCTCCAGTACCGGGTCGACGGCCGCGAAGGCGGATCGGGCGGCGATGATCAGGAACGGCGCCGCCACGAAGGCTTCCGCCAGCACGATGCCGGCGAACGAGTCGGTCAGCGCGCCGCCGGTCAGCCGCCCGAGCGGGCTGGCGTAGCCCAGCAGGAATAGCAGCAGGATCCCACTGGCCAGCGGCGGCAGCGCGAGGGGGAGCTGCACGACGAAGCCCAGCAACGTCATCCCCCAGCCCCGCCGCCGCGCCAGCACATAGCCGAGAGGGATGCCGCACACCGCCACCAACGCAGTCGCGAGGACGGCGCTGGCGACGGACACCAGGCTTGCCCGCGTGAGCGCCGCAGCGTCCACGCCGCGCCAGTCTGCCAGGCCCAACTGGCTGAGTCCGGCCACGAACGGTGCGACAAGGTAGATCGCCAGCAGCCCGGCCAGCAGCGAGAGCACGCCGGGCATCCGCGCCACCCGGGCGGCGGTCACGGCAGGTGGATGGCGGCCGGCAGCTTGCTCGCGTCGCCGGTCACGGTCGGCGTCACCGTGTCCAGCCCGTGCTCCTTCATCACCGCCTGGCCCGGCGCGCTCAACAGGAAGTCGACAAACCGGGCCGCGGCGGCCGGGTCGGCGGCGTCCCGCAGCACGGTGACGGTGTAGACGGCGCTGAGCGCCACCTCCGGCGGCAGCGGGATGGAAGGGATCTTCAGGTCCGCCGTCTCCGTCGAGTAGAAGAACCCGACGTCGATCTGCCCCGATTGCAGGCGGCCGACCAGGTTCTCCTCCGGGCGCACCTGCTCCGGGTTGTCGGCGCCGCCCAGCACGCCCTGCGCCAGGCCCGGCTGGTGGTAGACCTGCTCCGCCTTGTCCATCAACTGGACGGTCAGCGCGCCCTTCGGATCGAGCTTGGCGTCGGTGCGCCCGATCTTGATGCCGGGCTCGCGCAGGACCTCGTACCAGGGCTGGGTCTTCAGCTCGGCGGCGAACCGGCTGGACGGGCTGTAGCCGATCACCAGCGGCGACCGTGCGAAGGTCACATACCACGTCACCCAGTCGCCGTTGGCGGCGCCGGTCAGCGTGTCGTTCACTTTGGGGTTGGCGCTGATGAACACGTCGGCGCGGCGCAGCTTGCCCTTGATCTGGTTCGCCAACCCGTTCGAGCCGCCGCCGAAGCCGCGGAACGCATCCCCCGTCGCCTTGTCGAATGCCGGGCCGATGCCGTGCTCCATCAGGTTCACCAGCGACCCGGCGTAGAGCACGTTCACGTCCGCCGCCGACGCGGCCCCGGGCGCCAGGAGCATCGCCGCTGCTAGCAATGCGGTCGTCGGTCGGGCCATCGTTGTCATCCTGCTGCGAAGTGGCCGGCGCGGCCGCTATACCCTGGGCGTCATAGCGCAAGGCCGGGCGCGGTTCCACCCGCCGCTTGCGACGACAGCCGCCCTCTGGCATCGTCGCAATATACGAGCGGACATAACGCTAGACCGGAACCGTTCACCTCGGGAGCGCGAAGCCATGGACAACGCACGCAAGTTCTACATCGACGGCGCCTGGGTCGATCCGGTCGCGCCCGCCTACCTGGACGTCATCGACCCCTCCACCGAGGAGGCGTTCGAGCAGATCGCCGTCGGGACCGCCGCCGACGTCGACCGCGCCGTGGCCGCCGCCAAGGCCGCCTTCCCGAGCTATGCGCAGACCAGCCGGGAGGAGCGCCTGGCTTTGCTCGAGCGGGTCCTGGCCGCCTACAAGGCGCGCTACGAGCAGGTCGCGCAGACCCTGTCGCGGGAGATGGGGGCGCCCATCACGCTCGCCCGCAACGCGCAGGCCGCGATCGGCGTCGGCCACTTGGCGCAGATGATCAAGACTCTGCGCGACTACCACTTCGAGGAAATGCGCGGCGGCACGCTCGTCGCCAAGGAGCCGATCGGCGTATGCGGCCTCATCACGCCGTGGAACTGGCCGATCAACCAGATCGTCTGCAAGGTGGCGCCTGCGCTCGCGGCCGGTTGCACGATGGTGCTGAAGCCGAGCGAAATCGCGCCGCTGAACGCCATCCTGTTCGCCGAGGCGATGCACGAGGCCGGCGTGCCCAACGGCGTGTTCAACTTGGTCAACGGCGACGGTCCGACCGTGGGCGCCGCGATGTCCGCGCATCCGGACATCGACATGATGTCGTTCACCGGGTCGACCCGGGCCGGCATTCTAGTCGCCAAGGCGGCTGCCGACACCGTGAAGCGCGTGTCGCAGGAGCTGGGCGGCAAGTCGGCCAACATCCTGCTGCCGGACGTGGATTTCAAAACCGCCGTGACCAAGGGCGTGGCCGGCGTGATGAACAACAGCGGGCAGTCGTGCAACGCGCCGACCCGCATGTTCGTCCCCGTGGAACGGCGGGACGAGGTCAACGCGATCGCCAAGGCGGCGGCGGCCGGGTTCAGCGTGGGCGACCCGCAGAACGAGGCCAACAAGCTCGGCCCCGTCGTCAGCAAGGTGCAGTTCGACAAGATCCAGGACCTGATCCAGTCCGGCATCGACGAGGGCGCCGAGGTGCTGGCCGGCGGCGTGGGACGGCCGGAGACGCTGAACCGCGGCTACTACGTGCGCCCGACGGTGTTCGCCGGCGTTGCGCCGCATATGAGGATCGCGCGCGAGGAGATCTTCGGCCCGGTGCTCTCCATCCTGACGTACGAGGATGAGGAGGAGGTGATCCGCATGGCGAACGACACGGTATACGGCTTGGCCGCATACGTGCAGTCGGCGGACCTGGACCACGCGCGCCGGGTGGCCGCGCGCATGCGGGCCGGCAACGTCCACATCAACTACCCGGCTTGGGACAGCGCGGCGCCGTTCGGCGGCTACAAGCAGTCCGGCAACGGTCGGGAATACGCGGATTTCGGCCTGGAAGAGTTCCTCGAGACGAAAGCGGTGATCGGCTACGCCGCCGCCTGACCAGGCGCGCCGACAGGCAACCGTCTGTCGGCGCCGCACTCCTGATGCGTTAGTCGCGCAACGCCGCAGCCGTGTGGCATTCTAGCCGCATCTGGGCAGGCAAGGCGCCTGCATCACGCCTCGTCGCGGCCGATTAACCGGCTGGTCATCGGCGCCATTCACATTTCCTTCGCGCGGTCCCGGCGCAGAAGGGTGTTGAGTGGTCTCGCACGATTCCGGTCATCCACAACTGTGGCGCGCGATAGTCTCCGGGTTGGCGATCATCCTCGGGATCGTTGCGGCGCCGGCGCCTGCGTGCGCGGGGTCGCTATCCGTCAAGGATGTCCAGATCATCGCCAAGGTCCTGGGCTTCCTGGATCCGCCCACCGCGGATGGGGTTGTGGCGATCGCCTACGCGTCCGGCGATGCAGCGTCCCGTGCCGACGCCATGGCGGTTGCAGAGTCGTTCGGCAGCGGGCTGAAGGTAGGCAACAACACCGTCCGCGCCGAAGCGGTCGACGCCGCATTGCTCGGCAGTGGCCGGCGCTACGTCGCCGTGATCGCGGCCATCGACGCCCCTGGCGACCAGATCATGTCGGTTGTCCGCGCACTCCGCATTCCCTGCATCACCGGTGATATCGCGCAGGTGCAAGCCGGTCGCTGCATCATGGCCGTCCGCTCGGAACCACGGGTCGACATCGTCCTGAACCACGAGCTCGCCGTATCGGCCGGGATCAGCTTCGCGACGGCGTTCCGCATGCTCGTCCACGAAATCTGAGCCGAGGCGAGCCCAATGAAAATTCGTGGTTCGACGCAGGTCCTCTGGCTCGCCGCGGCAATGCTGGCCACGGGTGTCGCAGCAGCGCGCGCGCAGACGGTCGATTACGGCGCGCTCGAGCAGCTGTTCGGGGAAC
Organism: uncultured Acetobacteraceae bacterium; assembly: GCA_964242925.1. Taxonomy (GTDB): domain Bacteria; phylum Pseudomonadota; class Alphaproteobacteria; order Acetobacterales; family Acetobacteraceae; genus LMUY01. The sequence continues at coordinate 24,614 of CAXTBW010000001.1, forward strand.
CGATCACCACCTCGGTGACGGGCAAGCCGCAGAAGGCGTCCGATGTGCCGGCCGACCTGGTGATCCTGACCCAGGACGACATCCGTCGCTCCGGGGCGGACAACATCCCGGACATCCTGCGCTTCGTGACCGGCATCGACGTGCGGACCTATGGCATCGCGGACTCGGAGGTCGCGATCCGCGGCTACAACCAGCCGCTGAACCCCCGCCTGCTCGTGATGGTGAACGGCCGCCAAGTGTACCTGGACGATTACGGCTACGTCCCGTGGAGCACGATCCCGGTGCAGCTCGACGAGATCCGCCAGATCGAGATCGTAAAGGGGCCAAACTCCGCGCTGTTCGGTTTCAATGCCGCGAGCGGGGTGATCAACATCATCACGGTCGACCCGATCAAGGACAACACCAACGCGTTGACCGTGCGCACCGGCACGCAAGGCTTGGCCGAAGGTTCCGTCGTGGGCACCGCGCACCTCAGCGACACCGCCGGCGTGAGGCTCTCCGCAGGGGGCTTCAGCGTGCGTGATTTCGCATCGCGTGGGGTCGACGCCTTCGACAGCGTCGACCGGCCACGGCCGCGGAACGGCGCGTTCAATCTCGAGGGCAGCTGGCAGGTGCGCCCCAACATCCAGATCACGGCGGAGGGCGGCGTCGTCGACAGCCGCACCGGGGTCGCCGAAATCCAGGGAACGTACCTGGATACCCGCTATCGTATCGACACCATGCGGCTCGGCGCGACCGCGGATACCCAATTCGGCCTGCTGGCGATCGACCTTTACCGCAATCAGGCGCGCAACGACTACACCACCGGGCTCGCAAATATCGACTTGGTGAACACCGTATACGTCGCCAAGGTCAGCGACCTGTTCAAGGTGGATGCAGACAATACGGTCCGCATCGGTCTGGAGTACCGCGACAACGCCGGCGAGGGCCAGGTCTTCGGCGGCACGATCGGCTACCGGGTCTATTCCGCGGACGCGATGTGGAACTGGCAGGTGCAGCCGTCGGTATCGATCACCAACGCGGTTCGGGTGGACCATCTGCAGCTTCGCCTCAACGGCTCCACACCCGCCGACACCGCCCTCAGCACGTCGCAATACGATAGGTCGAGCTTAACCCAGCCAAGCTTCAACTCCGGCGTGGTCTGGAAGGTGACAGACTACGACACGCTGCGATTGACAGCGGCGCGCGGCCTGCAGGCGCCGAGCCTGATCGACTACGCGTTCCAGTTCGGGGCGCCCGGCGCCGGCACGATCTATTCCGGCAACCCCACGCTCGCTCCCACCGAGGTGTGGAATTTTGAGCTCGGCTACGATCGCGCCGTGTCGATCATCGGCAGCACGGTACGAACGGCTGTGTTCTTCCAGCGCAACAACAACCTGCTTGCGGCTGCGCCTTCCGTGCCGTTCGGCATGCAAGCCGGCAACTATCTCACCAGCCAATCCAGCAATATCGGGTCGAGCGACGAGATCGGCTTCGAGGTTGGCATCAAAGGCAAGTCCGCGTCCGGCTGGCGCTGGAACGCGAGTTACAGCTTCGCCTCGATCACCGACAATCTCGTCGCCGGCTTCACTGCCACGCCCAATTTGGATTACCGCCGCGGCACGCCCCAGCACACCGTCATCCTTGGCGGCGGCTATAGCGTCGGCAAATGGGAGTTCGATGCGCAAGGGCGTTGGCAGTCGACGTTCCAGGACTTCAAGGCCTCGCCATACTCTGGCTTCGACGCCGTCCAAGTCCCGAATTACATCAGCCTCAATGCGCGCGCCGGCTACCGAGTGACCGAGAACCTGACGCTGTCGGGCACCGCCCAGCAGTTCAACGTGTCCCGCCTCACGGAATCGGCGGGCCCGCCGGTGGAACGCCGCTTGATCCTTGCTGCGACGGCGCACTTCTGAACCATGGCGCATCAACTATGAAGCTGTTTCGGCTCCGCATTCGCGACTGGCCATTTGCCGTCAAGCTGACGCTCGCGCCGCTGCTGGCGCTGTGCGCTATGGCAGGTATCGCTTTGATCGGCGTGCATACGCTTTCCGGCACGGTCCGGGTGGTGGATGACCTGCAACGGGGTGGCGAGGCCAGTCGTGGGCTGGCGTCGGCATCGCAGGGCGTGCAGGAGATCAACGGCACGCTCTACCGCGTGTTGGCGCTGCAGGCCGCGGGATCGAAAACGCTCGATGCTCCCGTCGTGCTTGATCTGCTGCTTGGCCGCGTCGACAAGGTCGCCAACCAGTTGACGCAGTGGCGAGACCACTACGCGACCGTGGATCAGCGGCCCAGGGTCGACGGTCTTATCGCTGCGGTGAAGAACTACAAGGTGGCCGGCGACTGGGTTCGCCAGATGCTGGACGTCGACTTCGCCTCTGCGGTGTCGTTCCTGCAACCGTTCGACGCCATGTACAATAAGCTGAACCAAGATCTGGACATCATGGTTCACGACGTGGCGCTCGAGCAGGCCCGCGGCGCGGCCGAGGCGCACGCGGCGACCGCCAGCATCCAGCATGAGTTTCTGCTGATCGCCGGCGGCGCGCTCCTGGCGGTGCTCGCCGGCAGCCTGGCGCTCATTGTCGCCACTGTCGGCTCGATCAGCGGCATCGCCCGCGCCACGCTCGATCTCGCGGAAGGCAAGCTTGCCGTCGACCTGAACGTGCTGGGTCGTCGGGACGAGTTGGGAGCCATCGTACGCTCTCTGGGCGTGTTCCGGGATGGACTTGCGCGCGTGGCTGGGCTGCAGGCCGAACGGAAGGCGCAGGGGGAGGCGGCGGAGAAGGAGCGCAAGGACGGTCTGAGCTTGCTGGCGGAGAACTTCGAGCAGAGCGTCGGCACCATCGCCCAGGTGGTTGCCGCCGCGGCGACGCAAATGCAGACAACCGCCCGGCTGATGTCGGGCACGGCGACGGTGGCGAACGATCGCGCGTCCAGCTCCGCCGATGCCGCGCGCGTGGCGACGGCGGGGCTTCAGGCCGTGGCCACGGCGGCGGACCAGCTCAACGACTCGGTGACCGAGATCAGCCGCCAGGTCACCCAGTCTGCGCTGAACGCGAGTCGTGCGGCGGCCGATGCTCGCCGCACCGACGGGATCGTTCATGCGCTGGCGGATGCTTCGCAGCGGATCGGCCAGGTGGTGAAGCTCATCGCCAGCATCGCCTCGCAGACCAAGCTGCTGGCGCTGAACGCGGCGATCGAGGCCACGCACGCCGGGGCCGCTGGCGAGGGTTTCGCCGTCGTCGCCGCCGAACTCAAGGGTCTCGCGCACCAGACGGCCCAGGCCACGCAGGATATCTCGGCCCAGGTTCACCAGATCCAGGAGGCCACCAAGGAGGCGGTCACCGCGATCGGCGGCGTGACGGTCACCGTCGAGGAGGTGAGCACGATCGCCACGCTGATCGCCCAAGCCATCGAACAACAGGGCGGCAGCACGGCGGAAATCGCGCGCAACGTGCAGGAGATGGCGACGAGCACGCAGGATCTGACGTCCAACATCTCCGACGTCAGCCGCGCCGCGAACGACACCGGCGCCGCCGCCGCCCATGTGCTGGGTTCGGCGGAACAACTCGCCAATCAGGCGGAATTGCTGGACGATAAGGTCGTGGCGTTCCTGACCAGCGTGCGGGCCGCCTGATACTGTCGCTCTGCAGCAACTCCTGACTCGTGACGAATATGGCCTCGAGAACGCGGCGGCGCTAAATCCTGCATGCCGACCGGGCGCCCGGAGAAACACGCTTCGACCAGCCGCTCCGCCAGCCCTTTGCCGGCGTAGTGGGTTGCAACCTGCGCCGTGTCGATCATCGGGCTCTCCATCAATGGGCGTCGGCGGACGGGCCGGCCGGACGCCCGGCCTTGCGCATCAGCGGCGCCATCGAGGTGGCGACGACGAAGCAGCAGCCGATCGCGAGGAACGCGTCGGATAACGTCAGCGTCTGCGCTTCCCGCATCGCCGCTGCCTGCAATGTCCGCAGCGCTAAAGCGAGCCCGGCATGCGTGTCGCCCCCAGCCAAGGCGGCATCCCGTAGGCTGGCCCTATGCAACAGCTGGGTCATGGCCGGGTTGGCGCTGTTCAGGTGCTCGGCCAGGCGAAGATAGTGCAGGTTGGTGCGGTCGTTCAGGATGGTGGTGCACGCGGCGATGCCGATCGCGCCGCCGAGGTTGCGCATAAGATTGAACAGCCCGGACGCCAGCTTCAGCCGCGCCGGCGCCAGGCCGCCCAACGTCAACGTCACGGCAGGGGCCACCGCGAACTGCTGCGAGAACCCACGCAGGGCCTGCGGCAGCAGCAGCTCCCGCCAGCCCCAATCATGGGTGATCGGGGCGAAGTTCCACATCGACAGCGCGAACCCGGCGAGCCCGGCCATCATCAGCCAACGCAGGTCGATGCGCTTGGCCAGCACCACGTAGACGGGAATACCCATCACCTGGAATATGCCGGTCGAGAACACCGCAAGGCCGATCTGCAATGCGCTGAAGCCCCGCACTTGGCTGAGGAACACCGGGGTCAGATAGATCGTGGCGAAGATGCCGATGCCGGTGACGAACGAGAAGAAGCAGCCGAGCGAGAAATTGCGACTCGACAGCGCCCGCAGATCGACCACCGGCCGCGCGAAGGCAAGGCTGCGCCAGATGAACAGGGCGCCGCTGATGCCGGAGATCCAGGCTGTCGTCCGGATGGTCTCGTCGTCCATCCAGCCCCAACGCGTGCCTTCCTCGAGCGTGTATTCGAGGCAGCCGAGGAACACCGCCATCAGGCCCATGCCGAGATAGTCGGCGCCTTTCAGCAACGACAAATCCGGCTTGTCGACCCGGACCAGGATAGGCACGACGATGGCCACGAAAGCGCCGGGCGCGAGATTGATGAAGAACAACCAATGCCACGAGTAGTTGTCGGTGATCCAACCGCCAACGGTCGGTCCGAGCGTCGGCGCCAGCGAGGATAGCGCGCCGATGGTCGCCGCGGCGACGACGATCTTCGGACCTTGGAAGAACACGAAGGCGGTGGTGAACACCATCGGGATCATCGAGCCCCCGAGAAAGCCCTGCAGCGCGCGGAACGCGATCATGCTCTGGATGTTCCAGGCCGCGCCGCACATCAGGCTGGCCAGCGTGAACCCGGTCGCCGAGATGCAGAACAGCCAGCGCGTCGACATCACCCGCGACAGCCAGCCGGACAGCGGGATGACGATGATCTCGGCGATCAGGTAGCTGGTCTGCACCCAGGCCGTCTCGTCGGTCCCGGCGGACAGGCCGCCGCCGATGTCGCGCAACGAGGCGGACACGATCTGGATGTCCAGCAGCGCGATGAACATGCCGACGCACATCACCGCAAACGCGAACACGCGCTGGCCCGGCGTCAGCTCCGCCGCTTGCGTGCTCATGGCCGTTCGTCGACCGACGCCGTCACCGAGAGGCCGGGTCGCAGGCTGCCGAGCCGGTTGGCGTCGCCGTCGAGCAGCACCCGCACCGGCACCCGCTGCACGATCTTGGTGAAGTTGCCCGTGGCGTTCTCGGCCGGCAGCACGCTGAACATGGCGCCGGTGGCCGGGGCCATGCTCGCGACGCGCCCGTAGAAAACCTGGCCTGGCAGCACGTCGGCCACCACGGACACGGACATGCCGGGCTTGATGTGCGCCAGCTGGCTTTCCTTGAAATTGGCGTCGACCCACAAACCCCGCGCCGGCACCAGGGAGAGCAGTTGCGCGCCCGGCGTCACGTAGGCGCCGATCTGGGCGCTGCGGTTGCCGACGGCGCCGTCGATGGGCGCGCGCAGCTCGGTGTAGCTCAGGGTCAGCCGGGCCGTCTCCTTGTCGGCGACCGCTGCCGCCAGCGCCGCCTCGATCTCGCCCCGCGCCGCGTCGGTCACGTCCAGCTGCCGCTCCGCAGCGTCCGCCGCTGCGTGGGCCTGCGTGTCGGCGGCGACGGCCTTCTTCGCTTCGGCGTCGGCCTGCTGGTAGCGCTGGACGGAACCGAACTGGTCGCGGGCCAGCGAACGGTAGCGATCAACCTCGAACCGGGTGACCACGGTCTGCGCCGCGGAGGCGTCCAGCGCAGCCTGCGCCAGCGTGACCATAGTGGCCTGCAGCCTGCGATTGGCCGTGTTGCTGACCAGCTTGGCCTGCTGCGCGGCGACGCCGGCGTCCGCCTTGGCCAGGGCCGCGCGGTAATCCCGGTCGTCGAGCCGCAGCAGCAGGTCGCCGGCATGCACGAGCTGGTTGTCGGTCACGCCCACGGCCGCGATGAAGCCGGACACCTTCGGCGCCAGCACGGTGATGTCGCCGCCGACGAAGGCGTCGTCCGTGCTCTCGATGAAGCGCCCAACCGTCCACCAATGGTGGCCGTACCACGCGCCGCCCGCCGCGATGAGAAGCGCCGCACCCGCCGCAAGCAGGCGCCCGCGCGAGATGCGCACAGGCCGGATAGCCGGGTCAGCGTCCACGAAGGACGCTGGGCCGGTTCGCGCCAATCCTGCTGACACCTGGTCGCCCATGCTGCCCTCTACGAAGTAACTATCGCAATGATAGCTGCTCGGAGTGGCTTGTCAATTGCAAGCTGCTTGGTTATCTGCTGTCCATGCGCCGCGCCATTCTCGATGCCTCTCCGTGCCCCGTTGCCCGCAGCCTCGGCTGCTTCGGCGATCCCTGGTCGATGCTGATCCTGCGCGACGCGCTTTACGGCATGACCCGGTTCGACGAGTGGGAGCGCAGCCTCCGCATCGCGCCCAACATACTGACCGCGCGGCTGAAGGGCTTGGTCGAGGACGGCCTGCTCGCACGCCACCGCTACAGCGAACGCCCGCCGCGCTACGAATACCGCCTGACCGAAGCCGGGCGGGATGCGCAGTCGGTGGTGATCGCGCTGCTGGCCTGGGGCAATCGTCATCTGGCGCCCGAGGGGCCGAGCGTGGTCGTGCTGGACTCGGAGACGGGCGAGGCAGCCGAGCCGATGATGGTGGACCGCGCGACCGGGCGACCGCTGAGCGATCCCGTGTTCCGGCTCGGCGCCGGACCCGCTGCGGGAAAAAGCGTCCATCTGCGGGTCGCGGCAGCGGCGGGGCGGCTGCCTTAGCCCTGGCGGCCGATCGCCCCCTTCTCCCTTAGCGCCGCGATGTCGGCAGGCGAGAACCCCCACTCGGCCAAGCCTTCCTCGGTATGCGCGCCAAAGTCGGGCGGGCTGCCGCGCACGGCGCCGGGGGTGCGGCTGAACCGCGGCGCGGGGGCGGGCTGCGGAATGCCGTCGACCGTCACGAAGCTGCTGCGGGCCTGGTTGTGCGGATGTTGCGCCGCCTCGGTGAAACTGAGCACGGGGGCGAAGCAGATGTCCGTGCCCTCCATCAGGTCGCACCATTCCTGCCGCGTTTTTCCCCGGAAGATGGCGGCGAACCGCTCGCGCGATGCCGGCCAATGGCTGCGATCCATCTGCTCGGGCTCCTGCGCCGGGTCGAGGCCCATGGCGCGCAACATCAACTCGTAGAACTTGGCTTCGACAGCCCCGACAGAGACGAACTTGTCGTCCTTCGTCTTATAGCAGCGCCAGAACGGGGCGCCGCCGTCGATCAGATTGTCCTCGCGCTGCTCCGTCCATTGCCCCGCGGAGGCGAGGCCGAAGCAGGCCATCGCGAGGAACGCCGACCCCTCCGTCATCGCCACGTCCACTACTTGGCCCTTGCCGGAATCCTTGCTCTCCAGGATGGCGGACAGCATGCCGACGGCCAGGAACATGGCGCCGCCGCCCATGTCGCCCACCACGTTCAATGGCGGCGTCGGCTGCTCACGCGTGCCGATCGCGTGCAGCACGCCCGACAGCGAGATGTAGTTGATGTCGTGCCCGGCGACGTTGGCAAGCGGGCCGGTCTGCCCCCACCCGGTCATGCGGCCGAACACCAGCCGCGGGTTGCGCGCCATGCACGCGTCCGGCCCCAGGCCCAGGCGCTCCAGCACGCCAGGGCGCATCGGGTCCACCAAGGCGTCCGCGGTTTCCACCAGGCGCAGGATAGCCTCGATGCCGTCCTTGTTCTTGAGGTCGATCGCAACGGATGGCCGGCCGCGGCGCCGGATGTCCGCCTTGGGCCCGGCGAACTCGAACCCTAGACCGGTCAGGCCGGTGCGGTCGATGCGCAGCACGTCGGCGCCGAGGTCGGCGAGCAGGGTGCAGCACAGCGGGGCCGGGCCGATGCCGGCGAGCTCGATGACCTTGATGCCGGTGAGCGGTCCACTCCGTTCCTTGAGGCCATGCATGGACCGTCCTTTCGAGCAGGGGGCGCAAAGGATGCCACGGTTGCCGTCGCCAAGTCAGCGGCCGGGGACAGCTCCCGTAGCGTCTCCCACGCGTAGGCGGCTAATCTCCCAGAGCCAGCGGCAGAACCGCTTGTCGGAGGTTCGCATGTCCATTCAGAAGCGGCCGTTTGGCCCGGATAAAACACCGGTTTCACTGCTCGGCTTCGGCTGCGGGGCGGTCGGGGGACTGATGGTCCGCGGCACGCCGGCCGACCAGGAACGCGCTGTCGCCCGAGCGGTCGATGTCGGCATCAACTACTTCGACACGGCCGCGCAATACGGCGATGGCGCCTCGGAAACCAATCTCGGCGCGGCGCTCGCGACGCTGCGGCCGTCGGATGCCCTGGTCGGCACCAAGGTGCGCCTGGCATCGGCGGACTTCGCCCGCATCGCGACGGCGGTGACCACTTCGCTCGAGGCCAGTCTGCGGCGTCTGCGGCGCGAGCAGGTCGACATCTATCACCTGCACAACGCGATCACGCTCGAAGGCGGCGGCGAGAGCCTCAGCGTGCGCCAGGTCCTCGACGAGGTGGCGCCCGCCTTCCAGTCTCTCCGCGCGGCCGGCAAGCTTCGGCTGCTCGGCCTGACCGCCGTGGGCGAGACCGCCGCGCTGCAGCAGGTGATCGACACCGGCGTCTTCGGCAGCGCCCAGATCAGCTACAACATGCTTAATCCGTCCGCGGGCAGCGCTATGCCGCCGGGCTATCCAGCGCAGGATTACGGCCTGCTGCTCGACCACGCGAGCCGCGTCGTCGCCGGCGCGATCGGCATCCGCGTCCTGGCTGGGGGCGCCCTCAGCGGTTCGGCGGAACGGCACCCGATCGCCAGTCCCGCGCCTGAGCCGATCGGGTCGGCGGCGCGCTACGACACGGATTTGTCGCGGGCCAGGCGGCTCATGCCGTTGGTTGCGGAGGGCTTCGCGGCATCGCTGCCGGAAGCCGCCATCCGGTTCGCCATCGCGCACCCTGGCATGGGAGCGATCCTGGTCGGCATGGCCAGTGTCGACGAGTTCGAAGCAGCGTTGGCCGCCGTGCTGAAAGGCCCGTTGCCGCCGGCGGCATTGCTGAGGGTCGCCGAACTTGCCTCGGCCTTCGCCGGTGAAACCCGCTAGGCGCGTCCAACCGGCTGCTGCGCGTCCCGCCAGAGCCCATAGCGCCGCACGCCGTCCCGCAGCGACACCTGGGCGGACCAGCCGATGGCTGTCTTCGCCTTCTCCGGGCTGAAGCCCAGATGGTTGCCGCCGGCCGACTTCACCGCGCGGGAGTCCGCCTTGTACACGGGCTTCAGCGCGGTGGCGCCGTGCACCTCCAGCATGGTTTGCACCAGCTCGGCATGCGTGGTGTCCGTCCCCGTCACCAGGTTCAGCACGTCGCCGCCGCTGCCGTTAAGCATGGCGGCGATGCAGCCGGACGCCACGTCGGTGACATAGATGTAGTCGTGCACCTCCTGCCCGTCGCCGACGATCACCGGCGGCTCGCCTCGCTTGATCGCATCGTGGATGGCGGCGATGCCGTTGGCGTTGATCGCCCGCTCGTGTTGCCGTTCACCGTAGACGGAGGAGAAACGCATTGCGTTGAACTCAACGCCATGCCGCTGTTGATAGAACCGGCCCAGCGCCTCGCCGAGCAGCTTGGTCGTGCCGTAGACGGCTGCGATCGGCGATGTGCTGGACATCTCGGACGCAGCATCCTCAGTCAGCGTCTCCGCCTGCGTGTTGCCGTAGGCGGCGACGGAGGAGGAGAACACCACCCGGCGAACGCCGGCGATGCGCGCGGCTTCCAGCGTGTTGACCATGCCGCGCGTGTTCACGTCCACGCCCAGCGCCACGTTCTGCGACATCGGGATGGTTAGGAAGCCCGCCAGCGCGAAGATGCCGTCCACGCCGCGCGCCGCGTCCAGCAACTCGTTGAGGCGCAGGATGTCGCCCCGGGTGCGCTTGACGCGATCATTGTTCGCCATGTGGGCGATGGTCTCGGGCGTGCCGAGCGCGTAGTTGTCGAGCAGCCGCACCTCCGCCGCGCCGGCCGCAAGCAACTGGTCGGCGATGTGCGAGCCGATCAGGCTTGCGCCTCCGGTAATGAGGTACGTCCTACCTTCGATCGTGTGCGACATGGCGCTGCGTGCTCCTCCACTCTTGGGCGCTGGCGCGCCGAGCCGGCAATCATCGTGGCCTTCCTGCCGGCCGTCAACGCCAGTGTATACAAAACGAGGCAGATGCGCCTGGTGCGCGCCGGCAAGCAAAAGCGCCGATATGGTGTGCAGGGGAAAGAACGACCGCCATGATGATCACCAAGAGCAGTGATAAGGTCGGCGCGGCGATTATTTTCCAGTCGGTCCAACCCGAACCGGCTGTGCTCTAACCCAGCAAGCCGCGAAGTCGCCGTTCGACGTCTTGGAGGCTATAGGGCTTGCTGACGACGAGGGTGTCCTGGAAAGCCTCCGGCAAGACCATCTTGGCGTCATAGCCGGTGGCGAAGGCGAGCGGGACGCCGCGTTTCAGCAGGACCGAAGCCACTTCCCAGGACATCTCGCCGTCCAGGTTGATGTCGAGCAGCGCCGCGTCGATCTTCTGGTCGCGCGCCAAGGGCAGGGCGTCCGCAACTGTGGTCGCGGGTCCGATCATGTCCCAACCAAGCTCGTCGAACCACTCCTGCAGGGACAGGATCACGAGCGCCGAGTCTTCCACGACCAACACCCGCGGTCGCAGCGGCGGCGGGCCCGGCGCCTCGATGATCTCGGCCCATGCGGCAGCTGGGGGGCCGACGACGGCCGACACGCTTATGACGGCCGAGGCTGGCAAGGTGATGTCGCAAACGACACCCTCCGGCTCGAAGCGGATCATCGAGCGCCCGCGTGTTTCCATGGCGAGCGCCTTCTCGATGAGGCGGCTGCCAAACCCTCGTCGAGTCGGCGGCTGAACCACCGGTCCGCCTGCTTCGCGCCAGACGACATGCAGGCCGCCCTCCGCGACGATCACCCAGTGGACCGACACGCGACCCCCGGGCCGTGATAGCGAGCCATACTTGGCGGCATTGGTCGCGAGTTCATGGATCGCCAGCGAGAGCGCCAGCGATGCTTTGGGGCTCAGCACCACCGCGGGGCCGTTCACCACGATCTCCGCCCCGCCGCGCCCATACGGGTCGAGTTCGTCGCTGGCGAGCGTGGCCAACGAAACACCTTCCCAGTGGCTCTGCGTCAACAAGCTATGCGCTTTCGCCATCGAGCGGATGCGTCCGTCGAGGTTGTCGACGAACTCGTTGAGCGAGGTCGCGCTCCTTTTGGTTTGCGTGATCAGCGCCTGGATGTTGGCCAGGGTGTTCTTCACCCGATGGTCCAGTTCGGCCATCAGCATCTGATCGCGATCGAACACGCGCGAACGCTCGCGTGCGACGGCGTCGATGCGGCGAAGCACGACCTCGAGCAGCGACAACCGCAAATCGAATGCCGCATCGCTGTCCGGCGGGGTCCAGGGGGCCGACCGTCCGCGCATTATCTGCGTCCAGGCCGCGAACGACTTGCGCGGGCTCAGGCGATCGCCCCGGGGTCCGAACTCGACCGGCTTGGTTGGATCGCCGGCCCAGGTGACGTTCTGCACCAATTCGGGCCGGAACCAGAGGATGAAGTCGCGCGGCTCACGCGAAACCGAGATTGCGAGCAGGCCTGACCCGATCGCGGCGAACTCGGCTGCAGGCGGCCAGAGCTCGCCGAGCCGGTCGGTGACGAAGACGCCGTTGTGCTCCGCCATTTGTCCCGACAACCAGTCCGTCAGCGCGGCGATCTGGGCCTCGTTCGGAGTGACGCCCAGCGACCGGACCTTGGTGCTGATCCTGACGGCCACGCCGCCTTGCGGATCGCCGCGCAGCGACAGGCCGCCACCCTGAATGTAGCTGAGCAGCAGCGGGCCCTGGCGCATCAACCCGGCGGCGTAGTCGTCCTCGGCGGCCAAGTCCTGCATGAGCGACTGCAGGACACCCCGGTTGGCCATGCGCGCTTCGAATTGCTCGGCGCGCTGACGGACTTCGAGCTGCAGCGAGAACATCGACCCAAACAGCTCGCCGACAGCGCGCAGATGGCGCGGCAGGCGACGCGGCGTGTTGTGGTGACAGGCGATCAGGCCCCAAAGTTTGCCGCCGCGGATGATCGAGATCGACATAGAGGCGTTGACGCCCATGTTGCGCAAGTATTCACGATGGATAGGCGATACGTCCCGCAGGGTCGCATGGCTCATGTCGAGCGGCTCGCCAGTGACGGGGCTGAGCGCCGGGACGACCGGGGCCGCGGCGTAATTGATCTCCGGTATCAGGCGCAGCCAGCTGTTGAGGTAGAGCGCGCGCGCCTGGGCGGGGATGTCGCTGGCCGGGTAATGGAGATCGAGGAAGGCCACGTGCAACGCCTCGCGGCTTTCGGCGAAGACCCAGCCATCGCCGTCGGCCATGAACCGGTAGACCATCGCCCGGTCATACCCCAGGACCCGGCGCACGCTGTCGGCGGCCTTTTGGCAGAACGTCTGCAGGGTGGGAGCGTCCTCGAGCCCGTCCAGCATGTCCTGCACGCCGGCCAACGGATCGACGCTGAACCGGTCGCGGGGATCGGCAACCTCGAACTCGACGATCAGGCCGGCGGCATTGCGATGGATGCTGGCGTCGAGCGGCTGGTCGGCGAAGCGGCGGAGCGCCGGGTCAAGCAGGTGGCGCGGCTTGACAAGCGAGGACAGGCCGATGATGGTTTTGAGATTGTCGATTTGCGCCGCGGTGAACATCGCAAGCATGGAGGCGCCGAGAAGCTCGGTGTTCGCGGAGCCCAGCAGCGAATCCGTGTTGCCGCCGGCCTGCAGGACTGTCAGCGTGTCTGGGTCGACAACCAGCATCGCGCCGTGCGGAAGTATCGTGCCTGGCGCATGTATCGGCTCCAGATCACAATTCGTCAGGGTGACGGACTCCCGCCGGTAGTCCAGATTTTTCATTGAGAGTACCGCCTAATTCACCAAGGGCAGGAACTCTCGTTCATGGCCTAAATGCGTGGACGCACGGCCAGCATCGAACGATAATAGCATGCCCGGCTGATAGTTGATACAGCCGGCCAGGATGCATCCTCGGACGGCAACGACAACAGCGCATGCCGGGCCGGGATCATCGGGAGACGCTAGGTGAACACAATTTTCCGCAACACGGCGAAGCAACGTATGACGGCCGGCGAGGTCGTGCTCGGGTTCGGCGTGCACCATCTGCGGACCGTCGCGGTCGCGGCGCTGGCCGCTGCGAGCGGGCATGACTGGTTGTTCCTGGACATGGAGCACGGCGCGTTCTCAGTCCAGGAGGCCACCCAAATCTGCCTCGCAGCGCTCCCCACCGGCGTCACGCCGATCGTGCGCGTCTGCAACGGCGCGTTGGACGAGGGCGCCCGCGCGCTCGACAATGGCGCGATGGGGATCGTCGTCCCCCATGTCGACAGTGCGGACGAAGCCCGGCGCATTGCCCAGGCGTTCCGTTATCCGCCGCTCGGCACGCGCAGCTGGGGAGGGCCCCCGGCGCTGTTCGGTTTCAGCGCGCCGGGCAACGAGGCGGCGCAGGCGGCCATCAACGCCGAGGTGCTCGTCGTCGCGATGATCGAGAGCGAAGCGGCGGTGGCCGACGCCCGGGCGATCGCGGCGGTGGACGGCATCGACACGCTGCTGATCGGCGCGTCGGACCTGACGGCGGCGATGGGCATCTCGGGACAGATTCAGCATCCGCGCCTTGCGGGCGCATTCCAGTCCGTGGCCGACGCCTGCAAGGCCGCCGGCAAGTCGCTGGGCATGGGCGGCGTTTACGACGAGGTCGCCGCCGCCCGCTTCATGGCAATGGGCGCGCAGTTCGTGCTTTCCGGCGCCGATCACAACTTCCTCATGGCCGGCGCCAGCGCCCGGTCGACGTACCTCCGCGCGCACGCCGAAAAGGCCGGCGCGGACCGGGTCAGGCCGGTGGGCGAAGGGCCTCCGGGTTGACGGCATTGTCCCGGTTCGGCGTCCCGTCGAGCACGCCCAAGATGTTCTCCGCCGTCATCACCGCCATCGCGACCCAGGATTCGGCCGTCACGCCCGCCATGTGCGGAGAGGCGATCACCGAGTCCAGCTGCAACAGCGGGTGCGACGGGTCCGGCGGTTCCGGGTCGAACACGTCCAGCCCGGCGCCGGCAAGCCGCCCGGCGCGCAGGGCGTCGGCCAGCGCCGCCTCGTTCACGATGCCGCCGCGCGCGGTGTTGACGAGGTAGGCGCCAGGCTTCATGCGGGACAGCCGCGCCGCGTCGAACAGGTCGACGGTGTCGGCGTTCTTCGGGCAGTGAATGGTCACGAAATGCGCCCGGGCGAGCGCGGCGTCCAGGTCGGGCGCGGGTTCGCAGCCTGCGTCGCGGATCGCCTGCGCCGGCACGAGCGGATCGTACGCCAGCACGTTCATGCCGAGCGCCTGGCAACGCGGCGCGGTGCGCGAGCCGATGCGACCGAACCCCACCACCAGCACGGTCTTGCCGAACAGTTCGCCGGGCAGGCCTTCCTTGCGATCGTGGCCCACCCCGGCACGCACCCGGCGGTCCATGCCTTGCGACTGCTTGGCGAGGGCGAACATGAAGTAGACGGCGTGCTCGGCGACGCTGCGGGAGTTCGCGATCCCGACGACCATCAGCGGAATCCCACGCTCCGTCAGCGCCGGCACCTCGACCGCGTCGAAGCCGACGCCGATCCGTGCGGCGACTTTCAGGTTCGGCGCCGCAGCGGCTGCGGCCCGGTCAAACCGCGTGTAGGACAGCGCAATGGCGGAGGCGTCCCGCAGTCGCTCGTGCAGGTCGGGGGCCGATATCGCAGGGTCGTAGCGTTCCACCCGGATATCGCTCCGCTGCTCCAGCAGGGCCACGCCGTCCTGCCCCATCGAGAAAGGCACAAGGACGATTCTCGCATTTTGCACCGGGTGAGTCCTCCTGGGCCGAGGCTATGCCATCGGGGGCGTCTTCGCCAACAGGCGTGCCAACCGATCTGGATGGGGGTAGGTTGCTCCTACCGGGAACGATGTTCGAGCCCGTCGCAGGAACGAATAGGGACGGGAGAAACATGATGCGCGCCGATGCCGCCAAGATGAAGGCGTTGCTTGATCAGCCGGCCATGCAGGTCGTGCCAGGCTGCGGCGACGGCATGGCCGCGCGGCTGGTGCAGGAGGCCGGGTTCGCGATCGGGTTCGCGTCGGGGTCCAGCATCCACGCGATGCGTCTGGCGATGCCGGACATGGACCTGCTGACCTTGCCCGAGATGCGCGACGCCGTGGAGTGCATGGCGCAGGCGGCGCCCGGCGTGCTGTGGCTGGCCGACGGCGACACCGGCTACGGCAACGCGATTAGCGTGCAACGGACGGTGCGGGAGTACGCTCGCGCCGGCGCCGCCGCGGTGTTGATCGAGGACAAGGCCTGGCCGCGCCCGCTCGGCTCCGGCGGCGCCAAGCTGGTGATCGAGCGGGACGCGGCGCGCCTGCGCATCCGCGCCGCCATCCAGGCTGCGCGCGACGAGGGCGTGCTGCTGCTGGCGCGCACCGACGCCTGCCGCTCGCGCGGCTTCGACGAGGCGCTCGCCCGGTTCCAAGACTTCGCCGCGGAGGGCGCCGACATCTTGTTCCTCGACTCGCCCGAGAGCCAGGAGCAGATGCGCGCCTTCGTGGCGGCGGCAGGGGGCAAGCCGACCGTGTCGGTGACCTCGCCTGCGGGCAAGCACTACATGCCGGATGACGCCGAGCTGGCCGCCAACGGCGTGAAGTTCGCCATCTACCCGCAGGAGGTCCTGGCCGCGACGGTACAGGCGGTGCGCGCAGCGCTCGCCGGGCTGAAGGGCGGCCCGCGCGCGCCGGTGGCCAGCGTCGCGGAGCTGGCGAGCGCGGTCCGCACGGCCGACTACCTGGCCATCGACGATCGGTTGGCGCAATGACCGCATTGCGCCATAAGTAGTTTCCGAGGGTTTCCCCCGGCGCACCGCGGCCGCATGAGGGAGACTGCGCTGGAGACGTGAGCTTGTGACCTTGGACCCGCTGCTGCTGTCCCGCCTGCAATGGGTGTGGGTCATATCCTGGCACATCCTGCTGCCCGCGTTCACGGTCGGCTTGGCATCCTACATCGCCGTGCTCGAAGGCCTTGCCTTCTTTACCGGCAGGGAGATGTGGGCGCGCATCTCCGCATTCTGGACGCGGATCTTCGCCGTGTCGTTCGGCATGGGCGTTGTCTCGGGGATCGTCATGCCGTTCCAGATCGGCACCAATTGGAGCCGCTTCTCGGATACCACGGCCAACGTGCTGGCGCCGTTGCTGGCCTACGAGGGGCTGACGGCGTTCTTCCTCGAAGCGTCCTTCCTGGGCGTGCTGCTGTTCGGGCGCAAGCTGGTGCCGCCCTGGGTGCACTTCTTCGCTGGCGTGATGGTCGCGGCCGGCACGTTGTTCTCGACGTTCTGGATCCTATCGGTGAACAGCTGGATGCAGACGCCGCAAGGCTTCCACGTGTCGGACGGCCGGTTCTTCCCGGACGATTGGTGGGCGATCATCTTCAACCCGTCGTTCCCGTATCGCTATCTGCACAATGTGACGGCGTTCTACATCACCACCGGGTTCATCGTGCTCGGCGTAGCGGCATGGCTGCTGCGGCGGGGCCGCTCTGTCGCCGAAGCGGGAGTGATGGTCCGCATGGCGTTGAACATGCTGATCGTCCTGGTGCCGTTGCAGATGGTTCTCGGTGACCTGCATGGGACCAACACCCGGGAGCGCCAGCCAGCCAAGTTCGCCGCGATCGAGGGCCGCTACGACACCGTCCATCCACTGCCGCTGACGCTGTTCGGCATCCCGGACGACGTGGATGGCCGGATGCGGTACGCGGTGGAGATCCCGGCCTTGGGCAGCCTGTTGCTGACGCACTCGCTCGATGGAACGATCCAGGGGCTGGACAGCTTTCCGCCGGATCAACGGCCGCCGGTCGGGCCCCCGTTCTTCGGCTTCCGCATCATGGTGGGGATCGCCGTCGTCATGCTGTTCATGGCGGTGGCCGGGCAGGTTTTGCGCCGCGGCGGCAGGGTGTATCGGTCCGTGTGGTTCCTGATCCTGGCCCAATGGACGGCGCCGCTCGGCTTCGTCGCGGTGATCGCGGGTTGGACCACGACGGAGGTCGGGCGCCAGCCATGGACGGTCTACGGCCTGCTGCGGACGGCGCAGTCGGTGACGCCATCGCTGACCGGGATGGACGTGGCGATCTCGCTGGCGCTGTACATGGTGGTCTACCTGATCATGTTCCCGACCGGGTTCGCGTTCATGGCCGGCATCGTCCGCCATGGCGTGGCCGCGGCCAACGCGCCGCCGCCGCCGATCGAGGCCGGGCGCCCGGCGCCGCCGTACGTCGCCGCCACCGCGCCTGCGGGGGAGTAGCGTCATGTGGCACAGCCTGGTCCCGATCTGGACGGTGATCCTCGGGCTCGGCGTGTTCATCTACGTCACGCTGGACGGGTTCGACCTGGGCGTCGGCATGCTGCACGGCCTGGTGCGCCCAGACGACCGGGAGACGCTGATGAACTCGATCGGGCCATTCTGGGACGGCAACGAGACCTGGCTGATCCTCGGCGGCGTCGGCCTATTGGCCGCGTTCCCGGTTGCGTTTGCGATCATCATCCCGGCGGTGTATTTCCCAATCCTGCTGATGCTGCTGGCGTTGGTGTTCCGCGGCGTCGCGTTCGAGTTCCGGTTCAAGCATCCGCGATTGAAGTGGTTCTGGGATTGGGCGTTCTGCGGCGGTTCGCTGCTGGCGACCATCGCGCAGGGCGTCGTGCTCGGCAGCTTCATCCAGGGCTTCAAGGTGGATGGCCGCGTGTTCACCGGGTCGTCGTTCGACTTCGCCACGCCGTTCGCCTTGCTGACGGGCGTGGCGCTGGTGTTCGGCTACGCGCTGCTCGGCGCGGGGTGGCTGGTGTTGAAGACGGAAGGGCCGTTGCAGGCATGGTCGCGCCGCGCGGGCCGGGTTAGCCTCGTGGCGGTATCGTGTTGCATCGTGGCCGTCAGCCTGTGGACGCCGTTGGCCAGCAGCGTAATTGCCCAGCGCTGGTTCGGGTGGCCCAACTTGGCCTTCCTGCTGCCGCTGCCGGTCGCGACGGCGGCAGTGGGGTTGTATGCATGGCGCGCGCTGGGCCGCGACGGCGCATGGCAGGCGTTCGCCGCGTCCATCGGTCTGTTTGCGTTGTCGTTCCTGGGGATTGCGATCAGCCTATGGCCGATGATCGTGCCGGGTCACTTCACCCTGTGGGAAGCCGCCTCGCCGGAGAGCACGCAGGCCTTCCTGCTGGTTGGGACGTTGGTGCTGCTGCCGGTCGTGCTGTTCTACACTGCGTGGTCGTACTGGGTGTTCCGCGGCAAGGTCCGGCCCGGTGAGAGCCACTACGCAGCCTAGGTGTTCAGCGTCCGCGATTCCCCCTTGGCGATGCCCAGCACCGTGCGGCCGCCGACAGTCCCGTCAGCTCCATGACGGAGCCGAACAGCCCGACCGGCAGGTAGTCGACCATGGGCCTGCCGGGCGCGACGAGAGCCTGGGACTCGCTCACGACATTCTCCACAGGCTCGGGACCTTGACGCAGCCGTTCCGGGACCGATACTTATCCGGATGGGTGTCGGAGATCAACGATGGCGT
Source organism: uncultured Acetobacteraceae bacterium (assembly GCA_964242925.1). Taxonomy (GTDB): domain Bacteria; phylum Pseudomonadota; class Alphaproteobacteria; order Acetobacterales; family Acetobacteraceae; genus LMUY01. The sequence continues at coordinate 43,543 of CAXTBW010000001.1, forward strand.
CCAAAGTGGTTGCTGTAATGCTCGCGCTGCTGGCGATTGGCGCGGCAGGTCCAGCCGCGGCGCTGGTTCCGCCGCTTGTGGCATCCTGCTTCCTTCAGGGGCAGGCGAGTTGCCTGCCGCTCAACTCCTACGATTGCGAGGCGCAGCACGGACGCTGGACAATGGACCCATGCACGCAATCCCAGACCGGGCGGCCCGCGCCGAGTCATTGAGCCGGCTTGCAGAGTTTCTCAAGGGCCGCTCCGCCCCGGCGTGACGTTCGGTTCCCCGGACCGTGATGAAACCGAGCCGCGCTTTGGCCGATGGGAGATAGCGCGATAGATTACGGACGGGCGCGGCGTCCGGCGATCACGAGAGGCCATCCCATGCCTGACCTGTTCAGCCCCTACACGCTCAAGGGCGTGACGCTCCGCAATCGCATCGCGATGTCGCCGATGACGATGTATCGCTCGGTCGATGGCAAGATGAACGACTACCACGTGATGCTGATGGGGTCGCGCGCGGCCGGCGGCTTCGGCCTGGTGTTCCCCGAGCAGATCGCCATCACTCCCGACGGCCGCACCGGCACGTGTTGCGCCGGCATCTGGGACGACGACCAGATCGAGGACCTGTCGCGGGTGGCCGCCATCATCAAGGAGATGGGGGCTGTCCCCGGCATCCAGCTCGGCCACACCGGGCGCAAGGGCAGTGAGCAGAAGCCCTGGGAGGGGAAGCTGCAGATTGCGCCCGACCACCCGGATGGCTGGCAGGTGCGCGGCCCGTCGGCCATCACCTATGGCGGCCGCTACACCTACCCGGTGCAGGCGTTGAGCGTCGCGGAGATCCACGAGCTGCACCGCGCCTATGCCGATGCGGCGCGGCGGGCCCTGGCGGCCGGGTTCGAGTGGCTGGAGATGCACTTTGCGCATGGCTACCTGGGGGCGAGCTTCTTCTCGCCGCTCGCCAATCAGCGCACGGATGAATACGGCGGCAGCGTCGCCAACCGGCTGCGCTTTCATCGCGAGGCGATGGACGCGGTGCGCGCCGTCTGGCCGGAGCGGCTGCCGTTGACGATGCGGCTGGGCTCGGACGATTTCCACGCGGATGGCGTGCAGTTCGACGACTCCGTGTGGGCGGTTGGGGAGTTGAAGCGGCACGGGCTCGACATGGCCGATCTCAGCCTCGGCATGAACACGGACGAGATGCAGGAGCCGCCGTTCTCGCGGGCGGCGTTCATGGTCGAGCGCGGCAACCGGGTGCGGCGGGAGGTGGGCATCCCGGTCGGCGTCAGCTGGAACCTCGGGCAGCCGGCGGTGGCGGACCGGGTCATCCGCGAGGAGCTCATCGACCTGGTGTTCCTGGGCCGTCCGGCGCTGGCCAACCCGCATTGGCCGATCTGGGCTGCGCGGGAGTTGGCGCACAACGATCCGTTCTCGTTGCTGCCGCAGGACTGGTCGTGGTGGCTGCGCAACCGGCCAGGCTCGGAGAACTCGCACGGCTGGCCGGCGCCGGCGGCGCAGGCGTGACCTTAAACCAGCGGCCCAAACAATCATTCGTCATCACGAGCCGCCGCTTGGCGGCGCGGCGATCCAGGACGGCGAGCAAGGTGCTGGCGGCTGGAGTGCCGCGTCGCAAGAGCTCCTCGCAATGACGATAAGTGGCGCGGTGAGAAAGTCAGCGTTTCGGCCGCTGATGGCATTTTGCCATGCCCGGGCATGACGATGTGGTTAGCCGGGGCCGAACGTCGTGTAGCCGCCATCGACCACGATCTCGGTCCCGGTGATGTAGCCCGCCTCGTCCGAGACCAGGAACAGCACGGCGTGCGCCACGTCCCACCCGGTGCCCATGCGGCCCATCGGCACCTGGGCGTTGCGCTTGGCGATCAGCGCCTCGGCGTCGTTCCCGCCGACTTGGCGCGCCAACCGGTACTCGACCAGCGGCGTGTGCATCAGGCCGGGCACGACGGTGTTGCAGCGGATGCCCTGCTTCGCGTAGGCGCCGGCCGTCGAGCGCGAGAACTGGATCACCGCCGCCTTGCTCGCGCTGTAGCCGACATGCGTGCGCTCCGCCGTGTTGCGCATCCCGGCCACCGACGACAGGTTGACGATGGCCCCGGCGCCTTGCTCCGCCATGACGGGCAGCACGTATTTGCAGCCCAGGAACACCGTCTTGAGGTTGAAGTCGATCTGCCGGTCCCAATTGTCCTCGGGCATGGTGACCGGGTTGCCGGGCTCGGAGCCGCCGACGTTGTTGACCAGGATGTCGATGCGTCCGAAGCGGCCCAGGCAGGCCTGCACCATCTCCCGCACGTCCGCCGCGTCCAGCATGTCGCATCGCGTCGCGGCGCAAACGTTGCCCTCCGCCTCGATCACGCTGCGGGTTCCCGCCACGGCGTCGTCGTTGACGTCCACCAGGAACACGGCGGCGCCCTGCCGCGCCAGCAGCGTCGCGGTGGCGCGGCCATTGCCCCACCCCGGCCCGACCGAGCCGGCGCCTGTGACGATCGCAACTTTCCCGGTCAGGTCAAGCATCAGACAATCTCCTCAGTAAGGTTCAGCCTACGCCCGCTACTTCGCGAGCGGACAGCCGCCATCGGCCAGCGGGCGGTACGCCTGCGCGCCCGGTATCGTGCCGACCGGCTTGTACAGGTCCCATTCGCCATGCGACTCGGAGGGCGTCTTGACCTGGAACAGGTACATGTCGCGCACGACTTGGCCATCGACCCGCAACGTGGCGCCATGGCTCATGAAGTCCTCGATCGGGATCGCGCGCATCTGCGCCATCACCTTGTTCGGGTCCGTCGTGTTCGCGTTGGCCACCGCCTGGAGATAGTGCAACGTGGCCGAGTAGGCGCCCGCCTGGGTCATGCTGGGCTCCCGCTTCACCCGGTCGTAGAACCGCTTCGACCAGGCGCGGGTCGCGTCGTCCTGGTCCCAGTAGAACGCCTCGGTCAGCAAGAGGCCCTGCGCGATCGGCAACCCCATGCCGTGCACGTCGCTGATGAACGCGATCAGCGCCGCCAGCTTCTGCCCGGATTGCGGCAGCCGGTACTCCTTTGCCTGCTTGATGCTGTTGATCAGATCCGTGCCGCCGTTCGCCAGGCCGACCACGTCCGCCTTCGACGCCTGCGCCTGCAACAGCATGGACGAGAAATCCTGCGTGTTGAGCGGGTGCAGCGCATCGCCCAATACGCTGCCGCCGTATTCCTTGACCACGGCGGCGGTGTCGGCCTCCAAGGATTTTCCGAACACATAGTCGGCGGTGATGAAGAACCAGGTCTTGCCGCCCGCCTTCACCACGCCGCTGCCGGTGCCGTGCGCCATGGCGTAGGTGTCCCAGGTCCAGTGCGCGGCGTAGGGCGAGCACTGCTTGCCGGTGATCTCCGAACTGCCGGCGCTGGTGACGAGGACGATCTTCTTTTTCTCGCGCGACACCTGCATCACGGCCAGCGCCTGGCCCGACGTCGGCAGATCGGTAATCATCTCCACGCCGCTGTCGTACCATTGCCGGGCAACCTGCGCGGCGATGTCGGGCTTGTTCTGGCCGTCGGCGTAGACCACCTCGATCGGGCGCCCGAGGATCGTCCGCCCGTAATCCTCCACGGCCATGCGCACCGCCTCCACCGACCCCATGCCGCCGATGTCGGCGTAGGTGGAGCTGAGGTCGACCAGCACGCCGATCTTCAGCGGTCCCTCCTCCGCGTGCAGCGGCTGGGCCAGCAGCAGGGCGAGCGCCGCGATGACAAGCGGACGGAGTTTCATCGTGGTCCCTTCCGTGGTCATCCGATGGTCGCGTCGAGCGCGCGACGGCCGGCATCGTCCTCCGCCCAAAGCTTCCAACCAGGGTCGCCGCGGCGGACGTGCAGCGTGTTCGCCCGGTCGCAGAACAGCGGGTTGCGGTTGGTCGCCGTGACGAAGTCCGGCTCGCGCCCGGCCTGCTCGCGGAACAGCTCGGTGAGCATCAGCATCGTCAGGCCGCCGTTCACAACGAGCGCCGGGTAGCCTTCGACGCCGGTGGCGTAAGGGTGGTCGTAGTGGATGCGATGGGTGTTGAAGGTCAGCGCGCAATAGCGGAACAGCGTCTGCGGGTCCGCCTGGAACGGCCGTCCACCGGGCGTGGGCTCGCCGGGCGGCGGTTCGCCGGCGCTGGGTTTCGCCGCCTCGCGCAGCACGTAGTCCTGCTCGTCGTCGATGACCGGGTCGCTGCTGCCGCAGAACGTCTCGCGCAGCACGGTGACGATCATCAGGCGGCCGGTGCGGCCGTGCTTCTCGGTGGCGGAAACCAGCCGGCTGACCTGTCGCGCCGGCGCGCCGATCGCGATGTCGCCGTGGAACCTGATCCGCCGGCCGCCGAACATCAGCCGCGGCAGGTCCGTCGCCGGCAGCGCGACGCCCGGCCCGGCAAACCCGTCCGGCCGCAAACTGGACGGGTTGGCGGCCTTGGCGAACATCGCGTTGTGCCAGCCCCGCGGCAGCTTGTCGCCCTCGCGCAGCTCGGCCGGGCGATCGAGCATGGCGCACATCTGCCGGACGCGGCTGAGGCTGAACCGATCTTCTTCGGCGACGGTGTCCGGCACTCTCCATTCCCCATGGCCTGCTTGGCGGCCTTGCCGGGCACACTTGCATTCGGCGGCGCGGGCCGCAACGGTGCGGACATGAACGCTGATCCGGACCGGCTTCCCGTCATCGTCGGCGTCGGTGAGATCAAGGACCGGCCCGTCGACCCGGCGCACGGGCTGGAACCAGCGGACCTCGCGGCAGCCGCGTTGCGTCGGGCGGAGCAGGATGCAGGGGCCGCGCTGCTGCAGCAGGTGGACAGCCTGGACGTGGTGGGCGTGGTGTCGTGGCCGTATGACGACCTTCCCGCGCTGCTCGCCACGCGGATCGGGACGCAGCTCGCGCGACGGCGTCACGGGCCGATCGGCGGCCACACGCCCGTCCAGTTCCTGCACGAAGCGGCGCAGCGCATCGCCCGAGGCGAGTCCGCGGTCGCCGCGGTCTGCGGCGCAGAGGCGTCCCACACCGCAACCGCCGCCCGCCGCCGCGGCATAGCGCTGCCCTGGACCCAGCCGCGCGGCGGCGTGCCGGCGCAGGATGCCGGGTGGCTGCCGGCGCGCAACCGCGACTACTTGCACCCCTTGGCCCGGCGGCACTGCATCACCGAGCCCATCACCGTGTATCCGCTCTACGAGGGCGCCACCGCCGCCGCCTGGGGACAAACCCCTGCGGAGGCCAGCGCGGAATCGGCCCTGCTGTGGTCCCGCCTGTCGCGCGTCGCGGCGGACAATCCGAACGCCTGGCTGCAACGCGCCCTGCCCGAAGCGGAGATCGCGACGCCGTCCGCATCGAACCGGCCGATCGCCTGGCCCTACCCGAAGTTGATGGTCGCGAACCCGGCGGTGAACCAGGGCGCCGCCATCCTGATGACCAGCCTGGCCGTCGCCCGCCGGTTGGGCATTCCGGATAACCGGCTGGTCCACGTGCAGGGCGGCGCCGCCGCGTCGGAGCCGATGGACTGGATGGCGCGCGACCGGTTCGACCACGCCGCCGGCCAGGACGTGGTGCTGGAGCACATGCTCCGCCTCGCCGCCGGCGATCCAACCCGGTTCGGCGCATTGGAGCTCTACAGCTGTTTCCCCGTGGTGCCGAAGATGGCGCGCCGCCTGCTCGGCGTGCCGCCCGGGATGACGCCCAGCGTCGCCGGCGGGCTGACGTTCCACGGCGCGCCGCTCAACAACTACATGACGCACGGCGCCGCCGCGATGGTGCGCGCATTACGGGACCGCGACACGCTGGGCCTGCTGTACGGGCAGGGCGGCTATCTCACCTGGCACCACGGCGTGGTGCTCGGCCGCCAACCTGCGACGGCCGGGGAGGTGCTTCGCCCGTTCGACCACCAGGCCGAGGCGGACCGGCGCCGCCTTGCGTCGCCGGCCGTCGTGGAAGCGGCGGAGGGCGCCGCCACGGTCGAGGCGTTCACCATCGTATTCCGGCCAGACAGCCAGCCCGAGCACGGCGCCGTGGTGCTGCGGCTTGCGGACGGCGCGCGCACGCTCGCCCGCGTTCCCGGCGATGACGCTGCGACTCTCGCGTTTCTGATGCAGGGCGACCACAGTCCCGTCGGTTGGACCGGGCAGGTTCGTCACGGCGGCGAAGGCTGTTTGCGCTGGGTCGCTTGACGCCAGCGGCCGGCCCCAAAACCCGTCATCGCGAGCCGCGCTTGGCGGGCGGCGATCCAGGCGGCGCGCGGTGCTGGCGGCTGGATTGCCGCGGCCAAGCGCCTCGCAATGACGACGCTGGGACGATACTCGGACGACCTTGGTGCAACGGAGGGGACGGCATGGAAGCGAAGTTGGATGGGCGCGTGGCGGTGGTCACGGGCGGCAGCAAAGGGCTTGGCCTCGCGATCGCCACGCGCATGGCGGCAAGCGGCGCCGACGTGGCGATGCTGGCGCGCAACCCGGACGCGCTCGAGGCGGCGCGGGCGACGGTCGGCGGGTCCGCCAAGGGAAGGGTCCTCGCCCTGCCATGCGACGTCTCACGCGCGGACGACGTCGCGCAGGCCTATGCGGAGATCGTGCGATCGTTCGGCCGGGTGGACATCGTCGTCAACAATGCCGGCACGTCGCAGACCGGCGCGTTCGCCTCGATCACCGACGCCGTTTGGCAGGCCGACCTCGACCTGAAGCTGTTCGCGGCGATCCGGCTGGCGCGGCTGGCCTGGCCCGGCATGGTGGAACGGCGCTGGGGGCGGATCATCAACGTGCTCAACACCATCGCCAAGGCGCCGCGGGCCGGGTCCGCGCCCACCTCGGTCTCACGGGCCGCGGGCATGGCGCTGACCAAGGTGCTCGCGGGCGAGGGCGCGCCGCACAACATCCTGGTGAACTCCCTCCATGTCGGGCTGATCGACAGCGACCAGTGGGTCCGCCGCCACGCGCTGGCGGGCGGCGACCAGCCGTATGAGGCATACCTCGCCGGCATGGCGCAGGCCATTCCGCTGGGCCGGGTCGGGACGGCGGAGGAGTTCGCCAACGTGGCCTGCTTCCTGGCGTCCGACCTGGCCAGCTACGTCACGGGCGCGTCCATCAACGTGGACGGCAATCTGTCCCCCGTCATGTGAGAGGTGATGTGAGGCGTCCAGCGCCGCAGCAGCAGCGCGCTGGCCACCACGCTCACGCTGGAGAACGCCATCGCGGCGCCGGCCACGACCGGACTGAGCAGCCCGGCGGCGGCCAGCGGGATGCAGACGAGGTTGTAGGCGAACGCCCAGGCCAGACCCTGCCAGATGCGGTTGAACGTGCGCGCCGCGATGTCGAGCGCCGCCGGCGCCAGCATCGGGTCGCCGCGCATCAGCGTGATGGACGCGGCGGCCGCGGCCGCATCGGCGCCGGTCGACATCGCCATGCCCAGATCGGCGGCGGCCAGGGCGGCGGCATCGTTCACGCCGTCGCCAACCATCGCCACGCCGCCGCGCGCCCGCAATCCGGCGACTGCGGCCACCTTGTCGGCGGGCAACGCGCCAGCCCGCACGTCGTCGATGCCGAGCGCCTGGGCGACCGCGTCGGCGGCGCCTTGGTTGTCGCCGGTCAGCAGCACGACGCGCAGCCCACGCGTTCGCAGCGCCGCCACCGCCTGGGCGGCGCCCGGCTTGACGGCATCCCCGAACGCCAGCAGGCCAAGTAGGCGGTCCCCCGCAGCCAGGTAGGAGACGGTCCGGCCGACGCCCTCCAGTAAACCCGCCTCATGCGCCAGCGACGCCGCATCCACGCCAGACTCGCGCATCAGCCGGGCGTTGCCGAGCCGGATCGTGCGGCCGTCCACCTCGCCCTCCACCCCGCGCCCGGGCAGTGCGCGGACGCCCTGGGCTGGCGCACCAATAGTCTCCGCCCGGGCAAGGACGGCGCGGGCCAGCAGGTGCTCGCTGCCGGACTGCAGCGCCGCGGCCAGCCGCAGCACGGAGGCGTCCGTCTCGCCAGGGGCCGGGTGCAGCGCCACCAGTTCCGGATGGCCCACGGTCAGGGTCCCCGTCTTGTCGAACACCACCGTTCTGATGGTGCGCGCCTGTTCCAGCGCGGCGGCGTCGCGAATCAGGATGCCGTGGCGCGCGGCGACCCCCGTGCCGACCATCACCGCGGCCGGGGTGGCCAGCCCCAGCGCGCATGGGCAGGCGATGACCAGCACGCACACCGCGGTCACCGCCGCGTCCTCGACGCCGCTGCCCGCCAGCAGCCAGCCGGCGAACGTCAGCGCGGCGATCCCGATCACCACGGGGACGAACACGGCGCTCACCCGGTCCACCAGGCGCTGCACCGGCGGCTTGGCGGCCTGCGCGTCCTCCACCAGCCGCACCATGCGGGCGATCTGGCTCTCGCCCCCGATCGCGGTGGCCTGCACCAGCAACAAAGCCTCCCCGTTGAGCGCCCCCGCCACGACGCGGCTACCCGGCGCCACCGCCACGGGGAGGCTCTCGCCGGTCAGCAGGCTCTCGTCCGCGCTGCCGGCGCCTTCGGTCACGCGACCGTCGGCCGGGAAGCGTTCGCCGGGCCGCACCACCAGCAGGTCGCCGACGCGCAGCTCGGCCGCCGCGATGTCGTGCTCGGCGCCGTTGCGGCGCACCCGGGCCCGCTCCGGACGCAGCTGCTCCAGCGCGCGGATGGCGCCGCCGGCCTGGCGCCGAGCGCGAGCCTCCAGCCACTTGCCCAGCCGGACAAGGGCGATGACGGCGGCCGACGCCTCGAAGTACAGCCGCCCGCCGTGCCCGGCCGCCAGCTCGTAGGCGCTGAGCCCGAACGCGGCGCTGGCGCCGAGGGCGACGAGCGTGTCCATGTTGCCGGCGCCCGCCCGCGCGGCTCGCCAGGCGCCCCGGTAGAAACGCGCGCCGAACACGAACAGCACCACCCCGGCAAGCGCGAGCTGGGCCCAACCGGGCAGCGCCAGGTCCACGCCGAACGGCATCGCCGCCATGGGCAGCAGGAGCGGGGCGGCGAAGGCGAGGCCCAGCGCCGCCATAATCCCATCCCGTCCCGCGGAGGCGTCCGGCGCGCCCGTCGGCTCGGGGGCGGCGCTGTCGTACCCGGCGCGGCGCACGGCGGCCACCAGTTCGCCCAGCCCAGCCGCGCCGGCGAGCACCTGCACCCGCGCCCGCTCCGTCGCCAGGTTGACCGACGCGGCGCGCACGCCGGGCACGGCAAGCAGCGCCCGCTCGACCCGGCCGGCGCAGGACGCGCAGGTCATGCCGGCGATGGCCAGGTCCAACGTCTCGGTCTGCGCCGGGTAGCCCGCCGCCGCGAGCGCGTCGATCACCCGGCCCGCGTCGAAGCCATCGCCAGGGGTGATGAACGCGCGCTCGCTGGCGAGGTTGACCGACACGGCGGAAACGCCGGGCACCGCGGCGATGACCCGCTCCACCCGGCGAACGCACCCTGCGCAGTTCATGCCCGACACGGCGACATCCAGCCTGGCCGCCGACTGCGTTCCATGCTCGAGGATGCCCTGGTCCATCACGCTGCTCCCTGCTGCTGGCCCATAGATAGGGCTTCGTCGACCGTCATGCTGCCCGCCTTTGCAACCCTTGCGTCCCCACGGTGCTTTCGCAGTTGCGCTATGCCGTACCTGGCAGCCCGGAGTGCGTCTATGACGATCGATAACCCGGCTCCACGCCCCGCTCGCAAGGCCATGCTGCCCGTCCGGATAGCCGAACTGGCGACGCTGGCCGCGGGGGCGCTGTTCCTGCTTGGGGTTGCCCTGGCCGGCATCCAGCTGTTCGCGGAGCGCCGCACGCGCAACATCCTGGCCGAGCAGAACAACCGCATCGTCGGGGCCGAGCGTCTACTTTCAGCGCTGAAGGACATCGAGACGGGCGAGCGGGGCTACGTCGTCACCGGCCGCGACGAGTACCTGGAGCCGTATAATTCGGGCAACGCAGCCATCGGCGCGCAATTGAGGCGGCTGACCGAAACTCCCGGCGGTGCGGACCATCTGCCGGAGTTGATCGCCGCCAAGCAGGCCATTGCGGCGCGGCTGGTCGCGATCCGGCGTTCGCAGGGCGAGGATGCCGCCCGCGCCATCCTGCTGACGAACGGCGACAAGGCCAGCATGGACCGGATCCGCATGGATATCGCCGAGATCCAAGCGGCCGCGCGCAACCAGGTGGCCCGGGTGGAACGCGCGGAGGCGTCGCAGGCGCCGTGGATGCTCAGCCTCGCGGCGGTGGCGATCCTGGTCGGCTTCGGCGGCATCGGCGCGATCTCGCTACGCCGCCGCCGGGCGCAGCGCACCGCGCAGTCGCTATTGGCCGGGGTGCTGGACAATGCGCCGATCGGCCTGGGCTTCCTCGATGCGACGATGCGGCTGCGACACGCCAACCGCGCCCTGTCGGCGATGAACGAACGGGCGCTCGGCGCCGACGTCGGCCGCAGCCTGTGGGACATGATGCCCGACACCCGCGCGACCTTGGAGCCGCGGCTGCGCCGGGTGATCGACGCGCGGGAGACGGTGAAGAACGTCGAGGTCTCGACGGAAAGTCTGACCCATCCCGGCCAGGCGCGCACCTTCCAGTTCGGCTTCTTCCCAGTGAGCCAGCCGGACGATGCGGAGAGCGCCGCAGCCGGGGTGGTGGTGACCGACGTCACCGGCCGCAAGCGGGCGGAGCTGCGGATGCGCCAGAGCGAGGAGCGGTTCAGGACCGTGGTGGACGCCAGCGCCGCGATCGTGTGGGTCACGTCCGCCGCCGGGATGTTCGAGCAGCCGCAATTTCGCTGGACGCTGTTCACCGGGCAGACGTTCGAGCAGCTGAAGGGCGCCGGCTGGTTGGACGCCGTGCATCCGGACGACCGCGAGGCCACCCTGTCCGCCTGGACGGCCGCCACCGCGGCGGTCAGCGAGTTCACCCTGGAGCACCGGCTGCGGCGCGCGGACGGCGCGTGGCGGGACATGGAGGTGCGCGCCGTGCCCGTGATGGAGGAGGGCGCGGTGCGCGAATGGGTCGGCACCCACACCGACATAACCGAGCGCAAGCTGGCCGAGGCCGAGCTGAACGCGGCCAAGGAGGCGGCGGAGGCGGCCAACCGGGCCAAGAGCCAGTTCCTCGCCAATATGAGCCACGAACTGCGCACGCCGCTGTCCGCCGTGATCGGCTACAGCGAGATGATCGAGGAGGAGATGCAGGAGCTGAAGCAGGTCGAACTGCTGGGCGACGTGCGCAAGATCAACTCCAACGCGCGCCATCTGCTGAGCCTGATCAACGACGTGCTGGACCTGTCCAAAATCGAGGCGGAGCGGATGACCACCTTCGCCGAGGATTTCGGCGTCGAGGCGCTGGTGCGGGACGTGGCCGGCACCGTCGACACGCTGGTCCAGCAGAAGGGCAACACGCTGGCGCTGGACCTGGACAGCCCCGAGCCGCTGGGCGCCATGCGCACGGACCAAGTCAAGCTGCGGCAATGCCTGTTCAACCTTGTCAGCAACGCCGCCAAGTTCACCGAGCATGGCCGCATCACCCTGGCCGTCCGGCGCGAGGCCGACGTGGTCACCTTCGACGTGAGCGACACGGGCATCGGCATGACGCCGGAGCAGCTGTCCGGGCTGTTCGAGCGGTTCGCCCAGGCCGACGCGTCCACCACGCGGCGCTTCGGCGGCACCGGGCTGGGTCTCGCGATCACCCGCGCGTTCTCCCGCCTGCTGGGCGGCGAGGTCACGGTCCGCAGCGTCTACGGCGAGGGCTCCACGTTCTCCATCCGGCTGCCGGCGCTGTTGCCGGAGCCGGTCGAGGAGGCGGCTGAGCCGAGGCACGACGCTCACGCAGGCGGCCATCTGGTGCTGGTGATCGACGACGACGCGGCCCAGCGCGACCTGGTGCGCCGATTCCTCGAGCGCGAGAAGTTCACCGTGCAGACTGCGTCGAATGGGCGCACCGGCCTCGACATGGCGCGGGCGATGCGTCCCCGCACCATTCTGCTCGACGTGATGATGCCGCAGATGGATGGTTGGTCGGTGCTGTCGCAGCTGAAGGCCGATCCGGACGTGGCGGACATCCCCGTGATCATGGTGACGTTCGTGAACGAGCCGGCGCTCGGCGCGTCCTTGGGCGCGGCGGACATGATCCCGAAGCCGGTGGACTGGGACAGGCTCAAGCAGGTGATGGACCGCTTCCGGGGCGACGAGGGCGGCGTGCTGGTGGTGGACGACGACCCTGATGCCCGCGAGCGGTTGCGCACCGTGCTGGAGCGCAACGGCTGGATGGTGGCCGAGGCGGAGAACGGACAGGCGGCGCTGGAGCAGGTCGACCGCGCCCTGCCGCAGCTGATCCTGCTGGACCTGACGATGCCGGTGATGGACGGGTTCGCGTTCCTCCACGAGCTGCGCAAACGGCCGGGCTGCCGCGACATCCCCGTCATGGTGCTGACCGCGCGTGATCTGTCCGCCAGCGACCGTAAGCTGCTGGACACCGCCGACCGGGTGATGAGTAAAGGCGACATGAGCCTGCGCGACCTGGCCGGGGAGGTGCGCGCGTTGGCGCAACATCCCCAGTCGCCGGCATGACCATTCAAATCGAACCAATCGAAGAAAGATACGCGCGATGAAGCTTCTGCTGGTCGAGGACCACGAGGAGATCTGGGATTTCCTATCCCGCAGGCTCAAGCGTCGCGGTTTCGACGTGGTGGTCGCGACCGACGGCCAGGCCGGGGTGGACCAGGCGCGCGCGCAGCACCCGGACGTGATGCTGCTGGACATGAACCTGCCGGTGCTGGACGGCTGGTCCGCCGCCCGCTTGCTGAAGGCTGACCCGGCAACGGCGGGCATCCCGATCATCGCATTGACCGCGCACGCGATGGCGGGCGACAAGGAGAAGGCGCTGGCCGCCGGGTGCGACGACTATCACCCCAAGCCGATCGATTTCTCCCGCCTGGTGACCCAGATCGAGGCGCTGGCTCCCGCGGGCGGGTCTACTTCGTAGCAAGACACCGTCCGACCGGCGATATCGTCATTGCGAGGAGCGCTTTGCAACGCGGCAATCCAGCCGCGCGCACCGTCCGCGCCAGCTGGATCGCCCGCGCAACCAACCGGCGGTTTGCGATGACGGGTGGTTAGGTTTGGCCGATTGCCGCGCTCAGGCGTCCATCTCCTCCGCCGCCAGCGTCCGCTCGGTTGCGACCGGATGCAGCTGCCAGGGCACGCCGATCACCGCCAGATCCGGCCCGGCATCGTGCAACAGGGCATCGCGCAGGCGGCGTTCGCGGTGGGTGTGCATCAGCGCCTCCCACCAGCGCCCCTCCACCAGTTGCGGCAGCACCACGGCGATCGGGCGGCCCGGCTCGCGCTCCTGCTGTTCGGTGATCAGGCGCAGCAGCGGGCCGAGCACGCTGCGATAGGGCGAGGTGCGAACCAGCAGCGTGGGCGCGGGCAGGCCAGCGGCCGCGGCGGGGCGTTCGACGCAAGTCTCCCAGTGCTCGCGCATGGTCTTCTCGTGCTCCTCCGCGTCCGGGCCCTCCAGTTCAGTGCAATGCAGCGCGGTGACGTCGCAGGACAGGCGCATGGCGAACGTGACGGCCTTCTGCGCCACAAGGTCCCAGCGGCCGATCGGGATCAGCAGATGCGGCGCTTGCGGGCGGCTGAGGTCCAGCGGCGCATCGGCGCCGGGCAGCAGTTGGCGGTCGAGCGCGCTGTAGTAGCGATGCACCAGGTAGAGCGCGAGCAGGGTGGCCGGGATGACCAGCACGGTCAGCCAGGCGCCTTCGGTGAACTTCGCCATCAGGATGATCGCCAGCGCGACGCCCGTGGCGGCGGCGCCCAGGCCGTTGATGCCGAGCCGGGCGCGGTCCGCGTGGCCGCGCCCGTGCCGCAGCCAATGCGCCGCCATGCCGGCCTGAGACAGGGTGAACGACAGGAACGCGCCAACCGCGAACAGTGGGATGAGCCGGTCGGTGATGCCGCCGAACACCGCCAGCAACAGCCCGGCGCCGCCGGTCAGGAACAGAATGCCCGCCGTGTAGACCAGCCGCCGGCCGGGAACCGCGAACGCCCGCGGCAGATAGCCGTCCGACGCCACCAGCCGGCACAGCCGAGGGAAGCCGACAAACGAGGTGTTGGCCGACAGGCACAAAACGGCCAGCACGCTGGCGATCACGACGTAGTATAGCCAACCCCGGCCATAGACCGCGGCGACCAGCTGCGAAACGACGCTTTGGTAGCCCGGCTGCGATTGGTCCATCGCCTCGATGCGATAATGGCCGCAGAGGAACGCGATGCCGGCCAGCAGCAGGCCTAGCACGACGACGATCACCGTCAGGGTGCCGTGCGCATTGCGGATGCGCGGCTCGCGGAAGGCGCCGACGCCGTTGCTGACGGCCTCAACCCCGGTCATGGCGGTGCAGCCGGCGGCGAAGGCGCGCAGCAGCAGCCACAGCGACGAGGCGCCCGCGGCCGCTTGCAAAGCCGGCGGCGGCACGACGGGGGCGGCGCCGGTCGCGGCCTTCCACACGCCCAGCGCGATGATGCCGCCAAGGCCCACGATGAACACGTAGGTCGGCACGCCGAAGCCCAGCCCCGACTCCTTGGTGCCGCGCAGGTTCACCAGCGTGACCAAAGCCAGCACGCCCAGGCACAGCGCCAGCGTGTAGGGCTGCAACGCGGTGATTGCAGAGGTGAGCGCGCCGATGCCGGCCGAGATGCCGACCGCGACATTCAGCATGTAGTCCACCATCAGCGCCGCAGCCGCGAGCAGCCCAGCCCACTCGCCCAGGTTCTCCTTCGCCACGGTGTAGGACCCGCCATTGGACGGATAGGCTGTGATGGTTTGCCAGTAGGAGAAGTACAAGATCGCCAGCAGCACCAGGATGACCGCGGTGATCGGCCCGATGGCGCCCAACCCGGCCGCCCCGATCGGCGCCAGCACCGTCAGCGCCGCCTCCGGCCCGTAGGATGCGGAGCCCAGCCCGTCCAACCCCATGGCCGGCACGCCTTCGAGAACGCCGATCTTGTGCTGCTCGGCCTCCGTGTTGGCCAGCCGCCGCCCGAACAGGACGCTGGACAGCGCGTGACTCACATTGACCATCGACCACCCCGGCGCTTTGCCAGCCTACAAGGCCGCGGCCTTGCATTGGTTTCGGGGCGTCACCTCACGCCGAGCGCCCGCGCGTCGGACAGCGCCTGCGCGTAGATCGGCCGCAGCGCCGCGGCGCTAGCCTCCAGCGCCGCCCGGTGTCGCCGCTCCCCGGTCGCCATCGCGCGCAACTGCGCGAGCCCGGCGGCCAGCTCGGCCTCGATCCTGGCCCGCCGCTGACCGAGCATCCCGTCCATAGCGGCGACCTGGGCGGGGCCCACGGCTCGGTTCGCGTCGAACCGGAACGACGCCTCGCACGCCTGCCGGAACGCGACCAGCGAGGCGGCCGTCTTCGGTCCGAACCCCGGGACCGCCGCGATGCGCGCCGGGTCCACGTCGGCGGCGGTCTCGATGCCGAAGCTCAGCAGCGTGGCCACCTTCGCGCGTCCCACGCCGGGCACCTTGGCGGTGGCGATCTCGAAGCTCTCGAGGTGCGCCTTGAGTTGCTCGTGGCGGCGATCGACGGCGAGGCCCTGCATCTCGTGGGCGCGCCGGTTGGGCATGGCGTCGTGCTCGCGTTTCAGCCCGGCCAGGACCTGCCGGGTTTCAGCGAACCGGGCCGCCGGGCCGGGCATCCACCGCCGTTCCAGTTCGGCCCAGCGCGCGCGGGCCTCCGCCAGGGTCTGGCGCGTCTCAAGAAGGTGCCGCGGGCGCCGCAGCCGCCAGAATGCCGCCGCCAGGACAACGACGGTGAGCACGGCCATCACACGGGCGACGGCCGGCACGAAGGCCAGCGCAAGTGCAACGCCGAGCAGCGCTGCCGCCGCGGCGACCATCGTGTGGGCGCGCAAGCGTCGCGCCGCCGCCTGCGCCTGCGGGGAAGGCGCCGCGGCCGAGGCGTCGGGGCGCGCCAGCGGGGGAAGCGGGCCGGGGTCGGGGACGGCCTCGATCTCCTGCCATAGCAGGACGATTCCACCCCCGGCCCGGCCGGACATGAACACGGCGGGGAACAGGGCAACGCCGCTGCGCGCCTCCACCTCGCACCAAGGGCACGACCCCGCCACCGGCGCGAACCAGTGCCCGGCGTTGACCGGGCACTTGCGCAGCGACTTGCCCAAATCCGCGAGTTCCGCGACCCAGCGTTCGGCGGCGGGCCGGCCGCCTTGCGCTTTGCCAGCAGCGAACGCGGCCTCGAACAGGTTCCGCACGCCGCCGGGCAGCGCGGCCATCGGCAGGCTGCCCGGCGGGGGCGACATCAGCGTGCGGCCGGTGTCGGCGCTGAACGCGTAGCGCGATGCCTCGATGGCTTCCGGGATGCCCGGCGGCTCGCCCGCGCCGGCATAACGCCCCGCGAACGGGTGCCGGCCCATGCACAACAACTGGAACAGGATCACCGCCAGCCCGAAGGCGTCGTGGTTGGGGGTGCGCGTCACGTCGCGGTAGCTGGCCAGGCCCTGCATCTCCGGCGGCTGGTGCGTGCTGACGCCGACCTCGCAGCGCCACACCCGGCGCCCCTTCGTCACCTGCATGCTGTCGGTGTCGATGAAGCGGACGGTGGCGTCCGTGCCGACGAACAGGCTGTTCTGGTTCACGTCGCCGACCACCAGGCCGGCCGCGTGGACCGCCGCGAACGCGCGCGCCACGTTGCCCGCCGCGTGCACCAGGAAGCGCCAGTCCGCCTTGGGGAACTGCTTGAGCCGCAGCTTCGGGCCGTAAACCTGGAACACCGGACGATGCTCGGCCAGCTTCGGCATGATGAACCCGGTGAACTCGCCGCCCGGCCGATGCAGGCTCGCCGTCGGCCAGGCGCACAGGGCGGTCAGCCGCTCCGTGGCCATCCCGATCATGGCGGCGATCTTCTCCCCCTTGGCTTGGTCCTGCGGTTGCATGTAGATCTTGGCGGCGCAGTCCGGGCGGCCCTCAACGTCGTAGACGGACGCCTCGCCGCCGCGCCCGATCTCGGCGCCCAAGGTTACGGGCCGTCCCGCCGCGTCGAGCAGTTTAGCTGGAATCACGCGCCAGTCCGTATGGCCATGACCAGCGTCTTATCGTCGTCGGTGCGGCGGTTGACGTTCGCCGAGCCCAGGTAGGCGGCCAGCACGGGCGAGGGCGCGCCGTCCGATGGCGCTTGCCCGGCCAGCCAATCCAGAATCGGGCGCAGGCTGGGCGAGTGCACGGTGCGCGCCCGCATGTCCAGGACCAGCCGCTCGAGCCCATCGGAGAACATCGCCAGCTCGCAAACCGGGTCGTCCCGCCGGGCGAACGCCATCACCTGGTCCGCCTCGGCCATGGTGACGAAGAATGTCGAATTGGCGAACTCGCCGTGCTGCGGCCAGAACACCCAGTCGTGCCCCTCTCCGGCGCCGACCACGATCGCGCCGTCCCCAACCTGCAGGAACACGGCGGCAGAGGGTCCCACGACCGCGCCCAGGAACGTGCAGGCGTAGTCCGCAGACGGCGTCCCGTCCGCAAGCCCCGCGATCTCGGTCTGCAGGTCCGCCAGCCAGGCGTGGGCGCACGCCTCGTCGAAGAAGCCGAGGTCCGGTTGCGCCCGGGCCAGGCTGTTGAACGCGCGATGGAACGAGTCGACCGCGAGCCGGGCGCCGTGCTCGGAGTGCGCTGCGGATCCGGCGCCGTCCGACACGCTGGCGATCAGCACCTCGCCGCCATCGTCGGCGACCACCACCTCGCAGCGCCCGGCATCCTGGCACGGCGCCCCCGTGCGCGCGTGCGACGTGCCGGCCGCGGAGGCGTACGCCGTGCGCCAGGGGCCCAAATTACCCGACGGAGGTCCAGCCGGTGGGCGCCGGCAACGCGACGAGCTGGCCGGGCTGCGACCGGGCAACCCCGCCGAGCGAGCTGGACAGCCAGGTGAACAGCTCCCGGAAGCTCAGCCCGCGCAGCTTCAGCGGCGGCCGGTCCGGGCTGCAGACCTGCGTGAGCGCCTGCATGTCGGCGCCCTCGACGCCCACCGCGAAGAAGCTGAACGACTTGCGCGCGGGACTGTCGCCATCGCGCACCCGGCGCGCGGCATTGCGCCACTCGTCGGTTGGCGCGCCGTCGGTGATCAGGAAGATCCACGGGCGGTAATAGGCGATCCCCGCCTCCTTGTAGGCGCGCTTGCGGGCTTCCAGCAGGTCCAGGCCCTGGTCGATGGCGGCGCCCAGCGGCGTATCGCCGTTCGCCTCCAGGGTGGGCGGGGTGAAGGCGTCCGCGGTCTGGAACGGGGTGTGCACGCGCACCGGGCCGAAGGTGACGATGCCGACCTCGACCCGCTGCGTGGCCATGCCGTCCGACATGAGCTCCGACTTGAACGTCTGCAGGCCGTCGTTCAGCTGCGCCATGGGCTTGCCGTGCATCGAGGTCGACGTGTCGAGCAGCAGCAGGCACGGGCAACGCGGCTCGGCGTTCTCCACGAACTCGGGGTCGGCGAAGGGAAGCTGGTCGATGATCATGCCGTGCGCCTGTTTGTCCTGCAGCGCCACTCTACGAAAAATCGGCCCGCCGATGTAACCCGGGTCTCGTTGACATCCCCGGCCGCCGCTGCCTTCATCGAGCCATGCCGCCCGCCAAAGTGATCGCGTTCGACGCCGCCGCGCGCGGGCCGCTGCAGGGGACCCGGGTGCTGGACCTGTCCCGCCTGGTCGCCGGCAACGTGCTCACCCTGCAACTGGCCGATTTCGGCGCCGAGGTCATCAAGATCGAGCCGCCGGAGGGCGACCCGCTGCGCGCCTGGCGGGAGGACGGCCACTCGCTGTTCTGGAAGGCGTATTGCCGCAACAAGCTGTCGGTGATGCTGAACCTGCGCGACCCGGTCGCCAAGGACGCGTTCCTCACCCTGCTCGACACCGCCGACGTGATGGTCGAGAACTACCGGCCCGGCACGCTAGAGGCGATGGGCCTGGCGCCTGAAACGCTGCTGGCGCGCAATCCCCGGCTGGTCGTCGTGCGCATCTCCGGTTTCGGCCAGACCGGGCCGTACGCGCTGCGGCCCGGCTTCGGCACCATCGTAGAGGGCATGAGCGGGTTCGCCGCCCGCAACGGGTTCGCCGACCGCGAGCCCGTGCTGCCGCCCATGGCGCTGGCCGACATACTGGCCGGCTTGTCGGGCGCCATGTCCGTGGTGACCGCGCTGCTGGCCCGCGAACGAGGGCTGGCGACCGGCCAGGTGATCGACCTGTCGCTGCTGGAGCCGCTGTTCGCCGCCATGGGCCCGGAGGCGGCGATCCACCGGCAGACCGGCCTGGTCAAGGAGCGCACCGGCAGCAGCTCGAAGACCTCGTCGCCGCGCAACGCCTATCTTTGCGCCGACGGCGGCTACGTCGCGATGTCCGGCTCCACCCCCGCCATGGCGCACCGCATCTTCCGCACCATCGGCCGGCCCGACATGGTGGACGACCCGCGGTTCCGCACCAACACCGACCGGGTGCGCAACCGCGAGTTGGTGGACGCGATCATCGGCGAGTGGTTCGCGGGACGCACGCGCGAGGCGGCGCTGGCCGAGTTGCAGGCGGGGGACGTCACCGCCGGGCCGATCTACAACATCGACGACGCCCTGGCCGACCCGCACTTCATCGCGCGGGAAGTGATCGTGGAGGTCGAGGACGACGAGCTCGGCAGCCTGCCGATGCACAACATCACGCCCCGCATGTCCGCCACGCCGGGCGCCTGGCGCTGTCCCGCGCCGGAACTGGGCGAGCACACGCGCGCGCTGCTGAGTGCGGCGGGTGTGCCGGCCGCGACGGTGGATACGCTCTGCGCCAGAGTCAGTCCTTGATCCGCCCGGTGCGCAACAACAAAGCGAAAAAACTCGTCATGCCAGGGCTTGACCCTGGTATCCACGGGCAGTGACTGATGACGTAGCGCGTCTACGCGACCTGGACGCGCCAGTGCGGATGGGACGACGTGGATACCAGGGTCAAGCCCTGACATGACGAGGTGGGAAGAGGTTTCGTTGCGAGCTCAAACGAAGGACTGAAGATGCCGGTCAGCGTGCTCGACTCCCGCCTGTTCCGCGACATGTTTGGCACCGCCGCCATGCGCGCCGTATTCGAAGACGCCGCCTACCTGGCCCGCTGCACCGAGGCGGAGGTGGCGCTCGCCCGCGCGCAAGGCCGCCTCGGCGTCATTCCCGAAGCGGCCGCTGAGGCGATCGCCGCAGGCGCCAACGCCGACGCGCTCGACCTCGACCGGCTCGCGCAGGAGACGCAGATCGTCGGTTACCCGATCCTGCCGCTGATCCACCAGCTGGCGCCGATGTGCGGCGAGGGCGGCGGATACCTCCATTGGGGCGCCACCACGCAGGACATCATGGACCTCGCCACCGTGCTGCAGATGCGCGAGGGCCTGGCGCTGATCGCCGCCGAGCTGGACGCCGTGCGGAACGCCCTCGCGTCGCTCGCCCGGCGCCACCGCGACACGCCGATGGCTGGCCGCACCCACCTGCAGCACGCGCTGCCGATCACCTTCGGCTACAAGTGCGCGGTGTGGCTGTCCGCGCTCGACCGCCACGCGACCCGGCTGGAGCAGCTGAAGCCGCGCGCGCTGATGGCGCAGTTCGGCGGCGCCGCCGGCACGCTCGCCTCGCTCGGCCAAGCGGACGAAGGCCTGCGCGTGCGGACGGAACTGGCGCGCGAGCTGGGCCTGGTGGAGCCGCCGGTCACCTGGCATGTCGCGCGCGACGGCCTTGCGGAGGCGGTGCAGTTCCTGGCGTTGCTGGGCGGCAGCCTGGGCAAGATCGCGCTCGACGTCATGCTGATGGCCGCGACCGAACTGGGCGAGGTGGCGGAGCCGTTCGTGCCGGGCCGCGGCGGCAGCTCCACCATGCCGCAGAAGCGCAACCCGATCAGCAGCGAGCTGATCCTGGCGGCGTCCAAGATGCTGCGGCAGCACGCCGGCCTGATGCTCGACGCGATGACGCAGGATTTCGAGCGCGCCACCGGCCCGTGGCACCTGGAGTGGGCCGCGCTGCCCGAGAGCTTCGTGCTGGCCGCCGGCGCGTTGGGCCAGGCGCGGTTCATGCTCGAGGGCCTGGTGGTGGATGCCGCCCGGATGCAGCGCAACCTGGGCATGACCAACGGGCTGATTGTGGCGGAGGCGGTGATGATGGGCCTGGCGCCGACGATCGGCCGGCAGAACGCGCACGACGCCGTCTACGGCGCCTGCCGCGAGGCGATCGAGGGCGGCGGCGACATCCTGCCCATCCTGCTCGCCCGGCCGGATGTCGCGGGCCCGCTCGGCGCCGAGCGGCTGACGCAACTGTGCGACCCGGCGAACTACGTCGGCGCGGCGCCGCTGATGGTGGACGAGGTGCTCGCCGGCCGGATGTAGCATCATTGCGGAAACCGAACTGGGGGATTTCCGTGCGCCTGCTTCCTTTCCTTTTCCTGGCCGTCATCGCCAGCCCGGCTGCCGCGGCCGACCTGGCGCTCAAGCGCGTTATGCTGTCCTCCGCCGGAGTGGGCTACTTCGAATACGAGGCGGAGGTGGACGGCGCCGCGACGCTCGGCCTGGACGTGAAGCTCGACCAGGTGGACGACGTGTTGAAGTCCCTGGTGGTGTTCGACGATGCCGGCGGGGTGGGCGGGATCGAGCTGCCGGGGCGCGACCAGGGCCATGCTGCGTTCGGCGACGTGCCGTTCGGGCCGGACGGACTGGCCTCGCCGCTCGCGTTCCTCAACAGCCTGCAGGGCGTGGAGGTGACGGTGCAGGGACCGCGGCCGATGGCCGGGCGCATCCTGCACGCGGAGACGGTGCACGAGCCGGTAGGGCCCAACGCCGTGCAGGACCGCACCCGGGTCAGCGTGATGACGGGCGACGGGCTGAAGCAGTTCGTGCTGGAGGACAGCGACGCCGTGCAGGTGACCGACCCCGGGCTGCGCGAGCGGATCGCCCGCGCGCTGACGGCGTCGCGGCGGGAGAGCGCGCAGGACGCGCGCCACATCACGATCCGCAGCGCCGGCGCTGGCCACCGCACCATCCGGGTCAGCTACGTGGCGGTGGCGCCGCTGTGGAAGGCGTCGTACCGCCTGGTGCTGCCGCCCGCCGATGCCGACCCGGCCACCGCCAAGGCGCGGCTGCAGGGCTGGGCGACGCTGGAGAACGCGTCCGGCGCCGACTGGTCCGGCGTGTCGCTTTCGGTGCAGTTCGGCAACCCGGTCACCTTCCACCAGGATATCTACCGCAGCTACTTCGTGACCCGGCCGGAGGTGCCGGTCGAGGTGCTCGGCCGCCTGCTGCCGGACGTCGACTCGCAGGCGCGCGCCACCCTTGCCGCGCCCGCGCCGCCCCCCGGCGCAGCGGGCGTCGCGCGGCCGTTGATGCGGCGGATGGCGCCGCCCGCCCCGTCCGCCGCGCCGGCCATGGCGGCGCCCGCGGAAGCGGTCACGGCGCAGGAGGGCGCGGCGGAGACGGTGTTCACCATCCCGACGCCGATCAGCCTGGCCGCCGGGCACAGCGCCTCCGTGCCGATCCTGGACGCCGAGCTGCCGGCCTCGCGCGTGTCGCTGGCCACCGACGGGCAGCCGCATCCGCTGGAGTCGTTGCGGCTGGCCAACGGGTCGGGAACGAGCCTGCCGGCCGGCGTGCTGACCTTGTACGACGCGCAGGGGGATGCGCCGTACGCCGGCGACGCGCGGCTGGGCGGCGTCCCGGCGGGGGAAAGCCGGTTGATCGCCTACGCGCAGGATCTGCGCACCGGCGTGGAATGGCGGCGCGACAACGTCGTTACGATCGCCTCGCTGACGGCCGCGAATGGCGTGCTGACGGTGGTGCAGCGCAACCGCCAGGTGATCCACGCGACACTGACCGGCCCGGCGCGCGAGCCGCGGCACGTGCTGCTGGAGGTGAACAAGACCGACGGTGCGAAGGTGGCGCCCGGCTTCGCGCAGCCAGCGGAGGAGACGGCGACCGCCTGGCGCTTCGCCGTGGATTTGCGGCCGGGCGAGGTGAAGCAAGTGGTGATCGCGGTCGACCGCGACGAGCGCAACGCGATCGCGATGCTGGACGACGAGGACGCGGTGGCCGAGGTGCTGAACCTGCAGGGCGCCAGCGACGCCGCCCGCGCCGCGTTGAAGCGGATCACGGACCTGCGGGCGCAGGAGGCGGCGCGGACCTCCGAGCGCGACCAACTGACGGGCGCCAAGGACGCGCTGGACGCCGACGAGGACCGGGTGCGCAAGAACCTGGCCGCGGTGCAGGCGGGCGACGCATTGCGGGCGCGGCTGGTGCGTCAATTGGACGCGGACGAGACCAAGCACGCCCAACTCGACGCCGCGATGGATGCGGCGAACGCCGCGGTGACGAAGGCGCACCAGGCGCTGGCGGACGCGATCAGCGCGTTGCGGATCTAACGCCTGCCAAAGCCCTCTCCCGCAAGCGGGAGAGGGAGCAGCAAAGCGCAGTCAGCCTTCCTTCTTCACGTTCCAGAAGATCGGCAGCCCATTCAGCACGCCGGTCAGCGTCTTGCGGGTCGCGGTCGGCTGGTAGTACTCGCCGAGCGGCAGATACGGCGCGATGGCGAACGCCTCCACCTGCATCTGCGCGGCGATCGCCTTCTGCGCAGCCAGGTCTGGCGCGCGGAACCACTCGTCGCGCAGCGACTCCAGCTTCGGCGCGTCGCACCAGCCGAACCAGCCCGCGGCGCCGTTCCCGCGCAGCCCAAGATGCGCGGCCGGCGTGAACTGGTCCAACCCGAAGAACGAAGTGAAGAACACGCTCCAGCCGCCCTTCTCCACCGGCTCCTTGCTTGCCCGGCGCTGGATGACGCTGCCCCAATCCATCGCCTGCACGTCCACGTTCATCCCGGCTCGCTTCATCATGTCGGCGCCCACCTGGCCCAGCGCGGCCAGCACGGCCAGGTCGGTGGCGATCATCACCACGCAGCGCTCGCCGTTGTAGCCGGCGGCGGCCAGGTCGGCCTTGACCTTCGCCATGTCCGGCTTGTCGACGATCGCGGACATCCCGGCATCCGTGGCCATCGGCGACAGCGCCGGGAAGAACCCGAGCGGCACCTTCCACAGATCGGTCTGGTCGCCGGCCACCGCCTCCATGTAGTCGGACTGGTTCACCGCCCCCATCAGCGCGCGGCGCACCGCCGGCTTGTCGAATGGCGGCTGCAGGCAGTTGAAGCGCAGCATCGCCGGCGCCCCCGTCGGGTCCAGTTGGAACACGTTCAGCGATCGGTCGGCCTTGAGCTGCGGGACGAGGTCGAGCGCCGGCTCCTGGTACCAGTCCATCTGCCCCGTCTTGAGTGCGGCGGCCGCGGTCGAGACGTCCGGAATCGCATGCCACTCGATACGGTCGAGGTAGGCGATCTTCGGCCCGGCGGTCCAATCCGGCGTGCCGGACGCGCGCGGCGCGTAGCCCTCGAAGCGCTGGAACACGGTGAGGTCGCCGGCCACCCGCTCGGCCGCCACGTAGCGGAACGGGCCGCTGCCGATGGCCTCGGTCACCGCGGTGAACGCGTCGGTCTTGGCCAGCCGCTCGGGCATCATCGGGCACATGTTGCTCGCCACCTTGCCCAGGGCGTCGGGCAGCAGCGGGAACGGGCGCTTGAGGCGGAACACGATCGTCTTGTCGTCGGGCGCCGACAGCTCGTCGGTGGCGGCCATCAGCGCGCCGCCGAACGCGTCCCGCTTGGCCCAGCGCTGGATGGAGGCGGTGCAGTCCCGCGCCCTTACCGGCTCGCCGTCGTGGAAGCGCAGCCCGTCGCGCAACACCAGGGTGACACGCTTGCCGTCGTCCGCGACGGTCATGCCGTCCACCATCTGCGGCTGCGCCTTGAACGCGCTGTCCTGGCCGAACAGCGTGTCGTAGACGGTGAAGCCGAAGTTGCGCGCGATATAGGCGCTGGTGATGACCGGGTCGAGCGTCGGCGGGTCCACCTGCGGGATGAACTTCAGCACCCGGCTGGTCTGCGAGCGGGCGATGCGCGGCGCGGCGAGGGCGGCGGCGCCCGTGGCGAGCAGGGTCCTGCGCTTCATGTCGTCTCCGGTTTGGGCGCCCACGGCGCGATGCCGCAGGTCTGTCATGCGCGCGGCTCAAGCGAAGATCGTGCCGTCGCCCCTGGCCGGGCGCGCCGGGTGGCGGTTAGGCTGCGCTGGTGGCAGGGGGGATACCATGCAGGCAACCACCATCGAGGCCGCGCCGGACCCGGCGCAGACCTGGCCGGACGACATCTACGACGTGTTGAAGGCGCAGGGCATCCGACAGGTGGCGCTGGTGCCCGATGCCGGGCACTCGCGGCTGATCCGCCGCTGCCTTGCCGACAATGAGATGCAGGTCGTCACCCTGACCACGGAGGAGGAGGGCGTCGCCATGCTGTGCGGCGCCTGGCTGGGCGGCGCCAAGGGCGTGCTGCTGATGCAGAGCTCGGGCGTCGGCAACTGCATCAACATGCTGTCGCTGAGCATCCTGCACCGCACGCCGCTGCCGATGATCGTGACGATGCGCGGCGACTGGGGCGAGTTCAATCCGGCGCAGGTGCCGATGGGCAACGCCACGCAGACCGTGCTGGAGGCGATGGGCGCGCTGGTGCGCCGCGCCGACCACGCGGCCGACATCGCGACGACGGTGGAAGCCACGGTGCGGCTCGCGTTCAACACGTTCCGGCCCACCGCGACCCTGATCGGGCAGCGCGTGCTGGGCGCCAAGACGTTCGGGAAGGACTGAGTCCATGTCGGAAGCAAAGCTCGACCGCCGCGCGCTGTGTCGCGCCGTGCTGGCGGACCGCGGCGGCCTGCTGGTGATCGCGGGGCTGGGCGCGCCCGCTTGGGACATCACCGCGGTCGGCGACTGCGCAGAGAACCTTCCGCTATGGGGCGGGATGGGCGGCGCGGCGATGATCGGTCTGGGCCTGGCGCTGGCGCAGCCGGAGCGGCCCGTGCTGGTGATCACTGGCGATGGCGAGATGCTGATGGGCCTGGGCGCCCTGGCCACCATCGCCGTGCGCCGGCCGTCGAACCTGTCCATCCTGGTGCTGGACAACGAGCACTACGGCGAGACGGGGATGCAGGAGACCCACACCAAGCACGGCGTGGACCTGGTGGCGATCGCCCGCGGCGCCGGGTTCACCCAAACGATGCTGGTGACCGAAGAGGGCCAGGCGACGGCGCTGCGGGAGGCGATCCACGCGCCCGGGCTGTTCTTCGCCGCCGCCAAGATCGATGATGCGACCCAACCGCTGGTGTTGCCGCCGCGCGAGGGCAGCCACCTGCAGGCCCGGATGCGCGAGGCGATCCTGGGACCGCAGGCCTACCACCAGCTATAGGCGTTACTGGCCGTAGTAGCGGTAGTACGGCCGCGGCGCGTAGTAGACCGGCGGCGGCGCGTAATAGCGCAGCGGCGGGTAGGCTGGGCGGACATACGGCCCGCGGTTGAGCTGTTGCTGGTTGAGCCGGTCCACCTGCGAGTCGCCGGTGTCGTTGCCGGCGTCCACGCGCGGGTCCACGTTGCCATACGGATTGCGCGCGTTGGCCGCCCATGCCGCGCCAGCAGGCGCGGCGATGATGATTGCGAGCGCCAAAGCGAGAAAGAGCGGCATGTCGGCCTCCATCGTTGCGGGCCCGGATAAAACGCGCGGACCTGGCGAGGATGCAACACCATTTCAACCGGCAACGGGATGAAGTGGTTCAGACCCTTTGCGGGGAGCCCGATACCCGCCAATTTCGCCGTCATGGCCGGACTTGATCCGGCCGCCCACGGCGTCACGCCGCAACTGGCAGGGCAGCATTGGGCACGAGCTTTCGCCGCCAGCAACCCCGATGTCGCTGGTCCGGCGTGGGTGGCCGGATCAAGTCCGGCCATGACGACGGTAGATGCGCGACGACGACAGGCGCTCGAACGGCCTACCGCTCGGCGAACGCCTTCTCGATCACGAACTCGCCCTGATCGTTGCTGTTGCCCTCGGTGAAGCCGCGCGCGAGCAGGGTCGCCTTCATCTCGTCCAGCATCTGCTGGCTGCCGCAGATCATCGCGCGGTCGTGCGCCGGGTCCAGCGGGGGCAGCCCGGTGTCGGCGAACAGCGCGCCGGAGGCCAGGCGGTCGGTGATGCGGCCGGGGTGGCGGTGCGGCTCGCGCGTGACGGTCGGGTAGTAGATCAGCTTGGCGCTGACGTCCTCGCCGAGGAACTCGTGGGCGGGCAGGTGCTCGGTCAGGTATTCGCCATACGCCAGCTCCGCCGTGCGGCGGCAGGTGTGGGTCAGCACGATGTGCTCGAAGCGGTCGTACAGCTCCGGGTCGGCGACCAGGCTCAGGAACGGCGCCAGCCCGGTGCCCGTGGCGAACATGTACAGCGTGCGGCCCGGGCGCAGGTTGGACAGCAGCAGCGTGCCGGTCGGCTTGCGGCCCACCAGCACCTTGTCGCCCACGCGCACGTGCTGCAGGCGGGACGTCAACGGGCCGTCGGGGACCTTGATGCTGAGGAATTCGAGCGTCTCGGAGTGATTTGGGCTGGCCATGCTGTAGGCGCGCAGCAGCGGCTTGCCGTCCACACGCAGGCCGATCATGGCGAACTGGCCGTTCTCGAAGCGGAACGCCGGGTCGCGGGTCAGAGTCAGGCTGAACAGCCGCTCGGTCCAGTGATGCGTCGAGAGCACCGTCTGCTCGGTCAGATTGGCCGGCAGCTTCGGCAGCGTCACGCCGTCGGCCTGCAGCGTGTCCTGCATTCTCAACTCTCCTCGGTCGGCCGTTCCTATAGCGCGGCAGGTGGGCGTGCAAACCTATCCCTGCAACACCGCTATGCCTGCAAGACTGCGCTGTAGCGGGCGGCGGACTGGCCCCAGCCGACCTCCGCCGCCATGCCCGCCCGCTGCGCCTCCCGCCAAGCCGGCTGGTCCCGCCACAGCTGGGTCGCGCGCTGCACCGCCCGGCCCACGCCCGCCTGGTCCGGGTCGGCCACGAAGCCGGTGGCGACGCCCGCCCGCAGCGCCGCCGCGTTGGCGTCGATCACCGTGTCGGCCAGTCCGCCCACCCGGGTCACCACGGGAAGCGCCCCGTAGCGCATCGCCATCATCTGCGTCAGCCCGCACGGCTCGAACCGGCTGGGCACCAGCAGCGCGTCCGCCCCGGCCACGACCTGGTGCGACAGCGCCTCGTCATAGCCGATCACCGCCCTCACTTGGCCCGAGTGCGCGGCCTGCGCGTCGCGGAACGCGTCCTCCAGCGCCGGCTCGCCGCTGCCCAGCAAGGCGAGCTGGCCGCCCGCTTCCAGTATCCCGGGGAGGGCGGACAGCGCCAGGTCCATGCCCTTCTGCCCGGTCATGCGGCTGACGATGCCGAACAGCGGGCCGGGCGCCGTCGGATCCAGCCCGAGCCCGGCCTGCAGCGCCGCCTTGCAGCGCGGACGGTTGCGCAGGTGGCCCTTGCGGAAGCGGGCGGGCAGGTGGCTGTCCGTCCATGGGTCCCAGACCGCCTCGTCCAGCCCGTTCAGGATGCCGTGCAGGTCCGCCGCACGCGACCGCAGCAGGCCGTCGAAGCCGCAGCCGAACGCGGGGGTGCAGATCTCGTCGGCGTAGGTCGGGCTGACGGCGGTGATCGCGTCGGCATAGAACAGCCCGGCCTTCATGAAGCCGATGGACTGGTAGAACTCGACGCCTTGAACGCCCAGCGACTCAGGCGGCAGCCCGAGCTCCCGCCACAGCGCCATCGGCACCTGGCCGGTGAAGGACAGGTTGTGGATGGTCATTACCGTGCGGGGCCGCGCGCCGCCGGCGAATTCCAGGTAGGCGGGGGCCAGGCCGGTCTGCCAGTCGTGGCAGTGCACCGCGCCAGGAATCCAGCCGGGGATGGCGCCCAGGCCGATATCGGCCGCCACCCGCGCCAGGGCGGCAAAGCGCTGCGGGTTGTCCGGCCAGTCTCGCCCGTCCGGGCCCATGTACGGGTTGCCCAGACGGTCGAACAGATGCGGCGCGTCCAGCACGAACAGGTCCAGCCCGCCCGCGCGGCCAGCCAGCACGCGGGCGGCGCCGCCATGCAGGACGGGAATGGCGTGCACGGGCTCGCCCGTGGTGAGCGCCGCCATCACGGCCGGGTAGCCCGGCAACAGGGTGCGCACCTCCAGCCCTTGCGCCGCCAGCGCGTGCGGCAGGGCGCCGGTCACATCGGCCAGGCCGCCGGTCTTGATCAGGGGAAACGCCTCGCTGGCGGCCGCAAGCACCTTCACGCCAACACCTTCACGTCAGGTCAGCCCACCAGCCGGTCGATCATCGGTTGCGTGATCAGGCACACGCCCTTCGCGGTGCGGCGGAAGCGCTGCGCGTCCAGCGCAGGGTCCTCGCCGACCACAAGGCCAACGGGGATGCGCACCCCCCGGTCCACCACGACGTTCGACAGCCGGGCGCCGCGGCCGACGTCCACGTAGGGCATCAGCACCGCGCTTTCCATCCGTCCGTAGCTATGCACGTGCACGCCGGTGCACAGCAGCGAGCGGCGCACCAACGAGCCCGACACGATGCAGCCGCCCGATATCAGCGAATCGACCGCCATCCCCCGGCGCCCGTCGTCGTTGTGCACGAACTTGCCGGGCGGGGTGATCTCGCCATAGGTCCAGATCGGCCAGTCCTGGTCGTACAGGTCGAGCGCGGGGACCACGTCCGTGAGGTCTATATTGGCCGCCCAATAGGCGTCGATGGTGCCCACGTCGCGCCAGTACGTCTCCGACTCGTGGCTGGACCGCACGCACGACCGGGCGAAACGGTGCGCCACCGCCGTGCCGTGTTTCACGATGTAGGGTATGATGTCGCGCCCGAAGTCCCGCGCCGAGCCCGGCGTCGCGGCGTCGCGCCGCAACTGGTCGAACAGGAACCCGGTGTCGAACACGTAGATGCCCATGGAGGCCAGCGCCATGTCCGGGTTGCCCGGCATGCCGGGCGGGTCGGCAGGCTTCTCCAGGAAGTCGATCAGCCGGTCCTCGTCGTCGACGTGCATCACGCCGAAGCCGGTGGCGTCCAGCCGCGGCACCTCGATGCAACCGACCGTCACGTCCGCGCCGGACTGGACGTGCTGCTGCAGCATCGGCTCGTAGTCCATCTTGTAGACGTGGTCGCCAGCCAACAGGACGATGAACTGTGGCGCGTAGCTCTCGATGATGTCGATGTTCTGGAACACGGCGTCTGCGGTGCCTTCGTACCACGCCGTCTCGCTGATGCGCTGGCTGGCGGGCAGGATGTCGAAGCTCTCGTTGCGTTCGGGGCGGAAGAAGTTCCAACCGCGCTGCAGGTGCCGGATCAGCGAGTGCGCCTTGTACTGCGTCGCCACGCCGATGCGGCGGATGCCGGAGTTGAGCGCGTTGGACAGCGCGAAGTCGATGATGCGGGACTTGCCGCCGAAATACACCGCCGGTTTGGCCCGCGTGTCAGTCAGCTCGAAAAGGCGGGACCCGCGGCCCCCTGCGAGCACGTACGCCATGGCGTGACGCGAAAGCGGCGCGCTGGAGATCGGAATCGCAGTCACGCCGCTGATCGTTCGCGCATGGTTCGTCCGCGGCCTGGCCCGGTGGCGTGCGGGACCGTCACGCGAAGAGACTATGGCGGCCCGCGCGCCGCGGCAATGGCGCATGCAAATGACCGTCGTTGCCGACCTGGTCGGATGTCGAATCGCACATTCCGTCACATTCCGTTGCGAAAGCATCTTCAAGCTGCCGCGATCCCGTGCTGAAACAGTCTTGGCTGCCATGTTTAACAGGAGCGACGACCACGATGAGAAAATTGACTTTTGCGGCGGTGGCGGCGGGTTGCGCACTCGCCATGGGCAGCAGCGCGAACGCCATGCCGGTGCCGCCGGTCGGGCAGGGCAGTAGCGGCATCACGCGGGTGGAGGGCGGCTGCGGCCCCGGCGGGCATCGCACCCCGTATGGCAACTGCGTTCCCAACGGCTACGGCTACGGCTACGGCCGGCCGGTCTATCGCGGCTGCCCGCCCGGCTACCACCTCAACCCATACGGCCGTTGCCGTCCGAACTACTGAGCCCGAGTCGGCCGCCGCCCATGGGTCGGGTGGCGGCCGCGCCGGAACGACCTGATCCGCGCAGCGTTGCCCGCTGGACGGAAGGGCGCGGGACATGGACGAACCGGTCAAACGCGTCGCGGTCGTGCTGAACGGCAAGGCCGGCGCCGTTCTGGACGGGGAGGGCACGATGGCCGAGCGCGTCGCCGCCGCGCTTGCCGAGGCCGGGCTGGACGCGACCTTCATCCCATTGGACCGCGGAACGCTGCCGGAGCGCATCAGGCTCGCGCTCGCCATGACGCCCGACGCGGTGCTGGTGGCTGGCGGCGACGGCACCGTGACGTGCGCGGCGCAGGCGATGGCGGGCAAGGCCGTGCCGCTGGCGCTGCTGCCGCTGGGCACCATGAACCTGCTGGCGACCGACCTGAACCTGCCGATCGGCGACGTCGCGGCGGCGGTGCGGGCGGTGGCCGGGGGTCAGCTGCGAACCATCGACGTAGGCGACGTGAACGGCCACGCCTTCCTGTGCGCCTCCATGCTCGGGCTGCCGGCCCAGCTCGGCCGCTATCGCGAGGCCAGCCGCGGCGCCAGCCTGCGCCTGTGGTCCCGCATGGCGCGCGCCACCTGGCGGCTGCTGTCGCACGGCCGCCGCCTGCGGGTGCGCGTGGCGCTGGACGGCGCCGCCGCCGGGCTATCGGCCGCGGCGCTGACCGTCACCGTCAACCCAGTGGACGAGGCCGGCGGCCGCCCCTTCGGCCGCTCCAAGTTGGATGGCGGCACGCTATGCCTCTACGTCGTCGAACGGTTGCGGCTGTGGGACCTGCTGCGCCTGGCCGTGCGCTTCGCATCGGGCGGCGTGCGCGCCGACAGCGCGGTCGCCGAGCACCACGCCCGCGAGGTCGACATCGACGGCGCCGGACGGCGCGGCGCCATGCGGGTGATGAACGACGGCGAGTTGGTGCTGCTGCGCCCGCCGCTGCGCTACCGGGTCAGGCCGTGCGCGCTGGCCATGCTGGCGGCGCCATGACCGCCACCCGTCTCGCCCACATCACCGACCTGCATTTCGGCGCGGAGGACCCGCCGGTGGTCGCTGCCCTGCTGGCCGAGCTGAACGCCGACCCGCCGGACCTGGTCGCGATCAGCGGCGACCTGACCCAGGGCGCCCGCATCGAGGAGTTCCGAGCTGCCCGCCGCTTCATGGACGCGTTGCGCGCGCCCAGCCTCGCGGTGCCCGGCAACCACGACATCTCGCCGTACAACCTCGTCGAACGCTTCACCGACCCGTATCGCCGCTGGCGCCGCCTGATCTCGCCGGAGACGGCCCCCATGTGGCGGAACGGCGCCGTGGCGGTGCTGGGGCTGAACACGGCCCGCCGTGGCGCGCTGACGCTGGACTGGTCGACCGGCCGGGTGACGCGGGTCCGGCTGCGGCGCCTGGTCCGGCAGCTGGACGCGCTGCCGAACGGCCTGGTGAGGGTCGTGGTGATGCACCATCCGCTGCTGCCGCCGGAGGGTGCGCCGGAGATCCGGGTGGCCGGCGGCGCGCGGGCGGCGCTGCGGATGCTGGCGTCGCAACACGTAAAATTGGTGCTGGCCGGCCACCTGCACCGCGGCTACGCGCGCCTGGCGTCGCCCGACGGTCCGTCGCCGCTGATCCTGCAGGGCGCGACCGCCACGTCGGTTCGGTTGCGCGGCGAGCCGAACGCCTACAACCAGGTCACGATCGACGCGGCCGGGCAGGCGAGCGTGCGGGTGCGGACGTGGGACGGGAGCGGCTGGACCACGGGGTCCGAACACGATGCGACGCCTGCGGGGTATCGGCGTCGTCGAAAGGCTTAGGTCTTACCTGCGCATTCCGCGAGGTCCGGTGCCCAGATCGGCGCGGCAGGCTTCCCCGAAATCCAAGAGGAAGTTCATCTCCCCGCTTTGCGCGAGGACCCGGATTTCGTGGAGTGTCCGGTTAGGCTGCAGATACGTATCCACGATGGCGTTCATCGCCCGTTCCGCCGCGGTTACGACAGGACGGGACGCCCATAGTCGCATTTTCGCCACCAGCGCGTAGAGTTGCACCAGGTCGCTGACATCGTCCTTCTCGTGACTCAGCGCATCGCCGTAGAGGCGACTGGCTTCGACGACGAACTCGTGGAACAACTCGAGACGCCTTGCCAGCTCGGCCTCGCGACGCTTCTCCCGCATCTGCGACTGCTGTGTCAGCCACGACGTCGAGAACGACGTCAGCCCGCCAATGCTGGCCCCGGCAAGCCCAAACATCGCGGAGATATAGGCGGCGTCCACCTAGGCAACAATCGACATGCGGCAGATGCTGTCAAGCGACGAAGCGGGCGACGGCAGCTAACGCACATCCCCGTAATGCTGCGCCAAGCCTCGGCGAACGCCGAATGCCCATAGAATGCCGACCCAAAGAAACACCAAGTTCGCCCGCAACGACCCCAACCGGGCGACACGGCGATCCGAGGTCACAACAACTTGGGAGAGCAGGCGGACGCGCCCCAACCGCGACAGCCGGACGCAAAGCTCCGCGTCCTCCATCACCAACATGGCTTCGTCGCAGCCTTCGACACTGAGGAAGTCGGCCTGGCGAAAGAACATGGCGTGGTCGCCGAACAACAACCGCAGCCCCCGGCAGAATAGGATCGGCCGAAACAGCAGCGGGGCGTACCAGGTCTTGATCCAGTTGTGGAAGCTGGTGGCCCGCCGCACGCCGCCGGGCCCGCACAGCACGGCGGTGAAGCCAGCCAACGCCACGGACGGCGCCGCCAGGGTGGACCGGATGACGGCGACCGCGTCCGTGGGCAACAGCGTGTCGGCGTGCAGCACGCAGACGATCGGCGCCCATGCCTGCGCAACCCCGGCATTGATCCCGGCCGCGCGTCCAGGGCGCGGACACCGGACGACCTGCAGCCCTGCCGACGCCGCGATGGCGAC
The DNA here is from genome assembly GCA_964242925.1 of uncultured Acetobacteraceae bacterium. GTDB lineage: Bacteria > Pseudomonadota > Alphaproteobacteria > Acetobacterales > Acetobacteraceae > LMUY01. Next base: position 77,451 of record CAXTBW010000001.1, read on the forward strand.
GCTGCGGTCCGTGCTGCCGCCGTCCACGGCGACGATCTGGTCCGGCGCCGGGTCCAGGGCCGCCAGGCAGCGCAGCAACGCGGGCAGGCTTGCCGCCTCGTTCCGCATCAGCACGACGATCGCGACGGCCGGCTGCGCCAACGTCATGCAGGGGCGGTCAGGTGCGGCGGATCGTCATGCTGCTGCGCCAGGTAGGAATGCACGAAGCCGCGAAGCTCCTCGAGCCCGATCCGGTAGGGCGCCGAGCCAAGCACCGCCTGGGCCCCGCGGCGGTCGAACCAGCGGGCGAAGGCGAAGTACGGCGCGTAGTAGCGCAGCCGCCGCATCACCAGTTGGGCCGCCGGCGACAGCGGCGTGTCCGGACCATTCACCTCGATGGCGACCCCGCTCATCGGCGTCAGTTCCCGCAGCACATCCGCGAGCCGCAGCGGATCCGCCCCGGTGATATGGAACGTCCGGCCCGCGGTCGAATGGCCGGCGGCGATCAGGGCCACGACTTCGTCCGCCACCACGTCCACCGGGATCAGGTCCAGGGTGGTCCCCATCACGACCGGCAGCATGATCGGCCCGCCACCCGTCAACCGCGGCTGCCGGCCAAGCCGCAGCAAGGTGTCCACGACCTGGTAGAAGCCGGAGTGCGACGACATGCGATGCGTCACCGAATGCGCGATCACGATGCTCGGGCGCATGATGCGCCACGCTATGCCGGCGGCGGCGCACCCCTCGCGCACCAGGCCCTCCGCCACCCACTTGCTCTCCTCGTAGGGGTTGTTGAAGTGCAGCGGCCGGGCGCGTTCGTCTTCCAGGATGCCGCCCTGCCGGTCCCCGGCGACATACGCCGTGCTGATGTAGTTGAACGCCGCGAGGCCGGGCAGCCGCGACAGCGCCTGCAGCACGGCGGCGGTCCCAGCCACGTTGGTCCGCCAAACGGCGGCGCGGTCGGCCTCGCGGAAGGACAGGTTGGCGGCGCAGTGGATCAGGTCCGCCGAACCTCGCATCCATGCTTGCGCCCGGTCGATCCAGGCCGGATCGTCCATGTCCCCCGGGATCGCGTCGGTGCGGGCCAGCAGGTCGTCCAGGCCGACACCCTCGTTGGCGGACGCCTCACGCAAGGCCGCGTGCAGCCGGTCGCGCGCGTCCGCGACGGTGGCGGCGCGCACGAGGCAGCCGATCCGGGCCTCCGGATCGCGGCGCAGCCAACGCAGCGCGAGATGCGAGCCAACGAACCCGGTGGCGCCGGTGATGAGAAGGTCCATCCGATCAACCTGTCAGTACGTAATTGCGGCGCATCGCAGGGACAGAGATGGACCCCCGGCCGGCGCCTGCTACGGGTCTCGCGGAATTAACATGTGACATTCCGTTGCCACTGCTCGTCTGGACGTCTCGCCTCACGCAAGCCCGAGATACGTCTCCACCACCCGCTGGTCCCCCGCCAGGGACGCGCTGGGGCCCTCCAGCGTGACGCGGCCGGTCTCCAGCACGTAGCCGTAATCGGACACCTGCAGCGCGGCGCGAGCGTTCTGCTCCACCAGCAGCACGGCGCAGGACCGGGCGCGCAGGTCGGCGATGATGGCGAAGATCTCGCGCACGATCAGCGGCGCCAGGCCGAGGCTCGGCTCGTCCAGCATCAGCAGGTCCGGCTTGCCCATAAGCGCGCGGCCCATCGCCAGCATCTGGCGTTCGCCGCCCGACAGCGTGCCGGCTAGCTGGCGGCGGCGCTCGCGCAGGCGGGGGAACAGCGCGTAGGTCTCGTCCAGGCGGGCGCGCATCGCGGCGGCGCCCTCCGCGCGGTGGCGGAACGCGCCCAGGCGCAGGTTGTCCTCCACGGGCAGCGAGGCGAACAGCTCGCGCTTCTCCGGCACCAGCGACAGGCCGGCGCGCACGCGGGCCTCCACCGGCATGCGGCTCACGTCGCGGCCGGCGAACCGCACGGCGCCGCTGCCGCCGTGCACGCCCATGATGGCGTTCAGCAGCGTCGTTTTGCCGGCGCCGTTAGGGCCGATCACGGTGATGATCTGCCCGGGCGCCACGCGCAGGCTCACATCGTGCAGCACCGCGGCGCCGCCGTAGCCGACATTGAGACCATCGGCCTCCAGGATCACGCGACGCTGCCGAGGTAGGCCTCGATGACGGCCGGGTCGCGGCCGACAGCGGCGGCGGCGCCTTCGGCCAGCTTGGCGCCGAAGTTCATCACCACCAGGCGGTCCACCAGCGACATGACAAACGCCATGTCGTGTTCGACCAGCAGCACCGTCATGCCCTGGTCGCGCAGGGCGCGCAGCAGGGTGGCCAGATCCGCCTTCTCGGCATGGCGCAGGCCGGCGGCGGGCTCGTCCAGCAGCAGCAGCACGGGGTCGAGGCATAACGCGCGAGCGATCTCCACCACACGCTGCTGACCAAGCGCCAGGCTGCGCGCGGGTTGCGCGGCGTGGTCCGCCAGCCCGACGCGCGCCAACTGGCGGTGCGCCTCGGCGAACAGCCGCGCCTCCTCCGCGCGATCCAGGCGCAGCATGGCGCGCAGGGCGCCGGCGCGGCCGCGCAGGTGGGCGCCGAGCGCCACGTTCTCCAGCACCGACATGCCGGCCGCCAGCTTCGTGTGCTGGAACGACCGGGCGATGCCGAGCCGCGCGACCGCGGCGCTGCCCCGCCCGGCGAGCGATGCGCCCATGAAGCGCACCGTCCCCGCCGTGGGCGCCGCAATCCCGGTCAGCAGGTCGAAGGTGGTGCTCTTGCCGGCGCCGTTGGGGCCGATCAGGCCGACGATCTCCCCGGCGCGCAGCTCCAGCGACAGATCGGACACAGCAACAAGGCCGCCGAATTGCTTGCGCAGCCCGCGCGCCTCCAGCACGGGGGCGCCCGGCGCGGGCAGGGTGCGCGTCGGCAATGGCGCGCCGCCGCCGGCCGGCGCGCGCCGACGACGGGGCAGTCGGTCCGCCAGCAGCGGCCACAACCCAGCGGGCGCGGTCTGCAGCAGCAGCACCAGCAGCACGCCGAACACGATCGTCTCGTAGTTGCCCTGGCTGCCGAGCAGGCGCGGCAGCCAGTCCTGCAGCCGGTCGTTCACCACCACCACCAGCCCGGCGCCAAGCACCGCGCCGCCCATGCGCCCGACGCCGCCGACCACGGCCATCAGCAGGTACTCGATGCCGGCGTTGACCCCGAACGGCGTCGGGCTGACCGAGCGCTCCATGTGCGCATACAGCCAGCCCGCCAGCCCGGCCAACACCGCGGCGTAGGCGAAGGCCAGCATCCGCGTCCCCGCCAGGCCCACCCCGAACGCCGCCGCCGCCGCCGCCCCGCCCCGCAAAGCCCGGATGGCGCGGCCGACCCGGCTGTCCAGCAGGTTGCGCGTCAGCAGCAGCGCGAGCCCGACCGCTAGCCAGACCACGGGGAAATACGCCCGGCTGCTCAGCTGCGCCGCGTCGCCGACCCGTAGCGGCGGGATGCCGGAGATGCCGTCGTTGCGGCCCAGGAACTCGAGGTTGCCGAACAGGTAGAAGAACGCGACGCTCCAAGCGATGGTGCCCAGCGCGAGGTAGTGGCCTGACAGCCTTAGCGTGACCGCGCCGATCACCAGCGAGGCCAGCCCGCTCGCCAGCAGCGCCGCCGGCAGCGACAGCCAGGGCGACCAGCCGGCGCCCGTGGTGAGCAGCGCGGTCGCGTAGGCGCCGAAGCCCATGAACGTCGCCTGGCCAAACGAGGTGATGCCGGCCATCCCCGTCAGCACGACGATGCCGATGGCCACCACTGCGGCGATCCCCGCGTCGTCGGCGAGGGTCAGCCAGAACGGCGGCACGCCGGGAACGAACGCCACGCACAGCCAGGCGGCTAGGAGGGCAGGGGGAAGCAGGCGGTTCACCTTGCTTCTCCCTCTCCCGCTTGCGGGAGAGGGTCGGGGTGAGGAGACCGGCGGGCGGGATGGTGCGCGTCGCCCCCCTCATCCAACCCTCTCCCGCAAGCGAGAGAGGGCGTCGAAAGGAATGGCGCCATCATTCATCGTCCTCCGCGACCGGGCTGCGCAGCGAGCGCACCAGCAGCACCGGAAGGATCACGGTGAACACGATCACTTCCTTGAACGCGCTGGCCCAGAACGTCGAGAAGCTCTCCACCCCCCCCAGCAGCAGCGCGGCCGCAGCAGCGAGCGGGTAGCTCACCATGCCCCCCACGATCGCCGCCACGAACCCCTTCAGCCCGACCAGGAACCCGCTGTCGTAGTACACCGTGGTCAGCGGCGCGATCAGCACCCCGCTGAACGCCCCGATCACCCCCGCCAGCGCGAACGCGACCCGGCCGGACAGCCCGGTCGAGATGCCCACCAAGCGCGCGCCCAGCCGGTTGACCGCGGTCGCGTGCAGCGCCTTGCCGTACAGCGTGCGCCCGAAGAACCCGAACAACCCCGACATGATCGCCACGCTGCTGCCCACCACCCAGGCCGCCTGCCCGCTCACCGTCAGCGACCCGGCGTTGAACACGGCGTCGGAGAACGCGGTGGCGCGGAACCCTTCCGGGCCGAACAGCACCAGGCCAACCCCCTGCAACGCAAGGTGCACGCCGACCGCCGCGATGAGCAGCACCAGCACCGACGCCTCCGCCAACGGCTGGAACGCGACGACGTAGAGGTACGCGGCCATCGGCGCCACGATCAGCACGCTGAGCGCCGCCTCGCCCGCCACGCCCAGGCGGCGCCCCGCCAGCAGCAACGTCAGCCCGATCACCGCGGCAGGCAGCGCCACCGTGCTGGCCACCAACTGCACCACGGCGCTTAGGCTGGCGTGCCGCCGCATTCCCCACAGACCGGCAAGCAGCGCGGCGCCGCCCATCGCGCCGAGCAGCCAGATGCTGCCGGGCACGCGGCCCGAGTCCAATGCCGCGTAGGTCAGCGCGCCGTACGCCACGAACTCCCCCTGCGGGATCAGAATCACCCGGGTGACCGAGAACACCAGCACCAGCGACAGCGCGAGCAGCGCGTAGACCGCGCCGTTCACGATGCCGTCCTGCAGCAGGATGAGGGCGATGTCCGAGTCCATGACCCGGACCGGCTACCGGATCAGGGCAGCAATAGCCAGGCGCCGTCCTTGATCGTCACCATCACCCGGGCGCGGGTGTCGAAGCCGTTGTGGTTATCGGGCGTCATGTCCATCACGCCCTGCGTCGCGATCAGCTCGTGGGCGCCCTCCAGCGCGTCCCGCAGCGCGGCGCGGAACGCCTCCGTGCCCGGCTTGGCCGTCTTGAGCGCGATCGGGATGGCGTATTCCAGCAGCAGCCCGGCGTCGTAAGCGTGGGCGGCGAAGGTGTTGGCGCTGCCCTTGCCGTTGGCTGCCTCGTATTGCGCGATGAAGCGCTCGCCCACCGCCTTGGTCGGCGCCTCGGTGGGCAGCTGGCTGGCGACCAGCACCGGGCCGGCGGGCAGGATGGCGCCTTCCACGTCCTTGCCGCCCACGCGAACGAAGTCGAGGTTGGCCACGCCGTGGGTCTGGAAGTAAACCCCGCCGTAGCCCCGCTCGTGCAGCGTCTTCTGCGGCAGCGCGGCGGGGGTGCCGGACCCGGCGATCAGCACCGCATCCGGCTTGGAGGCCATCACCTTCAGCACCTGCCCGGTGACGCTGGTGTCGGTGCGGGCGAACCGCTCCACGTCCGTCACCTTAATGTCGTGGGCCGCCATCGCGCGCTGCGTCTCCGTCAGCCAGCCGTCGCCGTAAGCGTCGTTGAAACCGATGAACGCCACCGACTTGATGCCGTGCGCGACCATGTAGCCGGCGATCGCGTCCGCCATCAGGCTGTCGTTCTGCGGCGTCTTGAACACCCAGCGGCGCTGCGCATCCATCGGCGCGATCAGCCGGGAGGACGCGGCCAGCGAGATCATCGGCGTTTTCTGCTCGGCCGCCACGTCGATCATCGCCAGCGACCCTGGCGTGGCGCTCGACCCGATCAGCACGTCGGCGCCGCCCTCGATCAGCTTGCGCGCGTTGGCGACCGCCTTGGTGGTGTCGGACGCGTCGTCCAGCACGGTGTATTCGACGGAGTCGCCGCCGATCGTCCTCGGCAGCAGGGCGATGCTGTTGCGCTCGGGGATGCCCAGCGAAGCGGCCGGGCCGGTCATCGACAGGGTCACGCCGACATGGATGGAGTCGGCCCGGACGGCCAATGGAGCAACCGCTATCGTGCTGGCCAGCACGATAGCCAGCTTCAAGTTCCGGACCACTTCGTTCCCCCACGGCGCAACTTTTGTTGCGGGCAGTGCTAGGGTCCGCCCTGCTTGGTGTCAACGCGAGTGGCCCCAGCCTAGGCTCGTGGCGCTGGCGCCTCAGTCCCCATGCCGCGCGACCTGCGGCCGCATTTGCCATTCTGACGCCGCCGGTTCCACGCTATAGCTGCCGTCGCACTCGAACCGACACGGACCTCCCCGGACCCATGCCTGCCGCAGCACCGGCGCGCCTGCTCGCGTCGCCCGCCATCCGCACCCTGGTCGCCCGCCGGCTGGCGGAGTTCGGCGGCCTGGCGCTCGGCCTGGCAGGGGTCGCGCTGCTGGTGGCGCTGGTCTGCTACAACCCGCTGGACCCGTCGTTCAACACCGCCACCTCGCGCAGCGCGACCAACCTGGGCGGCCTGGTGGGGGCGATCGCGGCGGACCTGCTGCTGCAGAGCTTCGGCCTCGCGGCGGCGTTGCCCGGCGTGGCGGCGCTGGCCTGGGCCTGGCGCATCGCATCGCATCGCGGCCTGGGCAGCTTCGCCGTCCGGCTGGCGACCACCCTGGCGGCGCTGCCGGTGGTGGCGGCGTTGTTCGCCGTCCTGCCGCGTCCGCTGCACTGGCCGTCAGACGCCGGGCCAGGGGGCGCGATCGGGACGGTGGTGGCCGCCTCGGCGAACGCGTACGCGCAGCGGCTGCTCGGCCCGATGGGCGCGGTCGGCGCCGTGGCGCTCGGCTTGGTCGCCAGCGTGCTGTTGGTCTGGGCGTGCTTGGGGTTGTCCGCGCGGGAGTGGCGGGCTGCGGGCGGAACGCTGGTGCAGGGCGGCCAGATCGGCGGCAAGGCGACCCGGCAGGCGGCGGGCCAACTCGGGCGCTTGAAGCGGCTGGGCGCGTTGTTCCGCCGCCGCGCCGCGCCGTCTCCGCTGGACGCCGCGGTCGACCCCCGGCCGGCCGGCCGGCCGGACGCACGCGTGCGCGTAACCCCGGACGCCCGCCCTGCGGAACGCGCCGACCTGCGTCCCGCTTCCCGCCTGCCCCGGTTCGAAACCGCGCCCATGGACCCGACGCCAGAACCGGAGCCGCCGCTGCTCCGGGCGCCCGATTCCCCGCCTGCGCCGGCGCGCAGCGTCCCATCGCCCAGTCCGCCATTGTCCAGCCTGCCGTCGTCCAGTCTCCCGTCGTCCAGTCTTCCGTTGCCCAGCCTGGCGGCGCCCAGCCTGGCGGCGCGCGCCCGAGTCGCCCTGCCGCTGCGCAAGCCGGCGCCGGCCCGTCAGGAAAGCCTGTCCCTGCCCGACGCCGGCCCGGGCCACTGGCGGCTGCCGCCCCTGTCGCTGCTGAAGTCCGCGCCCGTCCGCGCCGGAACCGGTCCGTCCGAGGATTCGTTGCAGCTCAATGCCCGGCTGCTCGAATCGGTGCTCGAGGAATACGGCGTCCAGGGCGTCATCCGCGACATCCGGCCCGGCCCCGTCGTCACACTGTATGAGCTCGAGCCGGCGCCCGGCATCCGCTCCGCCCGGGTGATCGGTCTGGCGGACGACGTGGCGCGGTCCATGTCGGTCACCGCCGTGCGCATCGCCACCGTGCCCGGCCGCAACGTCATCGGCATCGAGGTGCCGAACGGCAAGCGGGAGACGGTGTTCCTGTCCGAACTGCTCGGGTCCGAGGCGTGGGACAAGCACCCGGGCCGCCTGGCCCTGGCGCTCGGCAAGGACATCGGCGGCGAGCCTATCCTGGCCGACCTGGCCCGCATGCCGCACCTTCTGGTGGCGGGCACCACCGGGTCGGGCAAGTCGGTCGGGATCAACGCGATGATCCTTAGCATCCTGTACCGCTGCAGCCCGGACCAGTGCCGGCTGATCCTGATCGACCCGAAGATGCTCGAGCTGTCGGTCTACGACGGCATCCCGCATTTGATGGCGCCCGTGGTGACCGAGCCGGCCAAGGCCGTGACCGCGCTGAAATGGACGGTGCGGGAGATGGAGCGCCGTTACCGCGCGATGAGCCAGCTGGGGGTGCGCAACGTCGGCGGCTACAACGAGCGCGTGGAGGAGGCGACCGCGCGCGGCGAGATCGTCACGCGCCGGGTGCAGACGGGGTTCGACGCCGAGACGGGCAAGCCGACGTTCGAGGAGCACCCGCTGGCGCTGGAGAAGCTGCCGTTCCTGGTGGTGGTGATCGACGAGATGGCGGACCTGATGATGGTCGCCGGCAAGGAGATCGAGCAGACCGTGCAGCGCCTGGCGCAGATGGCGCGCGCCGCCGGCATCCACGTGGTGATGGCGACGCAGCGTCCGTCGGTGGACGTGATCACGGGCACAATCAAGGCCAATTTCCCGACCCGCATCAGCTTCACCGTGATCAGCAAATTCGACAGCCGCACCATCCTGGGCGAGCAGGGCGCCGAGCAGCTGCTGGGGCAGGGCGACATGCTCTACATGCAGGGCGGCGGCCGCATCGGGCGCGTGCACGGCCCGTTCGTCACCGACCGCGAGGTGGAGGACGTGGTGGCGTTCCTGCGCGAGCAGGGCGAGCCGGCGTATCTGGAGGAAGTGACCGAGGCGCCGGACGACGACGAGGGCAATCCGGGGCTCAGCGGCATCGCGGGCGCGTCGGACGGGGAGAAGAGCCTGTTCGACCAAGCGGTGGCGGTGGTGGCGCAGGAGGGCAAGGCCAGCACCTCGTTCATCCAGCGCCACCTGAGCATCGGCTACAACCGCGCCGCCAAGCTGATCGAGCAGATGGAGAAGGAGGGCATCATCAGCGCCCCCAACCATGTCGGCCGGCGCGAGGTGCTGGTGCGGCGCACGCGAGACGAGGATTGACCGTGGAATTCACCATTGGCTGCCGGCTGCGCTACCAGGTCGAGACGCTCACCCCCTTCGTGTTCAACCTGGAGGCGGCGCGCTTCCCAAGGCAGCGCATCCTGGCGGAGAAACTCACGGTGTCGCCGGAGCTGGGCGAGCCCGACCGCTACGAGGCGCCCGAGAGCGCAAACCGCTTCCTGCGCTACCTCGTGCCCAAGGGGGAGTTGTCGATCGAGTACGAGGCGACCGTGGCGCTCGACCCGTTGATGTTGGAGCCGACGAAGGTGAGCGAGATCGCCGCCGGGTCGCTGCCGATGGAGGTGCTGCCGTACCTGAACGCCAGCCGCTACTGCCAGTCCGACCGGCTGTCGCGGTTCGCCAACCGGCAGTTCGGCCACGAGCCGGCCGGGCACCAGCGCGCCACCGCGATCTGCAACTGGATCCGCGACAACGTGGACTACCAGGCTGGGACGTCGGACGCGCTGACCAGCGCCTACGATACGCTGGGCGACCGCGCGGGCGTGTGCCGGGATTTCGCCCACTTGGCGATCGCGCTGTGCCGGGCGGTGGGCATCCCCGCGCGTTACATCAGCGCGTACGCCTGGCAGCTGCAGCCGCCGGACTTCCACGCGGTGTTCGAGGCCTTCCTGCACGGGCCCGGCGGCGGCGCCTGGTATTTGTTCGACCCGACCCGGATGGCGGCGCTGGACGGCCTGGTGCGGATCGGCGCCGGGCGGGACGCGGCCGACGTGGCGTTCTGCTCCATCTACGGCAACGCGGAGGCGCAACCGCCCTCCGTGTGGATCAAGGGCCCGCCTCCCGGCCCGATGCGCACCACCCTGGCCGTCAGCACCCAGGCGCCCGTTTGAGGGCAAAGCCCTCTCCCGCTGGCGGGAGAGG
>CAXTBW010000001.1:87441-91040 GCA_964242925.1 uncultured Acetobacteraceae bacterium
GCGGGAGAGGAGGACTTTCGCCCATGTTGACCACTTCGCGCTGGCTGCCGCTGCTGCTCGGCTGCCTCACCGCCGTCGGGCCGATGTCCACCGACATGTACCTGCCCGCGTTCCCCGCCATCGAGGCGGCGTTCCACGAGCCGGAAGGCACGGCGCAGATCACCCTCGCGGCCTGGTTCGCCGGGCTGGCGGTGGGGCAGATCACCCAGGGCACCCTGGCGGACCGGTTTGGCCGCCGCCCGCCGCTGATGGTCGGGCTCGCGCTGTACATGCTGGCCAGCGCCGGGTGCGCGCTGGCGCCCAGCCTGGGGGTGCTGTCGGGGATGCGGGTCGTTGCGGCATTTGGCGGCTCGGCGGGCATGGTGATCCCGCGCGCGGTGGTGCGCGACTTGGCGGACGGGCATGCGGCGGCGCGGCTGATGTCGCAGCTGATGCTGGTGATGGGCGTTGCGCCGATCCTGGCGCCGGCTTTGGGCGGCGCGATGCTGAGCGTGGCCAGCTGGCACGCGATCTTCTGGTTCGCCGCCGCCCATGGCGCCGTGTCGATGCTGCTGGTCTGGCGCCTGCTGCCCGAAACGCTGCCCGCGCCGCGCCGCGTCCGGCTGGGTCTGGCCGGGCTGGTGACGCGCTATGGCGGCATCCTGCGGGAACGCAGCTTCCTGTCGAACGCGCTGACCGGGGCGTTCGGCACCTTCGGCATGTTCGCCTATATTGGCGGTTCGCCCCCCGTGTACATCCAGCTGTTCGGCGTGGCGCCGGCGGTCTACGGCGTGCTGTTCGGCCTATGCGCCGGCGGCTACATCCTGGGCACCCAGATCAATCCGCGCCTGCTGCTGCGGTTCGGCGCGCCGCGCATGCAGCGCACGGCCATACGCGGGTACTTCGTTTGCAACCTCGTGCTCGCCGGTTTCGCGTTCAGCGGTGGTTTCGGGTTGGTCAGCGTGTTCCTGCCCATCTTGGCCGGGATGACCTGCATGGGCTTCGTGCTGCCCAACACCACGGTCGGCGCGCTGTCCCGCCACGCCGCGCATGCCGGGGCGGCCTCGGCGCTGATGGGCACGCTGCAATTCCTGCTGGCGGCGGTCAGCGGCACGGCGGTGGGCCTCTTGACGGACGGCACGGCGCGGCCGATGGCGATGCTTATGTTGGCCGGCGCCCTGTGCGGCACGTTGGCCGACGCGTTCCGCCGCCCCGTCTGAGGAGTTCCCGCCATGTCCGACCTTGCCGCCCTGCTCGGCCGCATTCTGTTGAGCGGCCTGTTCGTCTCGGCCGGTTTCGGCAAGCTGATGTCCGCCGACGCGACCCAGGCGTACATGGCCAAGGTTGGCCTGCCGATGCCGCAAGCCGCCTGGGCCGTCACGGTGGCGGTGGAGTTCGGCGTTGGGCTCCTTCTACTGTTCGGCCTCGCGACACGGGCATCGGCGCTGGTGCTGTTCGTCTGGTGCTTCGCCACCGCGATGGTCGCGCACAGCGACCTGGCCAACCCCGCCATGGTGATCCAGCTATACAAGAACGCCAGCATCGCGGGCGGCATGCTTTACGCGGCGGGTTTCGGCGGCGGCCGCTTCAGCCTGGACGCGCTGCTCGCACGCCGGCGAGGGGTCGCGGCGGCGTAATCGACTAATCGTCATTGCGAGGAGCGCTTGCGACGAAGCAATCCGGCGGGCAGCACCGTGCGTGACGGCCTGGATCGCCACGCCGCCAAGCAGCGGCTCGCGATGACGGGCGGCCGCTGTTCACGCCATCGGGTTGGTCAGCGCGGCCAGCAGCACTGCGGCGGCTTGCGCCACGTTCAGGCTCTGCACCGGACCGGCGCCCAGGATGCGCACCCGGCGGCGGCAGCCCTCTAGCGCGTCGAAGCCCACGCCGCGCTCCTCATTGCCCAGCACCAGCGCCACCGGGCGGTCCCGCGGCAGGCTCTGCAGGGGCATCGCGTCCGGCGTCAACGTCGCCGCCACCGTGCGGTAGTGCGGCTCCAATGCCGTCAGCGCGCGTCGCAGGTTGCGGGTCTTGTGCAGCTCCAGGTGCTCCAGCCCGCCCTCTGCGGTGCGGTAGGCGGCGTCGGACGGCATCGCCTGGCTCGGCACGTCGTTGAACAGCAGGGCGCCGACGCCGAAGAACGCGGCGCTGCGGGCGATGGCGCCCAGGTTGTGCGGGTTGCTCACCCCGTCCAGCACCACCAGCAACGGGAAGCGCGGCGGGCGCACAAAGTCGATGATGGTGATCCGCCGCGGCTCTGCGACAGCGATGATTCCGCCATGGTGCACCGACCCGGCGGCGCGCGCGATCTCCGCCTCGTCCAGCATGCGGTACGGGCGGTGCATCCCGGCCATGACGGCGCATAGCGGGCCGGCGACCTCTTTCATCGCGTCGGTGTAGAACAGCCGTTTCGCCGCGTCCGGCCGCCGCGCGAACAGGGCGGCGACGGCGTTGGCGCCGCAGATGCGATCCTCATCCATCCTGGGTGCTTCCGCCCGCTTGGCGCGGGTGTCAAACAGGCGCCGTGCCGCCCATCCTGTTCCAGGACCAACGCTTCGTCGTGCTGGACAAGCCGGCCGGGCTGCCCGTGCACCCGGGGCCGCGCGGCGGGCCGAGCGTGGAGGACTGGTTCGCCGCCCTGTCGCGCCGCCGCGACGGCCCGTGGCTGGCGCACCGGTTGGACGCCGACACGTCCGGCTGCCTCGTCATCGCGTTGCGCCGCGCCGCGCTGCACCAGGCGCAGGCCGCGTTCGCCGGCGGCTTGGCGGAGAAGACCTACTGGGCCGTCGTGAAGGGCGGCCCGTCGGCGGACAGCGGCCGGGTGGATGCGGCGCTCGCCAAGCGCATTCGGCCGGAGGGCTGGCGCATGGCGGCCGACCCCGCCGGGCAGCGCGCGGTGACCGATTGGCGGGTGCGCGGCCGGGCGCCCGGTATGACGTGGCTGGAGCTGCACCCGCGCACCGGCCGCACCCACCAGGTCCGCGTGCACTGCGCCCTGCTCGGCTGCCCGGTGCTCGGCGACCCGGCGTATGGCGACGGCGTTGGCCCGCTCCACCTGCTGGCCCGGGCTATCGCGTTGCCGCTCGACCCGGTTCTGGCGGCCACGGCGGACCCGCCGGCGCATATGAGAGACGCGCTGGCGGCGTGCGGTTTCGCCTGACGTTGCAAATCGCCCGGCCAGGCTAACCTTTCGCCTGCTCCGGACGTTGGAACGGTATGCGGCACATTCATCTGCACCCGTTGGGCGGCGCGGCGGGCGACATGTTCGTCGCTTGCATGCTGGACGCCTTTCCGGAACACCAGGCCGGGGTGATCGATGCGGCCCACATGCTGAGCCAGGCGGAGTGCCGTCTGGCGCCGCATGACGACGGCACGCTGACCGGCGCGCGCTTCACCGTCGAGGACGCGGCCGACCACCATCATCACGGCCACCATCATGGCCACGATCATGGGCCCGGCGCGCACCGCCATTGGTCCGACATCCGCGCGATGATCGCGGCGTCCGCGCTGTCGCCGCCGGTGCGGGACCACGCAGTCGGCATCTTCGCCGTTCTGGCCGAGGCGGAGGGCCGCGTGCACGGCGTGGCGCCGGACGCGGTCGCGTTCCACGAGGTGGGGGC
>CAXTBW010000001.1:91140-93721 GCA_964242925.1 uncultured Acetobacteraceae bacterium
CTGCGCTACCTCGGCTGCAACGACGCAGCGCCCGTTGGGGGCACGCTGCGCCGCTCCGGCTACGGGTTCGGCGCGCGCCGCCTGCCGGGCATCCCGAACTGCCTGCGCGCCCTGGTGTTCGACACCGAAGCGGAGGCAACAACCCCCGGTCATCGGGAACTGGCGGTGATCAGCTTCGAGGTTGACGACCAGTCGGGCGAGGACCTGGCGATGGGGCTCGAGCGGGTGCGCGCGGCGCCTGGCGTGCACGACGTCGTGCAGATGCCGGCGTTCGGCAAGAAGTCCCGCCTGGCGGTGCATGTGCAGGTGCTCACCCGGCCGGACACGCTGGACGCCGTCGTGGACCTCTGCTTCCAGGAGACCTCGACCATCGGCTTGCGCACCCACCTGGTGCAGGGCCGCGCACTGGCCCGACGCTTCGCCACCGCGACCGTCGACGGCGCCGCCGTGCCCGTGAAGCTGGTCGAACGGCCCGGCGGGACAACGGGGAAGGCGGAAGCCGATGCGCTTGGTCAGCTCGCCACCCACGCCGCGCGGTCCCGCCTTCGCCGACTGGCCGAGCAGGACGTGGGGGAGCTTTGACCCCGCTCGACCGGTTGCATGCCGTCATCGCGCCAATGGGCCGGATCGCGGTTGCGGTCAGCGGCGGGATCGACAGCCTGACGCTCGCCACCGTGGCGCACCGGTTTGGCCAGGCCGCGATGCACCACGCCACCTCGCCCGCGGTGCCCGCCGAGGCGACCGCGCGCACCCGGGCGCAGGCGGCTTTGCAAGGCTGGCGGCTCGACGTGTTCGACGCGGGGGAGTTCGCCGACCCGGCTTACCGCGCCAACCCGGTGAACCGCTGCTTCTTCTGCAAGACCAACCTCTACGGCGCCGTGGCCCGCCGCACCGAACACACGATCCTGTCGGGCGCCAACCTCGACGACCTCGGCGAATACCGCCCGGGCCTGGACGCCGCGCGCGACCACGCGGTGCGACACCCGTTCGTCGAGGCCGGCATCGACAAGCGCACCGTGCGCGCGCTGGCCGCCGAGTTGGGCCTGGGCGCGCTGGCGGAGCTGCCGTCGGCGCCCTGCCTGTCAAGCCGGGTCGAGACCGGCATCCGCATCGAGGCGCCCGTGCTCGCCATGGTGCACCAGGCGGAGACGCTGCTGACCGCCCGGCTGGCGCCCAAGACCGTGCGCTGCCGGGTTCGCGCCCAGGCGGTGGTGGTCGAGTTGGACGAAGCGGCGCTCGCGGCGCTGGGCGACGCGCGGGAGGCGTTGCGGGCCGAGGTGCAAGCGCTGGCGGACGCGGCCGGGCTGCGGCGCCCGGTGGAATTCGCCGCCTACCGCAATGGCAGCGCGTTTCTGCGAGTGGCGCCGTGAACGACGAGTTCGTGCTCGACGAGGGCCGCGCGCTCCGCTTGGGGTTCGGCGAGGCGGTATTCTGCGCCGGCAAGTCCCCCGCGCAGATCGCCGCCATCCTGGACGCCGCGGCTGGCCCGATGCTTCTGACCCGGCTCGACCCGGCCCGCTTCGAGGCGCTGCCGGCGAGCGCGCGCCAGATGCTGGATTACGACCCGGTCTCCGCCACCGCGTTCCTCGGCGCGGCGCTGCCCAGCGAAGGCGCCGCGTCGGTCGCCGTGGTGACGGCGGGGACCTCGGACGTGCCCGTCGCCCGCGAGGCGATCCGCACCCTGGCATTCCAAGGGCGCGAGGCCGTGCTGGTTGCCGATGTGGGCGTGGCCGGGCTTTGGCGGCTGCTGCGGCGTGTCGAGGAGTTGCGGGCGATGCGGGTGGTGATCGTCGCCGCCGGCATGGACGCGGCGCTGCCCAGCGTGATCGGCGGCCTGGTGGGCGGCGTCGTGATCGCAGTGCCCACCTCCGTCGGCTACGGCGTGGCCGCGGGCGGCCACGCGGCGCTCAACGCCATCCTTTCGAGCTGCGCGCCGGGCATCGTCACGGTGAACATCGACAACGGCTACGGCGCGGCCTGCGCGGCGCTGCGCGTTCTGGGTCCAAAGAATGGAGAGCGCCATGGAACGACGTGATTTCGTGAAGGCCGCCGCGTTGGGCATGGCCGCCGCCGCAATGGCGGGCGCCGCGCCGGCCGACCCGGTGGCCGAGACCAGCCAGGGCGGCCAGGTGAAGCCGACCGGCCCGGTCACCTCGCGCATCGCCGAGCACCCGGACATGAAATACCGTCCCCTCGGGACCACTGGGGAACGCGTGTCGCTGGTGGGCATGGGCGGGTTCCACCTGGCAAAGCCCGGCGGCGCCACGGCCAACGAGGCGACCGCCATCATCCATGCCGGGATCGAGGCCGGCATCAATTTCTGCGACAACTGCTGGGACTACAACGACGGCGAGAGCGAGATCCGGCTCGGCCGCGCGCTGGCCGGCGGGTGGCGCGACCGCACGTTCCTGATGACCAAGATCGACGGCCGCACCGCGAAGGCCGCCACCACGCAGCTGGAGCAGTCGCTGAGCCGGCTGCAGACCGACCACCTCGACCTGATCCAGTTCCACGAGATCATCCGGATGGACGACCCGGAGCGGGTGTTCGCCGCCGGCGGCGCGCTGGAGGCGGTGCTGCG
>CAXTBW010000002.1:0-47635 GCA_964242925.1 uncultured Acetobacteraceae bacterium
GGCGTTTCGGCATCAACTATCCGGTGGCCCAGGACAACGCGATGGCCACCTGGCAGGCCTATGGCAACCGGTACTGGCCGGCTGAGTACCTTGTCGACCGCGACGGGCAGGTCGTGCTGAAGCATTTCGGCGAGGGGCGTTGCGACGAGACCGAGAACGTCCTCCGCTCGCTGCTCGCCGTCGGTCCGGCGGTGCCGCGCGACAATGGCGCCGACCTGTCCCGCGTCGGTTCGCCGGAGATGTATTTCGGCGCCGCCCGGGTCGAGATGCTTGCCAGCCCGCAGCAGCCCCGGCCGGGAGAGCAGACTTACTCCTCGACTGGTTTGCTGCCTGCCAACCACTTCGCCCTGGTCGGCACGTGGAATCTGGCGCCGGAGAACGCGATCCTGGTTCACGACGGCGGCGCGCAGGAAAGCCGGCTCTACACGCTTTATAACACCAGCGACTACGCCGCCCATGTTATGACGATCGCGGTTCCCAAGGCCGGCTTCGAAGCGTTCACGTTCACCTTTGGCTAGGCCGGCAGCGACCTCAGGCGTCGGCGAGACCGGCAGGGCGGCGGTCGCCTCGCTCACGCTAAACTCTATTGCGCAAGCACACCTGGTCGCCTTTGGCCGCAACCCTGCTGCGGTATTCTCGTATGTTGTTAGAGTGAGGGCAGGCGGCGGATGGGGCCCTCAATGGGATGAGCGATGAACAACGATATGTCCGGACCGTCGGCTCTGCGCGGCGCTCACCCAATCCTGCGGTTGCTCACCGCTTTTCCAGTTGCCTGCTTCACCTGCGCCTTGTGCACGGACCTGGCCTATTCGCAGACCGCAAACATGATGTGGTCGGACTTTTCGGATTGGTTGCTGGCCGCTGGAATGGCCGGTGGCGTGTTGGCCGGCATCGCGGGGCTGGTGATCTGGTTGGCTGGTCGCCATCGCCAAACTCCTCGCCGGGCTTGGATGACCGCGCTCGGCTGCGCTGTGACGCTCGCAGTCGCGTTCCTCAACAACTTCGTGCACACCCGTGACGCTTGGACCTCGGTCATGCCCGAAGGCCTTGCACTTTCGGCGCTGACTGTTCTCGCCATGTTGGCCACGGCTTGGCTCGCTTCCGCGAGGGAGCCCCAACGGATTGCCGTCATATCAAAGTCCGGAGTTCGCTCATGAGCATCAATCAGCATAGGCGACCGAGGCGGCTAGCGGTCATGGGCGTTGCTGTCCTGGCCCTCGCCGGCGCTGCGCCCGACGATTTCGACATCAAGTCGCAGATTGGACCCAACCCGGTCCTGCCGGATCCGCAGCAGTATCTTGTCCCTCCGATGCACGTCGCAAAAGTGGTCGGCTGGAAGGCTGGCGAGACGCCGACAGCGCCGGACGGCATGAAGGTGACAGCCATAGCCACCGGCCTGGAGCACCCGCGCTCGATCTACACGTTGCCAAACGGCGACGTCCTAGTTGTCGAGTCGCAGGGTCCCAATCTCGAGCCGGTGAGCCGCCCGAAGAACCTCGTGATGCACTGGGTGGAGTCATTTGCAACGTCGGCCGGGGCGAGCAGGGCCAGCAACCGCATCACCTTGCTGCGCAGCACCCACGGCGACGGAAACTACGATGTCCACGCCGTATTCATCGACCACCTATTCTCGCCGTTCGGGGTGTCCTTGGTCGGCGATGATCTGTATGTCGCCAACACCGACGCCATTCTCCGCTTCCACTACACCACGGGCGCCACCAGCATCACCGAACCCGGCACGGCGCTGACGCGGTTGCCCGGCGGCCCGATCGACCATCACTGGACCAAGAGCCTGGTCGCCAGCGAAGACGGAACAAAGCTCTACGTCGGCGTTGGCTCCAACAGCAACATCACCGAGAACGGCATCGGCGCCGAACTCGACCGCGCGTCCGTGTGGGAAGTCGACCGCGCCACCGGCGCGCACCGCATCTTCGCCGATGGGCTGCGCAATCCGAATGGGCTGAGCTGGGAACCGCAAAGCCACGCTCTCTGGGCGGTCGTCAACGAGCGCGACGAGCTCGGCCCCAATCTCGTGCCCGACTACATGACGTCGGTGAAGGATGGCGGGTTCTATGGTTGGCCCTACAGCTATTACGGCCAGCACATCGATGCGCGCGTGCAGCCGCAGCGGCCCGACCTGGTCGCCAAGGCCATCATGCCCGATTACGCGCTAAGCTCGCACGTGGCTCCCCTGGGTCTCGTGTTCGACACCGGAAGTGCCCTGCCGTCGCGGTATGAGGGCGGCGCTTTCGTCGGTGAGCATGGCAGTTGGAACCGGCAGATCCTCAACGGCTACAAGGTCGTGTTCATCCCGTTCGCGAACGGCAAACCGAGCGGCATGGCCGAGGATTTCGTCACCGGGTTCTTAGACAAGGACGACAACGCCCGCGGCCGCCCCGTCGCCCTTGCGTTGGACAAGGCAGGCGCCTTGCTCGTCGCCGACGACGTTGGCAACACAGTCTGGCGCGTGGCGCCCGTCACCCAGAAACAAGCCGCGGCGAATTAGCATCACCTGACTCGGCCAACCTACCGAGGCGCAGCCGGCTCGGCTTGGACGTCAAGAATGTAGCGGGCGATCGCACGCATGTCGGCTGGCGAAAGCTTGTCGTATTGCGTGCGCCACGGCATGGCGGAGGAGAGGATGCGGCCGCCCGGAACCTCGCCGTGGGCCAACACCGCCACCAGCTGGTCCTCGGTCCAACCCCCGATGCCGGAGCGCGCATCGGGCGTGATGTTGGGAGGGTAGATCCCGGCCCCGCCCGTCGCGCGAATAGGATGATCGCCGCCAGAAAGCAGTTGGCCCTCGAGCACGTTGCCTGCTTCGTCGTGCGGAGAGTGACAACCAACGCAGCCGGTGACATAGGCGAGGTAGGCGCCACGGTTAGGCGGCTCCTGCGCACGGGTCTGCACGGTCACGAGCGCTAGCGCACAGATCATGACGACGCCGGAAGGCCATGACACGGCGGCACGGCGCCAGTCGAGCGGTGATCGTAGCGTCATGGTCGCCTTCCAAACGGCTCGCATGCGTAGACGCTATATCGCCGCGGACCTGGCGGACAATACGAATGCAGGGTCCAGTTGTTCCGTGGCCGCTAAACGTCGGCTAGTGTTCGACCAACAGCAGGATTTCACCAGTGGACATGTCAAGCGTATTTGCGCGAGTGGTCGCAATGGTTGGCGGCGGCGCCGTGATGGTCCGCCGCGTGACGGAAGGTTCGCACCAACCCGCCTGGGGAACGGCCCCGGCGATCCCGCCGGCCAAACCGCAGGGCAGCATTCCCACGCTCAAGATGCCCACGGCTCAAGGATGGACCGGCGACCAAACGCCGATCCCGGCGCCTGGGCTAAAGGTCAACGCGTTCGCCCGCGGCCTGGACCATCCGCGTTGGATCCATGTCCTGCCGAATGGCGACGTGTTGGTCGCCGAGGCCACGAACGCCGACCGGGCGGCGCGCAACGTGTTCGACTACGCGATGGTCAGCACCATGAAACGCGCGGCGGCCATGGGGGTCAGCGCGAACCGCATAACCCTGCTTCGCGACAGGGACGGCGATGGCGTGGCCGAGAGCCAGACGGTGTTCATGACAGGACTCAACCAGCCCTTCGGCATGGCGCTGCTGGGCGAAAAATTCTATGTCGGAAACACCGATGGCATCAGCGTGTTCCCGTATGTGGACGGCGCCGACGAGATCACCGCCCCCGGCAAGAAACTGACCGAGTTCAAGCCTGGCGGCCACTGGACGCGCAGCTTGCTGCCTAGCCCGGACGGCCGCCAATTGTTTGCCGGCGTCGGCTCGCTGACCAACATCGCCGACGACGGAATGAAGGTGGAGGAGGGCCGGGCCGCCATCCATGTGCTGGACCTGGAGTCAGGGCACGACCGGATCTTCGCCGCGGGCTTGCGCAACGCCGTCGGCATGGCGTGGGAGCCGACGACGGGCGTGCTATGGACCGTCGTCAATGAACGCGACGGCTTGGGCGACGAGACGCCGCCGGACTACCTGACTTCGGTGCGCGACGGCGGCTTCTACGGATGGCCTTACTGCTATTGGGGGCAAACGGTCGATGATCGTGTGCCGCAGGATACCGTAGCCGTCGCATCCGCCGTCACGCCGGATTACGCCTTGGGCGGGCACACCGCTTCGCTCGGCCTATGCTGGGTGCCAGCGGGCACGCTGCCGGGTTTTTCCGAGGGCATGGCCATCGGACAGCACGGTTCGTGGAACCGCAGCAAGTTGAGCGGCTACAAGCTCGTCTTCATCCCATTCGAGAACGGTCGGCCTTCTGGCGCGCCGCGCGACATCCTGTCGGGCTTCCTGGCAGCGGACGAAAAGGTGTCATACGGACGTCCAGTTGGCGTGACGCTCGGCGCGGACGGCCGTTCCCTGCTGATGGCCGATGACGTTGGGAACGTGATCTGGCGCGTCACAGGTGACCGGGCGGGCTGACTATCGAGGCCGCGCCCCGATCCGACGGTAGGTGAGCTCATCGGATCGGGGGGCTGCCATCGCGGCCGCCATCAGCGCGTGCTCCGGCGACAGGGCGCAAGCGGGGTCAGTGGCGGCGGCGTCTCCTGTGAGCGCAAAGGCTTGGCATCGGCAACCGCCCCAGTCGATCTCCCTGCGGTCGCAACTGCGACAGGGTTCCGCCATCCAGCTAGTGCCGCGATAGCGCTCGAATGCCGGGTCGGTCTGCCAAATTTCGGCCAGTGACGCCTCGCGCACGGAGGGGAAGGTCAGATGGGTGAGTGTTTCGGCAGCGTGGCAGGGCAGCACCCGGCCGGCCGGCGTCACATTCAGGAACTGCCTACCCCAGCCGCCCATGCAGGATTTTGGGCGGGCCGCGTAGTAGTCCGGCGTCACATAGTCGATCACCAGCGCGCCATGGAGCCTCTGGCGGGCGCTCGCGACAACGGCATCCGCAAGATCGATCTGCTCCGGCGTGGGAAGCAGCGCATCCCGGTTGAGCAGGCCCCAGCCATAATACTGCACGTGGGCGATCTCGATGCGCCCGGCCCCAATCGCCTCGCCCAGGGCGATCATGTCGGGCAAGCGGGCGAGGTTTTGACGATGCACCACGAAGTTCGCCGTCAGCGGAAACCCCGCCTCCCGGATCAGTCGCGCCGCCACCAGCTTACGCGCATGGCCTCCGGGCAGCCCGCCGATGCGGTCGCCGCCTTCACTTTCCGCATCCTGGAAACTTAGCTGCACGTGGTCCAACCCGGCTGCTTGCAGCGCGGCGAGCGATCCGGCGGTCAGCGTGACGCCGGAGGTGATGAGATTGCTGTAAAGCTGCAGACCGCGCGCGTGCGCAACCAGGTCCAACAGGTCGCGTCGGACGGTTGGTTCGCCGCCGGAGAAATGCACCTGCAGCACGCCAAGCGCGGCGGCCTCGGCCAGCACGCGTCGCCAAGTGGCTGTGTCCAGTTCGGCCGAGGCGCGTTCCATCTCGAGCGGGTTGGCGCAGTACGGGCATTGCAGCGGGCAACGATGGGTGAGCTCGGCCAGCATGCCTAGCGGCGCCGGCGTCATAGCCGGATCGCGCCCTTCACCTTCAACTCCTGCAACATCGCGCTCACGTCGTCGGCGATCAACTCGCGTGGCGCATCATAGCGCTTGGCCAAATCGTCCACGATGTCGCTGACCGATCGCGCGCCATCCACGAGTTGGAGCACGGCGACGGCATGCTCATCCGGCACGAACAGCCGCTCCGGCGCCAGCACGACCCATCCGCCACGGACCTTGTCCTCCCGCAGGCGCACGCCAGGCGCATAGGCCGGCACAGCATCCGATGTCACCGCATATCGTCCGGCACGAAGGCGCCGGGTGGGATGAACCCGGGCGCCACGTAAGCGAAATGCAGCGCGTCCAGTTGCGACCAAAGCACGCCGCACTTGAAGCGCAATGCGGCCAGAACCTGTTTCTGCTGCTCCGGCGTGCGCGCGTGGTCCTTCACGTAGGACAGTGCGAACGTCACGTCCTGCGGCGCCTGCGTCAGGCGCGGGGTGAAATATGCCAGGGTTTCCCGCGTGACGAAGTCGTAGTGCGCCAGCATGCCGGAGACCCGTTCGGCGATGATTGTAGGCGAGAACATCTCCGTCAAAGACGACGCCACCGCCTCCAACACCGAACGGTCGCGCACGAAATGCACGTAGGCATCGACGGCGAAGCGCGTGCCCGGCAGCAGCCCCTCGGTCGACTCGACGTAGTCGGGATCGAGCCCGACCCCCTTCGCGAGCAGCAACCAGCGGGCGATTCCCCCTTCGCCGGGCGCGTTGCCATCGTGGTCCACCAGGCGGGACCGCCACTCGCGCCGCAGGTCCGACGTCGGCAGTCGCGCCACTAGGCTGGCGTCCTTCGCCGGGATCCGGCTCTGGTAGTAGTAGCGGTTGAGCGCCCACGCCTGCACCTGACCACGCGTGAGCTTGCCATCGTGCAGCAGGCGATGAAACGGGTGCAGGTTGTGGTAGCGCTCGGCCCCGATCGCGTGAAGCGCGTCTTCCAGGCCTTGCGGGGACAGCATCGCGATCAGAACTCCACCCGCATGCCGTCGAAAGCCACCTGCCAACCGGCGCGCTCCACCTCAGCGCGCTCGGGGGTGTCGTCCAACAGGACGGGATTGGAGTTGTTGATGTGCAGCAGGATCTTGCGCCGCACCGCCAGGTCGGCGAGCGCCTGGATCGTTCCTCCGTCGCCAGACACGCTCATGTGCCCCATTCGGCGGCCGGACTTAGGACCTAAACCTGCTCGGATCATCTCGTCATCGCTCCACAGTGTTCCGTCGAACATGACCGTGTCCGCGCCCCGAAGCCGTTCGGTAAGCTGCGGCGTCATGGCGGCGCAAGCAGGGATGTAGAACAGGCTGCGTCCGTCCTGCGATATGGTGGCGCCGACGGTATCCCCGTCGGTATTCTCCGCGCTGTCCTCAAGATAAAGCGCGACCTTTCCGCTCACGGAGAAGAGTTGCAGCGCGATGCCGCCGGGCAGGGCGATTTGCTCCTCCAACGCCACCACGCGGCGCACGACGGTGTCGCGCGCGAGAACGTTGAATATGGGGTTGCTGTCCAGGACTGCGTGTATCTGCGCGGTAGCGAGAATCGTGAACGGTTGCCGCTCGCGAAGGGTGAGGAGGCCGGCAATCGCATCGACCTCGCCGGACAGCAGAACCACGGCTGCGATCGGCGATGACCGCAAGCCGGTAACTGGATGCAGTTCTCCCGTCGCGGCAATTTGCTGTCGCAGATCCGGCGAAGCGTTCAACAGGGTCCATGACGCGCCATCGCCGGACACGGCGACGCCAGCCTGGGTTCTCGCTTGGGCGACCGGGTCACCTGCTCGCGACCGGCGGCATCCGTCTGCATTGGAGTTCCACTGCGGGAATCCACCGCCTGCCGCAGCGCCAAGAACAATCGCGCGCATGACGGCTCACTCTATCGAGTCGGGTGCGCGGCCAACCGATGATCGGCCGCGCGACCGATTACTTGCGTTCAGCGCACGCGTAGCTGTTGATCTCGGCGCCGAGAGCAATTTCGACGATCTTCGGGGTTTTCCAAGCCATGATGAACTCCTGATCCACATGTCAGCAATCCAGAGAGTCGGGCGAGCACCAGCCCAAGTCAAGCACCGTCAGCCCCGCAAACCCGGCGCTCGAAAGGCCGTCACGGGGCCAAGCTGTTCCGCAGGGCCGGCCGCCGATCCGAGTTGACCAAGGCCCAGGTCGCTGTTCCCGATCGAGGCTTGGGCCGTTCCGACGCGGGCAGAACGGGTTCGTCGAAGGCATGGCCGTGTCCGCCGTGTCGGAGACCTCTGCATTACGTTGTGTTAGCGGATTTGCCTTAGGTTGCGTCACGCGTCAGGATGCTTGCCGAATGCAGCGGTTCGCCGAACCACGCCAGCCAGGCAGCCCCGCAACTAGAACCGGTCCGGACGCCTCAGGCGCCGAAGCGTCTTATCAGGTGGAAGTTCCCGCGACCGCTCGCCTCATCGGTGACCCAGTCGCCGATCCAACCCCGGCCACGCTCAAGCTTTACGCCGGAGACTGGGCACGCTTCGTTCATTGGTGCCGCAAGCAGGGCTGCCCGGCACTGCCGGCCAGCTCTGAAACGCTCGCCACCTATCTGCTCACGATTGCCCCTACGCTCAGCCGTGGCGCGCTCGGCCGTCGCCGGGCCGCGATCGGCGCCATGCACCGGAAGGCAGGATGGCCAACCCCGCTGCTGACTCCTGACAACCACAAGGCGCTCCGGGCTGCGGCCAAGCCGAGGCAGGCCGGGCTGCAAATTCGGCCGACGGCCACCGACCTGGTGCGGATGGCCACCAAATGCCCGAGCGATCTTCCGGGCCTGCGCGATCGCGCGCTCCTCCTGCTCGCCGCCGCTACGCTGAGCGCAAAGTGCGTCCCCGCGACCGTCGAGATGCAGCCGGGAGACGTCAACGCGACGGGTAGGACGGCGATCGTACCTCGGCTTTTCCTGCTGGCGCTCGATGCCGAGCACGTCCGGTTCACCGCATCAGGTTTGATGCTTCGCGTGCGCGCCCGTATCGACGAGGTGGCGCCGAGCCGCACCGTGACGCTGACCTGCGCTGCGCCGGCCGCAACCTGTCCAGTGCGCGCCCTGGAACAATGGCTGCGCAGCTCCGACACGGCGTTCGGGCCGGTGTTCCGCAAGGTCGACCGCTGGGGGAATGTCGAGCACGGGCGGCTCGCCCCCGATGCCTGGCATCGCATTCTGGCGCGACGCAGCGGATCGCCGCACGGGCGGCCATCCGTCAAGGGCAGTCGCTGATGGCGCGGTCGGCGGCCGACAAGGCGGAGCGAGCCGCCGACATGCTCGAGGCGTTCCTGAGGGACCCGGCGGCAGACGCGCCGGGGCCGGCTTCGCCGATGCGTGGCAGCCCCGCTGCAGAGGCGCCAACCGCGGACAGTCGAGCCGACGCGGCGCGGGCGCGAGCACCCGGGCTGCTTGCAGGGGGAGCGACATCTGCGGCAGCCGGCCTTCCGTTGCGGCTTGCGCATACCGATTGGCTGAGACACCGCTTGTTGGTGACCGGCGCTGGCGCGCAGGTGAGCGCGTTTCGGGACACGGCGTCCGGCGCGGGCACGATCCCGTGGCGGCTCGATCTCGACAGCCTGGAGGAGGACTGGTTCCACCTGCTGGTCAACCCGGCCAGCCGCTCGTTGAGCCTGGCCGGCGCCCGGGCGCTGGCGGGCCAGTTGCGCGACGCCGTCGAGCGCCGCCACGCCATCGCCGCCGCGCGGGTTGGCCGCAGCCGCGCTTGCCCGTTCGACCTGCATGCGCTGGTCCCGGTCCCGGCCGACATCCTCCGGCTCGGCCCTGACCACCCGGACGCACTCGCCTGGCTTTGGCGGCACTGGGGCACCACGCAATTGCTCCGCCACGTGGCGCCGGACATCGCCGGGAAGCCGTGGGTTGGACACCAGCCGAACGCCGGGGAGGACGAGCTTCGGCTCGGTTTCTGGTCTGCGGATTGGACGCCGTGGCGGGCCTTGGCGCAGATTCGGGCAGACTGGCCGAACCTCCGCTTCGCTGTGCAGCCTGACTACGCGACCGACGGATGACCGGTTTGGACATGCAGGCGCCCGGCCAAGGTGTTCTTGCGCTGGAAGATTGGGAGCAGCCGCCGCAACGGCGTGGACCGAACGCGCCGCCGGTGCTGGCGGTCGACGGCTTCGAGGGACCGCTCGACTGGCTGCTCGACCTCGCCCGCACCCGGCGGGTCGATCTGGCTCGGCTGTCCATCGCGGCCTTGATCGAGGCTTTCGAGAAAGCGCTGACCGCGGCGCTTGCAGGCTCCGACGTGCAGCCGACGACGCTAGGCCGGTGGGGTGATTGGCTGGTCATGGCGGCCGATCTCACCTTGCTGCGGTCACGGCTGTTGGCGCCAGCCGATGCCACCGAGGCGCAGGACGCGCAGAACGCCGCCGAACGGCTGTGGCGGCGTCTGCTGCACCGGGCCGAAGTCGTGCGCGCCGCGGACTGGTTGGAAACGCGGAGCCAGCTCGGGCGAGACGTGTTCAACCGTGGCCAGGCCGATGAGGATGGTCCGCTGCGGGCCGGACGGACGGGAGACACCACCGCCTTGCTGCGCGCCTGTCTGGTTGCGATCCGGCTGCCGCCGGATGCGGACGAACTGTTCCGTGTGCCGGGGCCGCCATTCTGGAGCGTCTCAGATGCCGCCGGACGGATACGGGACATGCTGCCGTTTATCGGAGAGGGCGGCGCATCTCTGGTGAGCTTCCTGCCGGAGGTGCCGACCGATGCGCCGGAGCGGGAACTGCGGTGCCGGGTCGCGGTGGCGGGGAATTTCGTGGCGGGGCTGGAACTGACGCGAGACGGAAGCATCGCTGTCCAGCAAGAAACAGCTTGGGCATGCATCCAGGTCAAGCAAAGGCAGGAGGCTCATATCCGCGCGGCTTCGGGCTGAGCATCGTGGCCGCTCTCGATCAAGTCCGTGCAGCGTGTCCAGACGTTGCTGGATCAGCGTAGCCGCGAACCCCATTGGTCGCGCCCGCTTCGTCGCGCGTGCGCACGTGCTTACCCGCCCCTTGCGCTGGCGGCGGGAGCAGGCATCCCGACACGCGCATTGCGACGCATGGTTTGCGGCGGCTGGCCGTAGGCCCGCAGGAAGGCCCGGCGCATTCGCTCGCGGTCGGCGAACCCGGTCTCGTTCGCCACGATGTCGATAGAATGCCGCCCCTGCTCCATCATCACCCGAGCCGCCTCGACGCGCAGGTTCTCGACCGCCTTGGCCGGAGACTGGCCGGTCTCCGCGTGGAAGGCCCGGCTGAACTGGCGCGGGCTCAGATGCGCCGCGTCGGCCAACTGGTCGACCGACAGCGGCATGTTCAGGTTGCGCTTGGCATAGTCCAGCGCGCTCTGGATGCGGTCGGACTTGGCGTCGAGCTCGAGCAGCGCCGAATGCTGCGACTGGCCCCCGGCGCGGCGATGATGGATGACCAGCGTCTTGCTCACCATGCGGGTGATCTCCGCGCCGAGATCCTTCTCGACCATGCTCAACGCAAGGTCGATGCCGGCGGACATGCCGGCCGAGGTCCAAACCGACCCATCGGTGATGAAGATGCGATCCTCCTCGACCTTGACCGCCGGGTAACGCTTCTGCAGCTCCCGCGCATGCGCCCAGTGCGTCGTCGCGCGGCGGCCGTCCAGCACGCCCGCCTCGGCCAGCACGAAGGCGCCTGTGCAAACGGATGCCAGGCGCCGCGACCGCAGCATGGCGCGCTGCACGAACGCGATGAGGGCCGGAGAGGAAGCAGCAAGGCCCGTGGCGCCGCCGACGACGATCGTGTCGAAGTGGCTGTCGTCGAACGCGTCGGTGTGGACGCTCACGCCTAGCGAGCTGCGGACCGCGCTGCCGGACTCGGATAGCAGGTGGACATCGTAGAACGGTCCGCCGGGGGACAGATTGGCGAATTCGAACACGGAAAGCGCTCCGAAGCCCATTACCTGAAAGCCGGGCGCAACGACGTAACCGACCCGCAGCATGGCCATATCCTTTGTCCTAAAAGGTGGTGTATCTGACATTTGCGCCGAATGCCAGCAGGCCTAGCTATCTCCTCACCACCGGCATCGACCTGGTGAAGCGGAGACAAAACGATGGCCAGCAACGCATATAGGGGGACGGCCCTGATCACCGGCGCGTCGACAGGCATCGGCGCCGTCTACGCGGACCGGCTTGCCCGGCGTGGCCATGACCTGATCCTGGTGGCGCGCAATGGCGACCGCCTGCACGCGCTGGCCACCCGGTTGAGCGATGCCACGGGCCGCGCGGTCGAGATCGTCGTAGCCGATCTGACCAACGCCGCCGACCTTGCCCGGGTGGAAACCGTTCTGCGCACCGATGCCAGCATCACGATGCTGGTCAACAACGCCGGTGTCGGATCAGCCGGGGCGTTGCTCGACTCCGACGTGGATCGGATGACCGACATG
Organism: uncultured Acetobacteraceae bacterium; assembly: GCA_964242925.1. Classification (GTDB taxonomy): domain Bacteria; phylum Pseudomonadota; class Alphaproteobacteria; order Acetobacterales; family Acetobacteraceae; genus LMUY01. The sequence continues at coordinate 11,969 of CAXTBW010000002.1, forward strand.
ATCGCGCTCAACGTCAACGCGGTGGCCCGGCTGACCTATGCCGTCGCGCCGGCATTCGTCACACGCGGCGTTGGCGCGATCGTCAACATCGCATCGGTCGTGGCTATCGCGCCCGAGCTGCTCAACGGCGTTTACGGCGGCAGCAAGGCTTTCGTTCTCGCCTTCAGTCAATCGCTCCAGCACGAGCTTGCCGCCAAGGGCATCCGCGTGCAGGCGGTCCTGCCTGGCGCCACGGCCACCGAGTTCTGGGACGTCGCTGGTCCTGGGCTTGCGAACATGCCTGCGACCATCCTGATGTCCGCCGAGGACGTGGTCGATGCGGCGCTTGCCGGCCTCGACCAGGGCGAACTTGTCACCATCCCATCGCTGCCTGATCTCACGGATTGGAACGCCTTCGAGGCTGCCCGACAGGCGCTGTCGCCCAACCTCTCCCGAATCAACCCGGGTGCGCGATACAGCCGCGCTTTGCATGAGGCAGCCTGAGATGGACGGGACCCACGCAGCTTCCCTCGGAGGGGTATCGGTTCCCGATACGAGCCTCGCCCGGGCCGTCACGGCGTTCGTGCGCGACACCGAGTCCGATCTGCTCTTCAACCACTCGAGCCGCGTCTACTGTTTCGGCGCACTTGCCGGCAGAAGACGCGGGCTGAACTTCGATGCAGAGCTGCTCTACACCGGGGCCATGTTCCACGATCTGGGCTTGATGCCGGGCCATAGCAGCGCGCACGAGCGGTTCGAGGTGGATGGCGCCAATGCCGCCAGGGATTTCCTCAAGGGTCATGGCATCGCGCAGGCGGACATCGACACGGTGTGGGCCGCCATCGCCCTGCACACGACGCCGGGCATCCCGCAGCACATGCATCCCGTCATCGCGCTCGTGACCGCCGGGGTGGAAATGGATGTATTAGGGCTCACCTACGGCGACTACGCCGCCGAAGTCAGGGAAGCTGTGGTGCGCGCCTATCCCCGTCCCGGGCGATTCAAGGAAGACATCATCCAGGCCTTTTACGACGGCATCCGGCACAAGCCCGGCACGACGTTCGGCAACGTCAAGGCGGACGTGATGGCCGACAAGGAGCCGCACTTCCATCGTGGCAATTTCTGCGAGGTGATCCGCAAATCGCGGTGGGAGACCTGATCCCGTCGCCACCCTGTCCGGCACGACAGGCTTGGATCAAACCGCCTCGAAGCAATCCGTCGAGTCATCAAGGATCATGGCTATGCATGTAAGCACGCGACGTGCCGAGGGCGATTCCGCGGGCATCGGTTGACAAGCTGACCGCAAACACCGTCGCCATGAACGATGGCGCCGTCCTCTACTACGAGGATTGGGGCAGCGGCCCGGCCGTCGTCTTCAGCCACGGCTGCCCGCTGTCGTCCGACGCCTGGGAAAACCAGACGATGTTCCCTGCCGCGAACGGCTACCGCGTCATCGCCCATGACCGCCGCGGGTTCGGCCGGTCAAGCCAGCCGGGCCGCGGCTGCGACTACGACACTTTCGCCGACGACCTCGCCGCCCTGGTCGACGCGCTCCACCTCATGGAGGCGACCTCCGTCGGTCACTCGATGGAAGGCGGCGAGGCATTGTCACTTCCTTGTTCCACTGCGACCGGTCGGCCTGAACGGCAGCGCGCATGGCGTCGAAGACCTCGATGGGCGCACGGTGAGGGTTCGTCGGGGTCTTCAACAGGAACGGCGTCACGGCGGCGACGAGCGCGATCTTGGCGACGGCCCATGACACTGAGCCAGCGATGGAGCCGATTGATGTGGATGCGACGTCCATCTAGTCTGCGCGACTGCACGGGACGCGTGGAGCAGCAGCATGGGTGAACGACCGGTCGATGTCGCCATCATCGGTGGCGGCATCATCGGATGCGCCGTTGCTTACTTCCTGCGCGACCTGGGTTATCCCGGCAGCGTCACCGTGTTCGAGAAGGACCACTCCTACCAGTTCGCCTCCACCGGCCGGTCCGCCGCGTCGATCCGCCAGCAGTTCACCACACCCGTGAACGTTGAGATGTCGCAGTTCTCGTTCCGCTTCCTCGAGGAGCTGAGCGACCGCTTCGGCGAGGACGGCGACATCGCACTGGTCAAGGGAGCCTACCTGCTGCTGGCCGACGCCGAGCGGGAGGAGATGCTGCGCAGCTGTCATCGCATCTTCCGGGATCTCGGATCGGACGTCGCCTGGCTTGAGCGCGAAGACCTGGTCGTGCGGTTTCCATGGCTCCGCACCGATGACTTGGTGGGCGCCACCTATGGCCGCTCCGGCGAGGGCTGGTTCGATGCGCACATGCTGCTGCGCGTGCTGCGCCAGCAGGCCAAGCAGCGTGGCGTCACGTTCACCGAAGGCGAAGTGGTCGGCATCGACCGCGAGGGCGGACGGGTCACGCATGTGAGGATTTCGACCGGCGAGATCGTGCCGTGCGGGATCGCCGTGAACGCCGGCGGACCTTTCGGTGGCCAGGTCGCGGCGCTGGCGGGCTGCATGCTGCCAGTCGAGCCGCGCAAGCGGACGATGTTCGTCATTCAGGCGGCCCTCGACCATGTCGGCATGCCCTTCGTGTTCGACACGTCCGGCATCGCCATCCGGCCGGAGGGCGATCGGTTCATCTGCAGCGCCCTCCCGGACAAGGAGCGGGATCCGCACCCCGGCCTCGACTTCGAGCCGGATCACTACCTGTTCGAGGAGGCGCTCTGGCCGGCCCTGGCGCATCGCATCCCCGCTCTGGAGGAACTTCGCCTGCAAAGCGCCTGGTGCGGCCACTATGACATGAACCTGTTCGACCATAATGGCATCATCGGCCACCATCCCGACGTCGAGAACTTCATCTTCGCAAACGGCTTCTCTGGTCACGGCGTGATGCACGCCCCCGCAACAGGGCGGGGAGTCGCCGAGCTTATCGTAAACGGCCGCTACACGACGCTTGACCTCTCGCCTCTGGGGTATCACCGCCTTCGAGCAAATCAACCCATCCGCGAAGCCCTCGTCTACTGAGACTGCTAAGATCTATGTCTGCCGACGAAACCAGAAGGCGTCCTTTACCGCCTCCATCCCGATCCGTTCGTAGAACCCCACGGCGTCGGGCACGGAAACCAGGAGGACGGCGACGCCTCCGCCAACTTGGCGGCGAACCTCCTCCATCAGGCCTTGACCTACGCCGGACCCATGGGCAGAGGCGCAAACGGCGAGGTCGGCCACGTAGCAGGCCCAGGCGGAGTCAGTGATGCACCTCGCCAAGCCGAGCAGCGGCGCACCGGGCGCGTCCGCACGAGCCGTGACGACGAGGTTTGCCCCTTCAAGCATGGCGGACAGCCGTGCCGCGTCGTCGACCGGGCGAAGAGCCGCCAAGCCTGAGTCCACCAGCACGCGCCGGAACTCGGTCGACGCCAAGGCGTGCTCGCGGGCGTAGGTGATTTTGGATCGGCTGTTCATGCCTTGCAGAGTGCAACGGCCTCGTACGAAGCGGAAGCGGTCCGCAGCGCGAGGGACAAGCTGGACACGACGAACGGTTCGCGAAGCTCGACGTTTGAGCTCCTGCAGCTTTGCTCATACCGAGTGGGAGGGCTTACGGTCCGACCAGACGACACATGATGCAGGACGCGCAATGAACGACATCGCAGCCGATACGCGCTTTTCCGCTCTGCACGCTCGGTATGGGGCTGGGGCGGAGCTTGGGCACGCCGGGCCATGGAACGAGGCGATCGACAGCTTGCTGCGGCATCGGTCTGTGCGCGCCTACAAGACGGACGCGTTGCCGGCGGGCACGTTGGAGATTTTGGTCGCCGCGGCGCAATCCGCCGCAACATCGTCGAACATGCAGGCTTGGTCCGTGGTCGCCGTGACCAACCCCGACACCAAAGCCGCGCTGGCGGCGGTCGCGGCACGGCAGGCGCATATCGAGCAGTGCCCGCTTTTCCTGGTCTGGGTCGCCGACCTGTCGCGCCTGCAACGGGTGGGCCTTGCGGCAGGACAAACGCTGGAGGCGCTGCCCTACCTCGAGACGTTCCTGGTCGCGGCGATGGATGCCGCCATCGCCGCGCAGAACGCCGCCGTCGCGGCAGAGAGCCTGGGCCTCGCCACGGTCTATATCGGCGCGCTGCGAAACGACGTGGAACGGGTCGCATCGCTGCTCGGCTTGCCGCCGGGTTCGTTCGCCGTCACCGGGCTGTGCGTCGGTTACGCCGACGAGGCCGTTCCCGCCATGGTGAAGCCCCGGTTGCCGCAGTCGGTCGTCCTTCATCGGGAGCGTTACGACAGCGCGGCAGAGACCGTCGGCGTGGCTGCATACGACCGCGCGCTCGAGGCGTTCAGCGCCGCGGCCGAGCGATCCTCGTACAGTTGGACGGCGCGGGTGATGTCGCGCATGGGCCAGGTTTCTGCGCTGGCAGGAAGGGATCGCCTCAGGGACGCGCTGATGCGATTGGGCTTCCCGCTCCGGTAGCTGAGTGCGGTCGGCCATCTTCAGCGCCATGCGACCGCGCGCGCTCACTGCCGCAGTTTCTCTCGCAGCGTGCCGTGTGCGTATTCCCGCTGCACCAGCCCGCGCTTCTGCAGCTCAGGCACAAGCAAGCGGCCGAACTCCTCGAACATGATAGGCGACACCGTGGGCCAGACGGCGAAGCCGTCGCACCCGCCGGCCTCGAAGACGTCCTGCATCTTGTCCGCAACCGACACTGGCGTGCCGACGACCACGCTCCGCGGCTTGCGCACATTGGCCGCATAGCTTTCACCGGCCTCGCGCGCCCGGCGCTGGAGGCTTTCGTCGATGCCGCCAATACCCGCGTTGCCCTTGGCCTCGGCGACCGACTCGGGCGACTGGTGCCGCCCGAGGTCGGCGCCGACCATGGTCGAGTTGTGCGCCAGAACCAGATCAATGTCGGCCAGCGCGTCCAGTTGAGCGGCCCGGTCCGCAGCGTGGGACTCTGTCTCTCCCAGGACTACGCCGAGCGAGTTCAGCACGGCGCAGTCCTCCCGAGGGCGGCCGATCGCATCCATCCGCCCTCGTATGTCCTCGGAAAATGCCACGCTGGCCGCCTTCGTGCCGCCGCTGGCGAAAATCATCTCCGCCCAGCGAGCGGCGAACGCCCGGCCGCGGGGCGAGGCGCCCGCCTGCAGGAAGACCGGGCGCACCTGCGGGCTGCGCGGCATGGCGAGCGGGCCCTTGGTGCGAACGTACCGCCCTGCATAGTCGGCGTAGCGGATCTTGTCCGGGTCGGCGAACAGGCCGCTCTCGCGGTCCAGCACCAGCGCGTCGGCGTCCCAGCACTCCCACAAGGCGCAGCACGCCTCCAGGACCTCGTCCGCCTGGTCGTAACGCATGTCCTTCGGCGGCAGCGCGTCCATCCCGAAATTGCGGGCCTCCATGTCGGTGGCGGAGGTCACCACGTTCCACGCCGCCCGCCCGCCGCTCAGCAGGTCGAGGGAGGCGAGCATGCGCGCCAGCAGGTAGGGCGGATGGAAGGTCGTGGACAGCGTGGCGCCAAGGCCGAGATGCTCGGTGACGCGAGCCATCAGCGGCAAGACGAGCATGGGGTCGAGGTAGCTGATCTGACCGCCGCGCTGGACGTAGGTGCGGAAATGGCCGCCATAGACGTCCGGGATGCCGAACGTGTCGGCGAAGAACGCCGCGTCGAAGCGCGCCTCCTCCAAGGTGCGCGCGAGCTGCTCGTAGCGCCGCGGGTCGAAGATGTCGTGCAGCGCCGCCGCCGGGTGCCGCCAGCCGCCAGCATGGGTCGCGGTCGGCCCCGTCTTGACGTAGGCCGCCAGTTTCATCCTTCTCGGCATGCTGCACCTCAGTCGGGCTGCTCGACGCGGTTGGCCTCAAGGGCGAGGGGCTCCGTATCCAAGCACAGGATGTAGCAGATGGCCCCGTCGTGAGCACGACCCTGCCGCCATGCCGCCGCCCAGCACGAACGCTCGAGGTTGCCGTCGTCCTGGCACGCAGCGTGCTGGCCTGCCTCCCGCGGACTTCGCCATCAATGACCTCGGAGCATGAGTCATGACCCCTCTGTCCCGTCGCAGCGTGCTCTCAACCGGGGCCGCGCTCGCGACGTTCCCGGTTGCGTCCAATGCGCAGCAGGCGGCTCGCGGCGGCACGTTGCGCGTCTCCGTGGACCAGGCGGCCTCCGTCCTGAACCCGCTGCTCGCCCGGGTGAACCCGGAGTATCTCGTCTGCGAGATGCTCTACAGCGGGTTGACCCGGCTGGCGCCGGACATGACGGCGATCCCGGACCTGGCCGCGTCCTGGAGCCATGATGATACCCTGGCGCAGTGGACCTTCAAGCTCCGCGAGGGCCTGCGCTTCCATGACGGCGCGTCGTGCATGGCGCGAGACGTCGCGGCCACGTTCGCGGCGATCATGGACCCGAAGACCGCCTCGCCCGCGCGCGCCAACATCGGCCCGGTGGACAAGGTGGAGGCGCTCGACGCTGCGACCGTGCGCTTCACGTTGAAGACGCCGTATGCCGACCTGCCAGTGGCGCTCGCCTACACCAACGCCAAGATCGTCCCCGCCTCGATGGCGTCCGGCGACCTCGCGCAGCTGTCGCGCAAGGCGGTGGGCACGGGGCCATTCAAGCTCGTCTCGTTCGAGCCCGACCGGCAGATCACCGTCGTCCGCAACGAGGCCTACTGGGACGCGCCGCGCCCCTACGTCGACCGCGTGGAGGTGGTCGTCTATCCCGACCCAACGGCAGAGGCGTCCGCCCTGCTCGCGGGCGACGTCGACCTGATGGCGACCACGGCCGCGACCGAGTTCGGACGCCTGGACGGCGCCGATGGCGTGGCGCCGCTGCGCGTGCCGTCCGGGCAGTTCCTGAACATCAACATGGGCTGCGACCAGAAGCCCTTCGGCGATGCGCGAGTGCGCCAGGCGTTGGCCCTGACCATGGACCGGGACTCGATGGTCGGCTTCGTGGCGCAAGGATACGGCACGCCCGGCAACGACTCGCCGATGAACGCCGCCTACCATTTCCACCAGCCGCAACCGCTCCGCAAGCCGGATATCGCCACGGCCAAGAAGCTGCTGGCGGATGCCGGGTACGCCACCGGGCTCGACCTCACGTTGATCGCGTCCGACACGCCAGGCACCCGCACCCAATTGGGGTTGGCCGTGCGGGAGATGGCTAAGCCCGCCGGGTTCCGCATCAACGTGCAGACCATGCCGCACGCCACCTATCTCGATCAGGTTTGGAAGAAAGGCTCGTTCTACGTCGGCTTCTACAACATGCAGGCGACGGCGGACGCCATCTTCTCGCTGCTCTACACCTCGGACGCCGCCTGGAACGAGACGCGCTGGAACAACGCCGAATTCGACGCGCTGGTCGCCCAGGCCCGCGGGACCGCGGACGAGGCCACGCGTAGGGACGCCTATGGCAAGGCGCAGGCGCTGATGCACGACCAGGCGCCGTCGGTCATCCCAGTGTTCTTCGACCTGCTCGGGGCGCGCCGGTCCTACGTCCAAGGCTACACGCTGCATCCTCGCGGGGCGGTGTTCCGGCTCGATCTCGTTTCGCTGGGCAAGGACGCGCCAAGGCGCGGCTGACCGTGGCTCTGTGGCTTGCCCGGCGGTTCGGCTTCGTCGCCTACACGCTCCTCATCGTCTCCGTGCTGGTGTTCGGCATCACGCAATTGCTGCCAGCCGACGCCGCCATGACGCTGCTTGGCGAGAACGCCACGCCCGCCGCATTGGCCGCCGTGCGCGTGCGGCTGGGCCTGAACGACCCGGCCCTCGTGCAGTATTGGCGCTGGCTGGGAGCCATGGCTTCGGGTGATTTCGGCACGTCGATGCGAACCGGGCAGCCCGTCGCGCCGACCTTGCTTCTGGCGCTCGGCCGGTCGCTGCTGCTGGCCGGGCTGTCGCTCTCGCTGGTGCTGGTGATGGCGGTCCCGCTTGGCCTGGTGGCGGCGCTGCGCCGCGGCGGCGTGGTCGACGTGCTTGCCGGGCTGGTCTCGTACGCAGGCGTTTCGCTGCCGGAGTTCGTCACGGGCGCCCTGCTGCTCATCGCGCTGGCCGACAAGCTTCGCTGGCTGCCCGCCACCGGCTACGTGCCGCTGACGGACGATCCGGTGGACGGGCTGCGCCACCTGGTCCTGCCGGTCCTGACCGTGTCCGCCATCCTGGTGGCGCACGTGTCCCGCATGGTCCGCTCCGAGACGATCGACGTCCTGCACAGCGACTACATCCGCGCGGCCAGGTTGAAGGGCCTGCCGCCGGGCCGGGTGGTGTTCGGGCACGCGCTGCGGAACGCGTTGCTCCCCGTCGTCACCATCGTGGCGCTGGACGTCGGGTACCTGCTCGGCGGCATCATCGTGGTGGAGGAGATCTTCGCCATCCCCGGGGTCGGTCGCGCCTTGATCGCGGCAGTCCAGTCGCGCGACCTGCCCACCATCCAGGCGGGCGCGGTGCTCATGGCGGCCACCTACGCCGTCGTGAACTTCGCGGCGGACGTCGCCTACGTCCTGCTCGACCCGCGCATCCGCCTTGACTGACACCGTCCGACGCTTCCTGCGGACGCCGCAGGGTCTGCTCGGGCTCGCGCTATTGGTCATCCTGGTGGTCGTATGCGCCGCCGGACCGTGGCTGGCGCCCTACGATCCCGAGCAGATCGATTTTCTCGGCCGTTTCGCCGCGCCCTCGCCCCGGCACTGGTTCGGCGGCGACCAGTTGGGACGCGACGTGCTGTCCCGCGTGCTCGCCGGCGGCCGCAAGACGCTGACGCTTGCCGTGCTGGCAACGGTGGCCGGCTCCGGGGTGGGCGCCCTGCTGGGCACTGGGTCCGCCTATCTCGGCGGCCGCGCCGACGAGGCGATCATGCGCACCATCGATGCCGTGATGGCTATCCCCGGGCTGCTGCTCGCGCTGTTGATCGTGAGCACGTTGGGAGCCAGCAGCGCCAACGCAGCGCTTGCGGTGGCCATCGCGTTCGTGCCCGCCATGGCGCGCATCACCCGCAGTGCGGCGCTGGCTTCGCGTCGACAGGATTACGTCTCCGCCGCGATCGCCCGCGGCGAAGGGGCGAGCTGGATCGTGCTGGCGGAAATGCTGCCCAACGTGGTTGCGCCGGTGGTGGTCGAGACCACGATCCGGATCGCTTTCGCGATCATGCTGTTCGCCACCCTGTCCTTTCTAGGCTTGGGAGCGCAGGCGCCAGCCTCCGACTGGGGGCTCATGGCCGCCGAAGCGCGCCGCTTCCTGCACCAGGCGCCCTGGACCATGATCGCCCCGGCCAGCGCCATCGCGCTCGCCGCAGTCGGCTTCAACCTGTTCGGCGACGGGCTGCGCGATGCGCTGAACCCGCGGGACGAGCGGTGAGCCCGCTGCTGGACATAGCGGGCTACTCGCTCGGCTATCGCGCGCCCGGCGGCGGCGTCGCCGCCGTGCTGCAGGGCATCGACCTGCAGGTCGGACCCGGCGAGGTCGTGGGCCTGGTCGGAGAGTCGGGCTCGGGCAAGACAAGCCTGGCCTGTGCGGTCATGCGCGCTCTGCCCGCGAACGCGCGGGAACAGGGCGGCAGCATGCGGTTCGGCAGCCAGGATCTGCGATCCCTCAGCGAAAGCGCGATGCGCCGTGTGCGCGGCAAGCGAATCGGGTTCGTGTTCCAGGACCCGGCGGCGGCGTTGAATCCCACTCTAACGCTGGGCCGCCAGGTCACGGAGATGCTGCGTTTGCACCGCGGTTTGGACGGCCCGGCCGCACGGGCGGCGGCGATCGAGGCGCTCGGTCATGTCGGGCTGCGCCACCCGGACGCGTTCATGCGGCGCTATCCGCACCAGGTGTCCGGCGGCGAGAAGCAGCGGGTGGTGATCGCCGCCGCGTTTGCCGCCAGCCCGGAGCTGGTGATCTTCGACGAGCCGACAACCGCGCTGGATGTGATCACCGGCGCCCGCATCCTGGACCTGTTCGCCCAGTTGCGGGCGGAGACCGGAGTGGCGGGGCTGTACATCTCCCACGATCTGGCGCTGGTTGCCCGGGTGGCGGATCGAGTGGCGGTATTGGAGCGTGGCCGCATCGTGGAGCAGGCGCCGGCGCGTCGCATCTTCGTGGCGCCTGTGGCCGACTACACGCGTGAGCTCGTCGCAGCCGTGCCCCGTCCTGACCGCGTTCTGCCAACGGGCACGCCCGGCGCCACCCTGCTGGAACTCGCGCGGATCGAGGTCTGCTACGCCAAGCGCCGCCTGTTCGGCCCGGCTCCAGCGCCCACCGTGAAAGGCGTGAGCCTGGCGATCCGGCGGGGAGAAATCCTCGGACTGGTGGGCGAATCCGGCTCTGGCAAGTCCACGGTGGCGCGCGCCATCACCGGGCTCGCGCCGTTCACGGGTGAACTCAGGCTGGAGGGACAGCCAGTCGCGCCGGGCAGGGGCATGGGTCGCGCTTACCGGCGCGCGGTGCAGATCGTGTTCCAGCATCCGGACGCCTCGCTGAACCCGCGTCACCGGATAGGGCTGCAATTGGCCCGGCCGCTGCGCCTCTATGGCGGCAGCGCGGCAGACATCCCGCGACTGCTGGACCGGGTGCGGCTGCCTGCCGGGTACGCCAGCCGCTACCCGCACCAACTCTCCGGCGGGGAGAAGCAGCGCGTCGCCATCGCCCGCGCCTTCGCCGCGCGTCCGGCGCTGGTCATCTGCGACGAGATCACCGCCCCGCTCGATGTCAGCGTGCAGGCCAGCGTCGTCGAGCTGCTGCTGGAACTGCATCGCGAAGAAGGAACCGCCTATTTGTTCATCACGCACGACCTCAACCTGGTGCGGCAGATCGCCCATCGCATCGCCGTCATGCAGCACGGCGCGCTGGTGGACCTGCTCGGCGCCGGGGCGATCGGGGCCGGTGAGGGCGGCCCGTATACCCGCGCGCTTATCGAGGCCACACCCCAGCCCCCAGGGCTGGCGCCGTAACGGATTTCTGACGGCAGGCAAGATCGGCTGCGCCAGGCAGGCGTCGGTGGATCGGTGCGAAACTGTTCTAGATGCGGAGCCGCGCCCCGCTCACCAATGCGCCGAACCCGGCGATGACGGTGGCGACGATGAGCGCAACCTCGGTCCCGTTGGCCGGAAAGCGGCCGAACGCCAGCGCCACCAGCGCCGCGCCGACGGTCTGTCCGAACAGCCGCGCCGTGCCGAGCATCCCGCTCGCGCCGCCGGTCCGCGCGGGTGGCGCAGACGAGATGATGGCGCGGTTGTTGGGCGACTGGAAAAATCCGAACCCGAAGCCGCACAGGCTCAGCCGCCATACGATGTCGAGCGGGGCCGCGTGCGCAGGCAGCAGATCGAGCGCGAGCAGACCCAAGGTGAACACGGACAAACCGACCAGGCCCAGCATCCCGGCGGAGTGACGATCCGCCAGCCTGCCGGCAATTGGCGCGATGATGGCGGTCGTGACGAGCCACGGCGTCATCAGCAGCCCCGTCGTCACTGCGTCATACCCCTGCACGTTCTGCAGGAAGAAAGGCAGGGCTACGAAGGCCATCATCTGCGCCATGAAAGAGCAGACGGAGGTGGCGACCGATAGCCGGAACAGCGGGATCCGCAGGAGATCCACCGGCAGCAACGGGGCGCGCAGGGAGAGCTGACGCTTCACCAGCACGGCGCCGCTCACCAGCGCCGCGACCAGCTCGATGGCCGCGAACAGCGCGCTCTCGCCGTGCGCGAAGCCGCCGATGCCGATGATGAGCAGGCCGAAGAAGAAGGCGTTCAGCACGGCGCTCGGACTGTCGAAGCCGTATCCGGAGCGGGGCGTCAGCGGCAGCGTACGCAGCGCGATGGCGAAAGCGATGAGGCCGATCGGGACGTTGACCGCGAATAGCCAGGGCCAACTCGCAACCGAGAGGATGGCGGATGCGACCGTCGGCCCCGCGGCGGACGAGACGGCGGCGACCAGCGCGTTGATCCCCATCCCGCGGCCGAGCAGCGCGCGCGGGTAGACGAACCGGGTCAACGCGCTGTTGACGCTCATGATCCCCGCGGCGCCCAACCCCTGCAACACGCGCGCGGCCGTCAGCGTCGCCAAGCTGTCGGACAGGGCGCAGCCGAGGGACGCCAAGGTGAACACCGCCAGCCCGACCCAGTAGACTCGGCGGAATCCGTAAATCTCGCCCAACGAGGCAAGTGGCAGGAGGGTGAGAGTCACCGCCAACTGATAAGCGTTGATGACCCAAATCGAGGCGGAGGAGGACGCGTGCACGTCCCGCGCAATCGAGGGCAGGGCGACGTTGGCGATGGCGCCGTCCATCACCGCCATGCATACGGCGAGACCGATGGTCAGGACCGCCCAGTATCGCTGCGGAATTGGGACGCCGTCCGGCGTGGCGGCCGGGTCGACGTTCAACGGGCTACGAGCGGACATGGATGCGTCGCATCCTGACACGGCCTGCCCGTCCACCTCAAACCGGCCATCGCTGTCCAGGGGCGAAGCAGGCGGACGAGCCTCGGCGGTTGTCCGGCCTGACGATGGCAACGTCGTAGGACCCGTCCGTTGCGCCGGGTTTTCCCACTGCGTTCTCTCCCTGAGGCCTGGCGGATAGGTGGCCCGAACGGACCAGAGCCGGGCGCGAGTGTTCGCGAAGGACGAGGCGGTCCGTCAAGTCGCGAAGCCGCTCCTCGCCGTTGGACCGTTTACTCCATCAGCGAGCCGCATTGGCTGCATTCCCGGTGCGTGCTTGCAGTGAACTCAGTCTCGAACGTCAGCTGCCGAGTATCCAGCGTCGAAAGGTCGCCACGTCCGGACGGTCGCCATCACCGGCGCGGCTAACGAGGTAGTACGACTCGTTCGTCTTCACCACGAGCGGGTGCAAAGCCACGAGCCTGCCTGAGTGCAGGTCGTCCGCCACGAGCGCCGTATGGCCTAGAGCCACGCCTAAACCGTCGATCGCCGCCTGGTAAGCCAAGGAGGAATTTCCGAACGTGAGGCTTTCTCGCAGGACCGAAGGCGCAACCCCCGCCGCTTCGAACCAAGTTGGCCAGTCATGGGGCCGCTTGAGCGAATGGAGCAACGTCCGATTGGCCGCCGCCTCTGGCGAGGCGAGCATTGGCTGCTGCGCGCCTCCGACCGCGATCAGCTCGATCGGGAACAACTTCTCGTAACGTAGACCAGATTTATGCCCCGGTGGAATCTGGATGGTGAGGTCGACATCCTCCTCGGTCATGTCGACCAGCGTGCTCGTGGTCGTGACCTCGACATCGATCACCGGATGCAGCTCGTGGAAGCGGGCCAGACGCCCCATCAGCCATTTCACCGCAACCGTCGGGAACAGCCGGATCCGCACGGATCGACGGTCGTTGGCGACGAGGCGCTGCCGGGTCGCGGCCTCGATCTGCTCGAACGCGCCGTGGATCGCCCTGGCATAGTCCTGTCCAGCTTGTGTAAGCGTCAGCTCCCGCGGACCCCGGGTGAAAAGCGCCGTTCCCAAGAACGCCTCCAGTTGACCGATGTGGCGGCTGACGGCGCCTTGCGACACATGCAGGATGTGCGCGGCATCCGTGAAGGTGCGTGCCCGGGCCGCGACCTCGAACGCCCGCAGCGAGTTCAATGGCGGCAGTTGCCGGGTCACAAACGCCTCCGACGAGGGAGGTCGCAGTGTAGACGAGCCATCAAGAAAAGTCATGCCGCGGATGAGAAGATTGGCATGTTGCCGCATGGGGCAGGATGCCTATCGTTGCGGACTGTCCGGCGTTGAACGACCGGAAGCATCAGGGGAATGCGACCATGGACCGTGCGGTGAATGCCGCGGCCCGTCTGGACCGGCTGCCGATGAGCGCCTTCCATTGGCGGATACTGACCTTGGTCGGCCTCGGGATGTTCTTTGACGGCTTCGACAACCAGATGGCGGCCAGCGTCCTGGGCAAATTGGTCCAGGACGGCTGGTCCAACATGCAGATCAACGCTCACTACATCTCAGTGACCTTTGCCGGGCTTGCCGTGGGGGCGCTGGCGACCGGCATCATCGGCGACCGTTTTGGGCGGCGCTTTGCGTATCAATTCAATCTGGCGATCTTCGGCGCGATGTGCCTGGGCTCGGCCCTGGCGCCGTCCATGACGGTTCTGACCACGCTTCGGTTCTTCATGGGGATCGGCATCGGCGCCGAGTATGTCGTCGGCTACGGCATGGTCTGCGAGTTCGTGCCGCCCAGTAAACGCGGCTGGGCGCTTGGGCTGATCAGCGTCGTTTCCATGTCCAGCACGTTCGCAGTCAACCTGACAGGCTTGCTGGTGATCCCGCTTTTCGGCTGGCGGCCGATGTACCTGGTCGGGGGCCTCGGCGCCCTTTGGGTATGGTTCCTGCGACGCAAGCTGCCGGAGTCCCCACGCTGGCTGGAAGGGCGTGGACGCACGGAAGAAGCCGAAGCCGTCATGACGGCGATCGAAGCGGAAGTTGGGCAAGGTCAGTCAGTGCCGGCGCCCGCCGAAGCCGCTCCGCCGCCTCCGACGGCTTCGATCTCGATCTTATTCACCCGGCCCGTAATCGGCCGCACGCTGCTCGCCATGGCGGTCTGCGTGACCTGCCTCATGGGGTCCTACAGCTTCTCGTACTGGGTGCCGACGTTCTACATCAAGTCGGGGATGAGCGTGACGAAGTCGCTCTCCTACACAACCATTCAGGCGCTCGGCAGCTCACTCGGGCCAGTCGTAGGAATGCTCCTGTCCGACCGCATAGGGCGTCGGCGCGGAATCCTCTTCACCTCGCTGGCATGCGGCTTCTTTGGCCTGATGTATTCCCAGATGACCACCGCCACCGGCACGCTGGCGTTCGGCTTCCTGCTGCAAGGCGGCATGAGCCTGATGATCGGCTTTGGCCTGGCCGCCTACACTCCTGAGCTTTTCCCGACGGAGTATCGCTTCCGCGGCGCCGGCGTGGCTCAGATGACGGGACGCCTGTCGGTCATCGCCTCGCCTTACATCGTCGTGTCGCTTTTCGACGCATACGGGCTTCCTTCAGTGCTCTACGCGATCTCGGCGCTCTACCTCGCCATGGCGGCAGGCATCGCCCTGTTCGGGATCGAGACGAACCAGCGCTCGCTGGAAGCCCTCGCGCCTGAGCCCGCAACGCCCGTCGCCCCGCAAACCCTTGCTGTATGACAGATGGAGTCCACCATGAACCAAACCCTTCTCATTCTCGGCGACACCAACATCCAGAACCGTGCGGATCCCGACAGCGCCTTCACCCACGTCAAGGATACGCTTGCAACCGCCGACTTGCTGTTCGGCCATCTGGAAGGTCCGCTTGCCGAGCCTTCCGAGGACCCCTCCCGCCCCGACATCCCGCACAAGCCGGGTTGGCGACACTCCGGGGCGCGGGTGGCATCGGCGCTGCGCAAAGCCGGTTACATGGGCGTCAGTTGCGCCAGCAATGTGTCCCACCCGGCTTCGGCCGCGGTCCGCAGCGTGGACGTGCTGGATGAGGTCGGCATCAAACACTGCGGCGTCGGACGCAACCTCGCAGAGGCGCATCGCCCGGTGGTGCTGGAGCATGGCGGCGTCCGGGTCGGCTTTCTCAGCTACACGTCGGTGTTCTGGCCGAGCGACCATGCCGCCGGGCCGCAAGCGCCGGGCTGCGCCACCATCAAGGCGCACGCCGCCTACCAGGCCAACCATCGCGCGCTCGAGATGCCCGGCGCCGAACCGATCACGCGGACTTACTGCGATCCGGCTGAGCTGGACGCGATGCGCGAGGACGTGCGGCAGCTCCGCGGGCAGGCGGACATCGTGATCCTGTCCTGCCATTGGGGTGTCTCCTCCAAGGAGGAGCCGGTGGA
The DNA here is from genome assembly GCA_964242925.1 of uncultured Acetobacteraceae bacterium. GTDB lineage: Bacteria > Pseudomonadota > Alphaproteobacteria > Acetobacterales > Acetobacteraceae > LMUY01. The sequence continues at coordinate 27,717 of CAXTBW010000002.1, forward strand.
CTACCAGAGGGAGATCGCGCACGCCGCCATTGATGCGGGGGCGGACATGGTGTTCGGCCATCATCCGCACGTGGTGCAGGGCGGCGAGATCTATCGGGGCAAGCCCGTGTTCTACAGCCTGGGGAACTTCGTGTTCGATTGGGCCGTGATGCGCAATCGCCACCTCGACGGCATCGCGCTGCGCTGCACGCTCTCCGGCAAGACGATCAGCGCGATCGAATTGCTGCCTGCGCGGCGTGGCGCCGACAACGACATTCGCTTCGAGGCTGCCGGCAGCGAAGCAGGCGAAGACATCCTGACGCGTTTCGCGGCGCTCAGCGCGAAGTTGGGCAGCACGATGGCCCTTTCAAACGGCGGCCAAGTGACGATGCCGGGCGCTTTGCCGACCGCGCAGGCGGCCTGATCCTACGCGGACTGCTGCGTCTCGTGATGGATTTGGTGAGGCATCCAGGGCCGGACTTGCATGCTGCGCGAGGCCGCATGAACGAAACGGGATGCCGTCACTGCAAGAACCGGTTGACCCCGAGCCTGTCGGTCAACGACTTGCAACGGTCCTCGCCATCAATCAAGTCGGCAAGCAGACGGCCCGTCGTCGGTCCCATCGTGAAACCCTGATGCGCATGACCGAAGTTGGTCCACAGCCCTGGAAGCGAAGGGACCGGACCTAGGACGGGCAACATATCGGGCAAACACGGGCGATCGCCGAACCAGGGTTCGCCGGGCCTGGGAGCGCCAAGCGCAAACAGCTCCGCGACCGACGCCTCTGCCCTGCGCAGCTGGACAGGGGAGGGCTGGGCGCCCGGCCGCGTCAACTCGGCCCCGGTCGCGATCCTCAGTCCCTGGCGCATGGGGGCGCAAAAGGCGGCGTTGTCGGCGTCCAACAGGGGAGTCGTCGGCCCGTTCGCGACATCGTAATGCTGGTGATAGCCCCGCTTTCGGAATAGCGGGACTTCCACGCCGAAGCGCGCCAGCAGTGTTGCGGACCAAGGCCCCAAAGCCACGACCGCCGTTGCCGCGCTGACCGGTCCGTCATCGGTCGTCACCGTCCAGGTGTGCCCTTTTCTGGTCAAGGTCAGAGCGTCGCCGGTGCAGATTCGCCCGCCACGGGACGTGAAAAGCCCCGCGTAGCGCGACACGAGCAAGCCTGGATCGGAGCAACTCCAAGTGTCGAGCCAGTGGACGGCCCCGGCCAGCCGCCGCAGCAGACCAGGCTCCTGGGACGCCAACGCGTCGGCGGAGAGGATCGCGCTCCTCACACCGTAAAGCTGCTTCATCCTGCGCGCGCCCTCAGCCGCCGTGTCGAACGTTCGCGCGCTGCGGAACGCGACCCGGTAACCGCTCCGCTGAATGAGGTTCGCCGCGTTCGACGCTTCGATCAGGGGCGCGTGGTCCTGCGTCGACACGCTGGTGAGCTGGGCATAGATCGCCGCGATCTTGGCATGCCGCGCGCGCGCGGAGTTCAGGAAATACGATGCCACGGGGCGAAGGTTCGATGGCGCCGCGGTCCACGTCCAGCGCACGGCATTGGACCGTCCCAGGACGATGGAAAGCAATACCCCCAGCTTGCGAGGGAACGGATAGGGCTCCGCCGCCTCGCACTGTATCATGCCGCCGTTGCCGAAGCTCGTCTCGCGTCCCGGCTCCCGTCGATCGATCAGGGTGACGGCGTGACCACGCTCCTGCAACGCGAGCGCGGTTGCCACGCCCACCATACCCGCCCCTAGGACGAAAGCCTCCATCTCGCTCATCCGTTCACCTGCTGCGGCCGCGTCTCGAACAAAGGCCGACGCTCACTTGAGTGCAGTAATTTCGCCAGTCCCCCGCAATGTCGATCCAGCCTCGGCACTGGCGTCCCATCTACGCCGACTTGCCGTCAACGGCGAACAGGGCGCAACCGCACCGTCTGCAACGTCGCCGCATCCGGTGTGGACAGCGCCGAAAGACGATCGCAGGCTCGGCAGGCTGGCGCGTGCCCGGCGGCGAGCCGGGGGTCAGAACGAGATTCAGGGATCGGAGGCAGGCGCTGCCGAACGCCCGAGCTTACCTTCGCTGCGTCCCTCCAGGTTCAAATTTCAACACAACGAAACTTGTTGGACACTCTGATGTATGTTGTTCTTGGTCGAGGGTTTGTCGGTTAGAGCGCCAGCTACGGCAGGGTGATAGCCCGGCAAAAGTGCCCATGTGCCGCCAGGGGGGAATATCAATGCGGGCCATCAACGCAAATAAACCGCGCCTAGAGGAGCCCGTCTCCGGCGTGAGCCGTCGCAACATCATTGGGAAGGCCGGCATCAGCGCCGCCGCAGTTGCGTTCCTCAGCACGATGGGGCCGGTTGGCGAGATGCTCGCCGGCAAGAAGGCCTACGCGCAGTCCGCCTTCTCCGACGCCGACATCCTGAACTTCGCGCTCAATCTCGAATACCTCGAGGGCGAGTATTACACCCGCGGCTCGACCGGCGTGGGTCTCGCCAACACCCTGGTGACCGGGACGGGCACGTTGGGCGGCGTGAACGGCGGCACGTTGGTGCCCTGGGTGAACCCGTATTTCCTCGAGGTCGCCCTCAAGATCGCTGCGGACGAGCAGGGCCACATCGCCTTCCTGCGCAGCCAGCTCGGATCAGCCGCGGTTTCCCGGCCCCTGATCGACCTTGCCGGCTCCTTCCAGGCGGCGGCGCTGGCCGCGGGCGCCATCCCAGCAGGCACGGCATTCGATCCGTTTTCGAACGAGATCGACTTCTTCCTCGGGGCGTTCACGCTCACCGAGGTGGGAATCACCGCCTACAACGGCGCGTCGCCGCTGATCAGCAACCCGACCATCCTCAGCTCGGCAGCCAGCATTCTCGCCGCGGAGGCCTACCATGCGGGCGCAATTCGCGGCGTTCTGACGCAGAGCTTCGGCAACACCAACACGGCTGAGGTGGTGATCACGGGCGCGGACGTGCCGCTCGCCGGGCTGCTGCCGTTCCAAGCCCAGGCGATCGCAAACCTGCAAAGCATCCTCACCGGCGCGACGACTGCGCTGGGGACGCTGAACCCATTGAACGCCTTCGCCCAAATTGATGCGGTCGACGGCAACTCGCTCGCGTTCGCGCGGACGTTCAACCAGGTGATCAACGTGGTCGAGAACGGCAACGGCGCCAACCACGCCGGCGGGTTCTTCCCCCTCGGGCTGAACGGCAACATCCGCTGATTCTGCGGTCTCTGACCTCTTTTCACGAAGGCGGCGAACCGCCTGAATAGCTGGAGCATCTCCAAGTGGACCATATCGAATCCGAGGCGCAGGACGTCATCGAGACGCGCGCCGAGCCAGCCGAAGCCGCCATCACCACCCGCCGCGCAGGCGTGAGCCGTGTGGCCGCGGCATTTCTCGCCACGATGGGGCCGGTTGGCGCCGCCATCGTCAGCAGCACCCCGGCGCGGGCACAGTCTTTCAGCGACGTCGACATCCTGAACTTCGCGCTCAACCTCGAATACATCGAGGCCGAGTTCTACCTTCGCGCGCTCAGCGGGACTGGCCTGCAGCCGGGCGACATCACCGGCGTCGGCACGCCGGGCACTGTGAACGGCGGCTCGATCGTGCCGTTCACGACGCCCCTGTATGCGCAATACCTGGCGAACATCGCCAACGACGAGCAGACCCACGTGCGCTTCTTGCGGTCGGCGCTGGGCTCCGCGGCGGTCGCTAGGCCGACCATCGACTTGGCCGGCGGTTTTCAGGCGGCTGCAGTTGCGGCCGGGGTCACGACCAGCGCCGTGCAGTTCAATCCGTTCGGCGACCAGGTCAGCTTCTTCCAAGGGGCGTTCATCTTCGAGGACGTTGGCGTTACGGCCTATGCGGGCGCTGCCGCGCTGATCCAGAACAAGACGTATCTGGCCGCCGCATCCAGCATTCTGGCCGTCGAGGGCTATCACGGCGGGCTTATCCGCTATGTGTTGGGCCAGCTTGGCGCAACCGTTGCGGTCAACACCCAACTGATCGCCAATCTTCGCAGCCAGTTGTCGAACACTGTGGACGATTCCGGCGTTTTGCTGCCGACCAATGGCTTCGTCAACATCGCGCCGACGGATGGCAACGGCCTGACATTCCGCCGCAACTTCAGTCAGGTGATCAACATCGTCACCGGGGGCGGCCAGGGCAAGGGCGCATTCCTGCCGAACGGGTTCAACGGCAACATCCACTAGCGCACGCCGTCGGCGCCCCGGTTCGGTTTACTCGACCGAGCCGGGGCGCTAAATGCGGCGTGTGATGGACGCGCCAGACCCGACGCGCAGCCAGGCCATGGCTGCCGCGGCCTCCGCCTGGTCAGGCGTAGGGTGACGGATGCTTTTCTACGAGCCGCTCTTCCTATTCCTGTTCCTGCCGATCGCACTCGCCGCGTTCCTCGTCTTAAGACGCTGGGCAGGCGCGCGAGCAGGCGTGCTGCTGGCTGCCAGCCTGTTCTTCTATCTGTGGAGCGAGCCGCGCTTCGTCCCCGTGGTGCTGCTGACCTGCGTAGCCGAGTACGCGCTGTCCAAGCGCATCGCGGCCGGGCGCAAGCCACGGGGGTGCCTGGCGCTGGGCGTGCTGATGAACGTGGTGATGCTGGTCTACTACAAGTACACCGGGTTCGCGGTCGACAATCTCGACGTGCTGCTGGTGCAGGCGGGCCTGCGACCGTGGCATGTGGGCCAGGTGGCGCTGCCGATCGGCGTGTCGTTCATCGTGTTCGAGAAGATCACCTACCTGACGGACGTGTTCCGCGGCCGCAGCCAGCCGGCGCCGGGCTTCGCGCGCTACCTGCTCTACGTGTTCCTGTTTCCCAAGCTGCTTGCCGGGCCGATCATCAAGTACCACGAGCTCGAGGCGCAACTGACCGCCGCCGGCCGCATCCGCAGCGGCGACATGGCGGAAGGGTTCCAGCGCTTCATGCTGGGCGTCGTTAAGAAAACCATCCTCGCCGACACGCTCGCGTCCGGGGCGGACATGACTTTCGCCGCCGAACCGGGCCAAATCGGCTTCGCCGACGCTTGGTGGGGCGTGGTGTTCTTCACCTTCCAGATCTACATCGACTTCAGCGCTTATTCGGACATGGCGATCGGGCTTGCGCGCATGTTCGGCTTCCGGCTCAACGAGAACTTCAACAAACCATACGTGTCCTGCAGCATAACCGAGTTCTGGCGGCGCTGGCACATATCGCTGTCCACCTGGATCCGCGAGTACCTCTACATCCCGCTTGGCGGCAATCGCGTGCCGCCCTGGCAGCGCTACGCGAACCTCTGGATCTGCTTTCTCGCCAGCGGCTTGTGGCACGGCGCGGCGTGGACCTACGTCGCGTGGGGCGCCTATAACGGGTTGTTCCTGGTGCTCGAGCGGCTGTTCCTGCTGCGCTGGCTGGACCGGATGCCGCGGCTGGTCGCCAATGCGGTCACCTTCCTCGTCACCGTCGTGGGCTGGACGGTGTTCCGCGCCGCCAATCTGAGCCAAGCCGGCCGGTTCCTCTCCGCCATGGCGCAACCGGGCTGCTGCGGCGCCCCGGCTTCGCTGTGGCGCACCACCCCGATGCTGACGGCGGTGGCGGCGGCGGCTCTGATCTCGTTCCTGCCCCGCGTGCCCGGCTTCGACCGCATGGCTGGCTGGTTGATGGCCGCCGCCACCGGACGGCTCGCGGTGGAGCTGACGGTGTCGCTGCTGTTCGTCCTGGCCCTGTCCAAGGTCCTGGCCGAGCCGTTCAAACCATTCCTCTACTTCCGGTTCTAGCCGATGGCAGTGCTCGCTCGGCTTGCGCGAATGATCCCGGCCCTGGTGGGAGCGGCGGCGCTGGCGGGATGCGCCGGGCTGCTGATGACCAACTTGACGCTGGGCGTGGTCGCGCACGGGCACGAGATCCATTTCTGGGATCACCCGGCGTTTGCGGCGCTCACGGGCGTGACGGAGCGGACGGAGAAACGGCGCCTGACGTTGCAGACCGCGCTCGACGGCTCGTTCCAGGCGGTTTACGCGCGCGGTCTCGGCGCCCGGTTGCCGATCTTCACCTTCGCTGTGCGGGTTCGCAACCAGCTCATGTTCTCGCTGTTCGGCGCGTCCGCCACCCAGGCGGTCCTCGTCGGCGCGCAACGGGAACTTGTGGAACGCGCCTACACCGACGATTACTGCTCCCGCGACCTGGCCAGCTTCCTGCCGGAGGCGCGGGTCTGGGCGGGCCGCATCCGCGCGATGCAGGATGTCGTGGAGCGGCAGGGCAAGGCTTTCCTCTACGTCGTAACGCCGTCCAAGGTCGGGCAATATCCGGGGTTCATGCCGCCTGACATGCCGTGCCCGTCCGCCAACGCCGACCGCATCGGGCTGGTGCCGGCCTGGCTGGCGCTGGTTCGCGCCGCAGGCGTGCGCGTGGTGGACACCACGGCCGTCATCACGCAGGCGCACGGGCGCTATCCGTTCCCGCTCTACCCGATCGGCGGCACGCACTGGAACGCGGTGGGCGCCGCGCTGGGCGCCGAGGCGGTCGTCGAAGCATTGGCCAAGTTGCGGCCCGGCTTCAGTCCGTTCGGCTTCGACTGGCGCATGAACGACACGCCCGCCGGGGTGGATGTGGATTTGGCGTCGCTGATGAACCTGCTGTGGTGGCCCGATGCCCAGCCAGTCCCCGAGGTGACGGAACAGCCCGGGCCGACGCCGCCCGCCTGCGACGCCCGGCGCGTGGTCATTGTGGGCGGCAGCTTCGGCCACGCGATCGGCGAGCATCTGAGCGAACAGCCCTGCCGGCCGATCGTGACGGAGTACGAGTATTGGCGCCTGTTCGCGTTGACCTGGCACGACGGAACGATGGCGCAGACCCCGTTCGACGAGGGCCGGCGCGGCCGCGATTTAGCGGATGCGGACGTGATCGTGTATGAGGACAACGAGCAGATGCTGGGCCGCTCCCTGCATGGCAAGGCATTGAGCGACTACCTGCTGGCGGAGCGTTGACCTGTCCCGCCAGCATCGTCCCTGCGAGGAGCGCTTGCGATGCGGCAATCAGCCGTCAGCACCGAACGCGCCGCTCTGGATCGCCACGCCGCCAAGCGGCGGCTCGCGATGCCGGCTCGTTGTCTCAAAGCGCTTGAAAATGCAGCAACACGAGTTGCGTCGCCCAGGCTGCAGCGGCAAGGAAGGGGCCGAACGGGATCGCGTCGCTCAAGCGGCCGCGCCGCAACCAGGCGCGCGTGAGCCCGTAGCCCAGCCCGAGCAGAGCGCCGCCCAACAAGGCCTGCGACAACCCTGGCAGGCCTTGCCAAGCGCCGATCGCCGCCAGCAGCTTGGCATCACCCTCGCCGAGCCCGCTGCGGCCCCGGATGGACCGATACCCTGCCGCCAGCAGCCGCAACGCCGCGTAGCCGATTGCGGCCGCCAACGCGTGACTGGTGATCTCGTCCGGGTCCAGCCAGGCGGTTGCGGCCAAGCCGGCCAGCAACAGCGGCAACGTCAGCCCGTCCGGCAGGCGAAGATGCCGCCAATCGATCCAGCTCAACGCGAGCAGGGCCCACCCGAAGCCGCAGCTGGTCCAAAGCAGGCGGGCATCTGACCCGGAAGCCGCCGCCGACGCGGCCAGCGCCGTCGCGGCCAGTTCGATATGCAGGTGTTCCGCCGCGATAGCGCCGCCGCAACCGGCGCACCGCCCGCGCAACGCGAGATAGCTGGCGATCGGGACCAGCTCCAGCGGCGCCAGCCGACGGCCGCAGTGCTCGCATGCGGACCGGGCCAGGGCGACCGGCTCGCCTCGGGGCAAGCGGCGCACCAGAACAGCCAGGAAGCTGCCGACGAACGGCCCGGCCAAGATGGGCCAAATCCAGATAAGCCAGGTCGTTGGCATGGCGCCGCATTGGCAGCAGGCCGGGTCAAGCACAAGATAGAAGGCCATGGACACGCCAATCCCCTCGCGCGGTCTCCAAGGCGCCCCGGTCGCCAACGCCGAGTCGGTGGCCGCCCTGCTGGCCGTCGGCGGCCGTTGCGACGCGCGCACGCTGGAGCGCGGCCGCCGGGTCGCGGCGGAGAGCGGACAGCGGCTCGACCGGGTGCTCATCCAGCTCGGCCTGGTCAGCGAGCGCGAGTTGGCCGCCGCCTACGCGCAGTCTTTGGGCTGCCCGGTCGCCGCGCCGGACCGCTACCCGGCCGAGCCGCTGTTCGCCGACCGACTCGCCGTGCGCTTCCTGCGCCACGCCCGCGCGATGCCGGTGGCCGTTGGGCCGGACGGCGTCGTCGTCGCTATGGCCGACCCGCTGGACGCGTTCACTCCGAGCGCCATCGCCGCCGCGACCGGGCTGCCGGTGCAGCTGGAAGTGGCCGTCCCGATCGAGCTGGAGGCGGCGTTCCTGCGCCTCTATCCGGAGAACGACGCGCCGGCCGCGACGGTCCGTGACGACCCGCAAAGCGAGGCGCAGGAGGAGGACGCCGACCGCCTGAAGGACCTGGCCTCCGAGGCGCCCGTGATCCGCCTGGTCAACCAGCTGATCGCCCGCGCCGTCGAGACCAACGCGTCCGACATCCATATCGAGCCGTTCGACGACCGCCTGCGCGTGCGCTACCGCAACGACGGCGTCCTGGGGGAGGCGGACAGCCCGCCGGCGGGCATGACCGCCGCGATCGTGTCCCGGCTGAAGATCATGGCCCGGCTGGACATCGCCGAGCGCCGCCTGCCGCAGGACGGCCGCATCAAGCTGGCGGTACGCGGCCACGAGGTGGATTTCCGCGTCTCGACCATTCCCTCGCTGCACGGCGAGACGGTGGTGCTGCGCGTGCTGGACCGCAGCGCCGTGGTGTTCGACTACGCCCGGCTAGGGCTGCGGCGCGAGGTGGTGGACCGGCTGGAACAGGCCTTTGCGCTACCCAACGGCATCGTGCTGGTGACGGGACCGACCGGCAGCGGCAAGACCACCACGCTCTACACGGGGCTGAGCGGGCTTAACGCCGTCACCCGCAAGGTCGTCACGGTGGAGGACCCGATCGAGTACCAGCTGTCGGGCGTCAACCAGATCCAGGTGAAGCCGCAGATCGGGCTGACCTTCGCCAGCCTGCTGCGGTCCATCCTGCGGCAGGATCCGGACGTGATCATGGTCGGCGAGATCCGCGACCTGGAGACGGCGCAGATCGCGGTGCAGGCGGCGCTCACCGGGCACCTGGTGCTGTCCACCTTGCATACCAACTCCGCCGCCGAGACGATAACCCGGCTGCGCGACATGGGTCTGGAGGACTACCTTCTCACTGCCGTCCTGCGCGGCGTGTTGGCGCAGCGCCTGGTGCGCCGCCTGTGCGAGCAGTGCCGCCGGTCCGAGCCGGCGCCGGCGGAGATGGTGCGCCGTTTCGCGCTCGACCGGCGCAGCGGAACGGCCAACCCGTCGCTGTGGCACGCCGTCGGTTGCCCGCACTGCCGCAACACGGGTTTCCGTGGGCGACAGGCGATCGCCGAGTTCCTGGCGCCCACCCCCGCCATCGAGCGGCTGATCTTCAGCCGGGCGGACGGCGCCGAGATCGAGCGCGAGGCGGTCGCCGGCGGCATGGCGACCATGTTCGACGTGGGCGTCGCCGCCGCGCTGGACGGCGCCACCACCATCGAGGAAGTCGTCCGCAGCATTCGCGCCGAGGCCTGATGCCGGCGTTCCGCTACACCGCGATCGACGGCGCCGGCGCGGTGACGCGCGGCCTGATGGAGGCGGCGGACGAGGCAGCTGTGATCGCCAGCATCCAGCGCCAGGGCAACATCCCGGTGCGGGCGGAGCCGGCCGGCCGCACGGACTGGCTCGCCGCGCTGCAACGACCGCTGGGCCGCGCCCCCGCGCTGCGTCGCGGGGAGCTGACGAACACGGTGCGGGAGCTGTCGATCATGCTCGGCGCCGGGCAGGATCTGGACCGCTCGCTGCGCTTCCTGGTGGAGATGGCGACCAAGCCCCGGGTGGTCGGCGTGCTCGAGGCGGTCCGCGATGCCGTGCGCGACGGCAGTCCCTTGTCCGCCGCGCTGGACCGCCAGCCGCGCAGCTTCCCGCGCCTGCTGGTCGGCATGGTGCGGGCAGGGGAGGCGGGCGGCACGCTGGGCGCCACGTTGGACCGCATGGCGCTGCTGCTGGAACGCGAGCGCAGCCTGACCAGCACGGTGCGCTCGGCGATGATCTACCCGGCGCTGCTGGCGGTGGCGGCCACCGGGTCGATCGTGCTGCTGCTGACGCAGGTGCTGCCGCAGTTCGTGCCGCTGTTCGAGCAGAACGGCGCGGCCTTGCCCTGGTCGACGCAATTGCTGATCGACACGGGGGCGACGGTGTCGAGCTTCGGCGCCTACTTTCTGGCGCTGGCTTTGGCCGGGCTCCTGCTGGCCCGCTCCGCGCTGCGCCGGCCGGGGCCGCGGCGGGCGACGGATAGCGCGCTGCTGCGGGTGCCAGTGGTCGGCGGGCTGCTGCGCGACGTCATCGCGGCGCGGTTCACCCGCACGCTCGGGACGCTGCTGGTCAACGGCGTGCCGCTGATCGCCGCGCTGGGGATCGTGCGCGACGCGGTCGGCAACACGGCGGCGGTCGCGGCGATCGACGACACCATCACCCGCGCCCGCGGCGGCGCTGGCGTGTCCCGCCCGCTGGGCGCCTGGCGCGTCATGCCGGCGCGCACCATCCACCTGCTGCGGCTCGGCGAGGAGACGGCCCAGCTCGGCCCCATGGCGCTCAGCGCGGCGGAGATCCACGAGGAGCGCACCCGGCTGGGCGTGCAGCGGCTGGTGAGCCTGCTGGTGCCCGCGATCACCATCATCATGGGTGCGGCGATCGCGGGGATCGTCGTGTCGCTGCTGCTGGCGATGCTGAGCCTGAACGATCTGGCGCAATGATGCCAACATCGTCATTGCGAGCAGCGCTTGCGACGCGGCAATCCAGCCGCCAGCACCGCGTGCGCGGCCCTGGATCGCCACGCCGCCAAGCGGCGGCTCGCGATGACGGGCGGTTCCGAGCTGGATGTCGCGAGGCCGGGTTCACCCTGCTCGAGATGCTGATGGTGGTCGCGATCCTGGGCGCCGTGTTAGGGGTCGTGCTCACCCGCGGCCCGGCCCGCAGCGCCCGGCAGGAGGTGCGGGCCGCCGCCGCCATCTTGTCCGGCGCGCTGCGGGTGGCGCGCGGCCAGGCCATCGCGACCGACCGCCCCGTCGCCTTCCTGCTCGACCCGGTCAGCCATGCCTGGAGCGTTGGCGGCGCGGCAGGCCGCGTGCTGCCCGGCGCCCTGGCCATCGCAGCGCCGGCGAACGGGATCGTGTTCACGCCGGAAGGCGGCTCCACCGGCGGGCGTATCGCCCTGGCGAGCGGGACCGTGCGCGCGGTGCTGGGGGTGGACTGGCTCACCGGCCGGGTCAGCGTGGGCGATGGGCTGTGAAGCGCCCGCTCGCGCGGCGGGTTTCACCCTGCTGGAGGTGCTGGTCGCGTTCATCATCGCGGCGCTCGCGTTGGGCGTGCTGTTCGAGGGCGGCATTGGCGGGTTGAGCACGGCCCGAATCGCCGCGCGCTACGGCGAGGCGCTCAGCCGGGCGGAGTCGCATCTGGCGCTGGCGGGCGCCGGGCCGGACTACCAGCCGCAGGACCGCCAGGGGGATGAGGGCGCCGGGTATCACTGGCGCCTCCGCATTCAGCCAGTCGCGGTCGGCGCGCCGGTCGAAGCCGGCAAGCCGCTGCCTGCGCTCTACGGCATCACCGTGGTGGAGTCGTGGGCGGAGGGCGCGCAGACCCGGGTCGTAACGCTGCGCACCGCCCGCGCCGGCACGGCGCCGCCTCCGCCGCCATGAAGCAGGCGCCGCCGGGCTTCACGCTGCTGGAGATCCTCGTGGCGCTGGTCGTGCTCGGCCTGGTGCTCGCCGGATTGGCGCAGGGAACCCGCTTCGGCCTGCGCGTGGCCGAGCGGCAGTCCGCCACGATCGCCGCCGACGCCGACCTGGACGCGACCGAGCGCGTGCTGCGCGGCTTGATCGAGCAGATGGACCCGGGCAGCCTCACCAGCGCCGCCCTGCTCGACGCCGGACCCGGCAGCCTCAGCTTCACCGCCAACCTCGCGGCCGTGGCGCCCGGCCTGGGCATCGGCGAGGCGGACGTGGCGCTTGGCGTCACCCCGGACCACCGCCTGGTGCTGCGCTGGACGCCGCACCTGCATGCAACCCGCTTGGCGGCGGCGCCCGCTGGAACGGAAACGACGCTGTTGACGGGGGTGCAGCGCATGGAGTTCGCCTATTGCTGCCAGGACGGCCAGTTCGTCGTCGCCTGGCCGGAAAAGACGCTGCCCGCGCTGGTGCGCATCAGCCTGACGTTCCCTGGCGGCGGCCGGCAGGCCTGGCCGCCCATCGTGGTCGCGCCGATGCGCATGCGGCTGAACGGCTGACCACAGGCCGCCCCTGACCGTCATGCCGCCCCAGGGCATCCACTTCTCACAGCATGCCGTATACGTTAGTCCTGCCGCGGCGAGCGGGTCGTCTGCACTGTATTACATAGCTATTGCAACAAAATGGGGGCTTTAACCGCATAGTGCTGCATGAACTTTTCCAGTGGTGGCTGCAGCAGATGCGCAGCCTGGCGCCCTCAACGCTCGATAGGGCGGCCGACGCCGCCGGCCTAGTCGTAGAGCCGCGCGGCGGGCTGGACGTGGCGTTCATCCTGCGCCGCCGCGGTTCACGGCGCTTGGTCGGCACAGCGCGCCTGGACGATTCGGGGATGGTCGCCGCCCGGGGTCTGCTGAGCCGGCTGCGCTCCGTCCAGAACGCGGTGCTGGACGTGCCCGGCCCGTTGCTGCTCGAGCAGGAGGCTGTCCTGCCGCTTGCCGCCGAGCCGGAGCTGAGCCGGGTGCTGCGTCACGAGATGGACCGCCTGACGCCGTTTGCGGCAGAGGAGGTGTTCTGGACCTGGGCGGTCGCCGAGCGCGACAAGCCGAACGGCCGGGTGACGGTGCGGCTGTCGATCGTCCTCAAGACCGCCGTGCAGCCGCTGTTGCAGGCGCTGGCCCGGGCCGGCGTGGCCGTTGCGGCCCTCGAGGCGCCTGGCCCCGATGGGCTCACGCGTCGCATCGGCGCCCTGCCGCCGGGCGCCGGCGCCGCCCGCCCGTTCGCCGTGCGCGCGGCTGGCTTGGCCTGCGCCGGGTTGGCTGCAGCTTCGTTGGCGATCCCCCTGATGCAGCAGGAGATCGCGCTGGAGGCCGCCCGGTCGCAGGTTGCCAGCCTCGCGCCGCGCGTGGCGCTCGTCGACGGTCTGCGACGCCGGCTTGCAGCCGCCTCCAACGGGGCCGAGCAATTCGCCGCTGTCGGCCAGCGCGCCGGCAACGCCCTGCAGGCGATGGCGGCAATCACCCGTGCGCTGCCAGACGACACGTATCTGACCGAGTTCGTCATGCGCGACCGCAAGGTGACGCTGACCGGCCGCTCGGCTGCCGCCGTCCGGCTGATCGGTTTGTTATCCGCGGCGCCCGAGCTCGCGAACCCGGCGTTCGCCGCGCCCGTCATCCGCACGATCGGCGATCGCGGCGACCAATTCACCATTAGCGCGGACCTTGCGTCGTGAGCGCGTTCGTCGCCGGGCTGCCGACCGGGCGGCGCGGCCAGGCGCTGGCGTTGGCGATCGCCGCGATGCTGCTTGCGCTGGTTTGGCTGGCTGCGATCTCGCCGCTGCTGGAGTGGTATGGCCAGCGCGAGGAGACCTTGACGCAGACCCGGCTGCTCGCCAGCCGCATGGCGGCGGTCGCCGAGACTGCCCCAGCCCTACAGCGGCTGACCGCACCCGGCAGCGGCGACCCGGCGGCCAGCCTGATCACGGGCGCGACGGAGGCGGTCGCCGGCGCTGCGCTGCAACAGCGCCTCCAGGAACTGAGCGAGCATGCCGGCGTGCGCATGAGCAGCGCCGAGGTGCTGACGTCCGAGCCGGGCGGCGCCTACCGCCGCATCCGCGTCCATGTCGCCGTGACCGGCGTCTGGTCGCGGCTGGTCGGCCTGGTGTCGGACGTCGACCACGCGACGCCGCGGATGATGCTCAGCGAGTTGCAGGTGGGACTGTCCCGCTCGATCGCGACTGACCCGGTGAAGCCGCTCGACGCCTCGTTCACGGTCGTGGCGCTGTATGCCGGCCGGGACGCGCCGCGATGAGCCGCCTGCTGCTGCCATCCCTATGCGCTGGCGCCGCATGCTTTAGCGCCTTGATCCTGCTGGAATTTGCCCACGGGCCCGGTGAGCTTCCCGCCCCGCGCTCAAGCACGGCCGCAGCGCCGGCCGGCGCGCCGAACGATCAGCCAGACCTGGCGCCCGGACAGGTCGCCGCGCTGCTGGCCCGGCCCCCATTCTCGCCGGACCGCAAGCCGGAGCCCGTGCAGGGCGCTCTGGACCCTCGGCTGCCGCACCTGACCGGCATCATGATGTCCAGCGCCGACCGCAAGGCGATCTTCGCCGGCCGCGACGGCGGGCGCGGCACGGTGGTGGGGCAGGGCGACCAGCTTGGCGGCTATCGCGTCGAGGCGATCAGCGCGACCGCTGTGACCCTTGTGGGCGCCGACGGCCGGCACGACATCCGTCCGACTTTCTCCTCCGCGCCGCTGCCGGTGCAGGCTGCCCCGCAGCCCCCGCCGCTGCAGCTGCCTCCGTTGCCGCCGATCCCAACAGCCGCGCCGCGATGACGCCGCGATGCATCCCGCTGCTGCTGCCGCTGGCGCTGCTGGCCTGCGAGCGCCATGACCCGCCCGTGCTCGATTCGCTTCCGCTGATCACCAGTCCGTCGGGCGCCGCGGCGGCGCGGATCAACGGCCCGATCGGCGGCGCAACCGCGCAAGCGTTGCCGCAGATCAGCCTCGCCGCAACGCCCAACGTCCGGGCGGCAGCCCCGGGCGGCCCAGCCAGCGGCGGCGGCGACATCACGCTGAACTTCGCCGACACCGACATCCGCGACGTGGTGGCGCAGATCCTAGGCGGCCAACTGGGCGAGAACTTCACGATCGACCCCGCCGTCCGCGGCGCCGCCACCTTGCGCACGACGCGTCCGGTCGGCCGTGGCGACCTGCTGCCCATCTTGCAGACCCTTCTGGCGCAGAATGGCGCCACCCTGCTGCAGGCCGGCGGCGTCTACCGCGTGCTGCCCGTTGCCGCCGCCGCCGGCGCCCCCGGGCTGGCCAGCGGCCCCGACGGCGGCGGCACGCAGCTCATCCCGTTGCGCTACGCCTCGGCCGAGGACCTGGCCCGGACATTGACGCCCTACGTGCAGAACGGCGGCCGCATCACCGCCGACGCCGGACGCAACGCGCTGATCGTGTCCGGCGAGCCCTCCGCGCGGCAGACCCTCGCGGCATTGATCGCCGCGTTCGACGTGGACGTGCTCGCCGGGCAGTCCTACGCGCTGTTTCCGGTCGCGGTGGGCGACGCCAAGGACTTCGCCGCCTCGCTGCAGGACGCCATCCGCGGCCAGGGCGGCACGCTGTCCACCATCGTGCGCGTAGTGCCGATGGCGCGCATCAATGCCGTGCTCGTCGTCAGCAGCCAGCCCCGCTATATCGAGGATGTGCGCCGCGTGCTGCGCCTGGTGGAGCGCGCGCGCGACGGGTCGGTGCGCAGCTGGCACGTCTACTATCTGCAGAACAGCCGCAGCAACGACATCGCCTACGTGCTGCAGCAGGCATTCACCCCCAACAACGTCACGGCGACGCCTTCGCCCGCCAACACCGGCCAGGGCACGGCGGCGCAGCAGATCGCCAGCCGCGGCGCATTGCCGGCCGGCAGCGGGCTCGGCGCGTCGTCCAGTCCCGGCGGGATCAGCGCCCCCGGGCTCGGCAGCGGTGGCGGCGGCGGGTTGGGCGGCGCCACGACATCGGCCCCTCCAGCAGCCGCCGCCGCTCCCGCTGCGCCCGCCTCCGGCAATCCGTTGCTGGGCGGCCTGGACCCGTCGGATGGCGGGGGCGGGGGCGGGGGCGCCGCGGCGGACGCCATGCGCATCATCCCGAACACGCAGAACAACGCGCTGCTGATCTATGCGAGCACCAACGAAAACACCACGGTCGAGACCATGCTCCGCAAGCTGGACATCCTGCCGCTGCAGGTGCGCATTGACGCCACGATCGCCGAGGTGACGCTGAACGACACGCTGCAGTACGGCACGCAGTTCTTCTTCCGCGCCGGCGTGCAGGGCGCGCTCAGCTACGGATCGACCGCCGCCTTCGCCTCGGGCTTTCCCGGATTCGTGCTGGGCGGCCCGAACAACACCAGCGCGGCGTTGAGCGCGTTGCAGGCCGTCACCAAGGTCCGCGTGCTGTCGTCGCCGCAGCTGCTGGTGGTCGACAACCAGCCGGCCCGGCTGCAGGTCGGCGCGCTGGTGCCCTACCTCAGCCAAACGTCGCAGAGCACCGTCACCGACAACGCGCCGATCGTCAGCTCGGTCAACTACCAGCAGACCGGCGTGATCACCCAGGTGACGCCGCGGGTGAACAGCGGCGGCCTGATCACGCTCGACATCACCCAGGAGGTAAGCGACGTGGCGAGCGGCGTCACCACCCCGGGCGTGAACTCCCCCACCTTCAACGAACGCAGCATCACCTCGCGCGTCGTGGTGCAGGACGGGCAGACGATCGGGCTTGCCGGGCTGATCAGCGACAACGATTCCCGCACCAACCAGGGAATTCCGTTCCTGAAGGACATCCCGCTGCTCGGCATCCTGGCCGGGTCGCAGAACAACGTGCGGGTTCGCACCGAGCTGCTGGTGCTGATCACGCCGCACGTGGTGCACGACCAGCGCGACGCCCGCGCGCTGACCGAGGATCTGCGTGAGGAGTTGAACAACGCCGCCGCGGTGCCCGAGCAGTTGCAGAACCTGCGACCCTCCGGCTCGGCCGACCCGAACGCGCCGCTGCGTCGCCGCCTGCACCTCCAGCAGTGAGCCGGCGCGAGGGCGGGTTCGCCCTGCTTAGGCAAGAGCGCGGGTTCGCCCTGCTTAGGCAAGAGGGCGGGTTCGCCCTGCTTAGGCAAGAGGGCGGGTTCGCCCTGCTGATCGTGCTGTGGTCGCTGGTGCTGATCGCGCTGTTGGTGACCCAGGTCGTATCCGCCGGACGCAGCGAGGCCCAGCTGGCCGGCAACCTGCGCCGCGCGGCGGTGCTGCGGGCCGAGACCGACGAGGCCGTGAACGTGGCGATCTTTCACCTGCTCGACCCGGCTTCCGCCTGGGACGCCGATGGCGCCGACCACCGCCTAACCCTGCCGGACGCCGCCGTGGCGCTGCGCATCGACGACGAGTTCGGCAAGATCAACCCGAACAACACATCGCCACCGGTATTGGCCGGCCTGCTGCGCGCGGTGGGTGAAGGGGCCGACCGCGCTGACGAGTTGGCCGCCAACATCGTGCAGTGGCGTTCGCCCACCGCCGAGAACGCTGCGGACGGCCCGAAGGCGCAGCATTACCGCGCGTCAGGCCGGGACTATGCGCCGCCGAACGCCAACTTCCAGTCGATCGGCGAACTGAGCTTCGTGCTCGGCGTCACGCCGGATCTGGTCGCGCGTCTGGCGCCGCACCTGACGCTGTACACGGACGCCGACCCGGACGCCCGCCGCGCCGACCCGGTCGTGGCGCAGGCGCTCGCGATCGCCGGGATCCCCGTCCCAACCGGCGCCTTGCCGCCCGCGCGGGTCGTTACCATCACCGCCGTCGCTGCCGGCCGGGAGGGCGGCCGCTTCGTCCGCCGCGCAGTGGTGTCGCTCGGCCCAGACCGCGCCGGCCGCAACTTCCGCATCGTCACCTGGGACGCGCCACCCGCGTGACCTCTCTCTGTTCCTAGGGGAGACGGCTCCACAGGTCAGCCTCGGGTGGCCGCGGAGTAGCCCTGCAACAGCGCCGCCATGTAGTGCTCGACCGCCCGCCGGGTAAGAAACGCGCCCGCGAACCGGCGCGCGGCGGCGTTGATGGCGCGATACGGCGCCGCGTCCAGCTGCGCAGCCGCGACGGTTCGCAGCACGTCCGCATCGGTCGCGATCGGCACATAGTGCTCGCCCGGCTTGAGGCCGTGGAAGTAGTACAGCATCCGGTCCGACGCGTATTTCAGCAGCACCGAATGGCTGCGCAACGTGACCACCACCCGCGAGCAAGTAGCCCCGTTGCCGTCCATCGAGATGATGAAGCGGTGCCGGAACTGCTCCTGCCACGACATCGCCCCAACGCCGAACCCCATCGCCCGCAGCATCGCCTCCGTCTCTGGCGTGTCGCACTCGACCAGGTTAGGCAGGCGGAAATCCACGTCCGGCGCATCGCGAAAGAACGCCCCGGCGCGCAGGCGGGGCAGGGCGAGCGCGCGCACCATATCCGCCGTGATCAGGCCCCCTGTCGTCGACCCGGCGAACACCGCGCTGTTCTGCTTGGCGCGCCACGGCGTGCGGTCGAACGTGAGCCAGGACGGCAACGAGTTGTGGTCGGGCTGCAGGAACTCGACGTCCGGGATCAGCACATTGCGGGCGCCGGCGCGTTTCTGGAACGCGAACACGGGGATGTCGTCGCTCGCCATCGGCTCGTCGTTCAGGTCGACCGCGATGGTGACCGGCCGGGTCAGGCCAGCCTGCCGCGCGACCCGGTCGAGGAACGGCAGATAGTAGCCGAGCCGCCGGCGCGCCCGCTGGCCGCCATCATCCACGCCAGGCGGCTTGGCCGCGACCGACGCCCCCCACCGCCCGATGGTGAACAAGAACAGCCACTGGCGGGTCGCATTCAGCTCATGCAGCGCCTCGTCGTCCACGGCACGACCGTCCCAGGGCGCCAGTTCCCGATCGCACCACTCCCGCACGGCGGCATCTCCGCCGGCGCGCAGCCGTCGCCTGGAGACCGCCGTGTCGTAGAAATCCGCGACTTCCGAAAACACGGCTCAGTCGCAGCGTGTCAGGCCCGGTGCTCCTTCCACTTGGTCAGCGTGCCGCCCTTCATGACCTTGCCGGGCAGCACGTGGCCGACCAGCTCCTCCGTCAGCTTCGCCGCTTCCACCAGCGCGTCCAAATCGACGCCGGTGTCGATGCCCATCTCGCCGCACGCGAACACCAGGTCCTCGGTGCAGACATTGCCCGCAGCGCCCTTGTGCCCGGCGAACGGGCAGCCACCCAGCCCGCCGACCGAGGAGTCGAACTCGGCCACGCCCATCTCCATCGCGGCCACCGCGTTCGCCACGGCGCAGCCGCGCGTGTCGTGCAGGTGCAACTTCAGGTTCAGCTCCGGCCACTTGTCCTGCACCTTGCCGACAAGGCTCTTCATCTGGCCCGGGCTGCCCCAGCCCATGGTGTCGGCCAGCGACAAGTTCTTCATCGTGCAGCCGTGCTCCGCCATGATGCCCATGGCGCGGTCGACCAGGCCCACGACTTTTTCCTCCGGGATGTAGCCTTCGAAGTTGCAGCCGAACGCCGCCATCACGCTCAGCGTGTCCGCCTCGATCCCGGCGTCGCGGTAGGTCTGGATCCAGATCGGCATCTGCGCGAACGTCTCGTCGATGCTGCGGTTGGTGTTGCGCTTCACGAACGTCTCGCTGGCGGTGATGGTCAGCTTGCCGTCCATGTCCACGCGGCCGTTCGCCAACGCGCGCTCCAGACCTTTCGGGTTCAGCCACAGCGCGCGGTAGCGCACGCCCGGCTTCTTCTCGATCTGATCGAACAGCTCGTTGGTCTCGGCCATCTGCGGCACCGCCTTCGGGTTCACGAACGAGCCGACCTCGAACTCCTTCAGGCCGCTGTCGACCAGCGCGTCCAGCATGCGGACCTTCTCGCCGACGCTCAGCACCTTCGGCTCGATCTGCAGGCCGTCCCGCGGCCCGACCTCGATCACTTCGACGAATTTCGGCAGATCGGACATCGGCGTTGCTCCCTGTGGCGAACTTGGGCGGCCAGCGTAGCCTGTCCTGGCGGTTTAAAGAAGATCGGCCCAGCACGTCGGCCCAGCACGTCGGGATTTACAGAGGTGGAGGGCAGGCA
>CAXTBW010000002.1:47735-71189 GCA_964242925.1 uncultured Acetobacteraceae bacterium
TCGGCCCAGCACGTCGGCCCAGCACGTCGGGATTTACAGAGGTGGAGGGCAGGCATAGCGTTTCGGCCAGGCCGTCGCGAGAACGGTCCGGAGAAGACGCCGCCGAATGACCAGCCCGCTCAGCCACATCAAGGTCGTCGAGATCAGCGTCGCCATGGCCGGGCCGTATTGCGGCATGATGCTGGCCGATTACGGCGCCGAGGTCGTCAAGATCGAACGCGTCGGCGCCGGCGACGACAGCCGCGCCTGGCCGCCGCATTTCCACGGCGGGATGTCGCACTACTACGCATCCGCCAACCGCAACAAACGCAGCGTGGCGGTCGATCTGAAGCACCCGGACGGCGTCGCCATCGTTCGCCGGCTGGTCGAGCAGGCGGACGTGCTGATCGACAACTACCGCTTCGGCGCGCTGGCCCGCGCCGGGCTGGATTACGAGACGTTGTCGGCGGCGAACCCGCGGCTGATCTACTGCTCCATCAGCGGGTTCGGCGCCTCCGGACCTCGTCGCGACGACCCGGCCAACGACCTGTTCATGCAGGCGTTCAGCGGCGGCATGAGCATCACCGGCGAGGCGGGCGGCGGGCCGGTCAAGATGGGCCTGTCCGTGGCCGACCTCGGCGCCGGCTTCATGGGGACGATCGGCATCCTGATGGCGCTCGAGGCGCGGCACGCCACCGGCCGCGGCCAGCGCGTCGACACCTCCCTGCTCGAGGGGCAGATGTCGATGCTCTCGTACCACCTTGGTCGCTTTTTCTCGACCGGCAAGGCGCCCGGCCCGAGCGGCAGCGGCAGCCCAGTCGCCGTGCCCTACCAGGCGTTCAAGGCCGCCGACGACTGGCTGGTGATCGCCGCGTTCAACGCCCGCATGTGGACCGGCTTCTGCACCGCCGTGGAACAGCCGGCGTGGGAGCGCGACCCGCGTTTCGCCGACGCCGACGCACGCGCGGTCAATCGCGTGGAGTTGATCCGGCTGATCGGCGAGGTGCTGGCGACCCGTCCGGCGCAAGCCTGGGCCGCCCGGTTGGATGCGGCCGGCGTGCCCTGCACCCGGGTCAACCGCATCGACCAGGTGGTGGCCGACGAGCAGGTCGCCGCGCGCGACATGGTGGTCGAGATCGACGTTCCGGAGCTCGGCCGCATCAAGGTCGCCGGCCTGCCGATCAAGCTGTCCGAGACGCCGGGCCGGATCGATCGCCATCCGCCGCACCTGGGCGAGCACACCGCCGAGGTGCTGCGTGAACTGGGCTGCGGCGCCGCCGAGATGGCCAGCCTGACCGAGCAGGGCGCCGTCGGCATGAGAAAGGGCGCGCAATGACCATCCTCACCGACGAGATCCGCAGCTACATCGGTCGGCTAAGCGAACGGGTGACCGCCACGGACGCGATCGAGCCGGGCGCGGTGCGGCGCTATGCCCAGGCGATCATGGCCGATCACGACCCCGACTACGCGCCAGACGCCGAACCCCCGCGTTATGGCGGGCCGATCGCGCCGCCGATCTACCCGGCGTTCATGTTCCGCCGCCCCTACGGCACGCCGGACGTGCTGAGCGAGCGGGCGGAAGATCCGGATTTCGACGGCCTGGTGTCGTCCGCCAGCGACGGCCTCCCCGAGTTGCCGCTGCCCGGCCGCGCGCTGCTGAACGGCGGCTCGGAGATCGAGTTCCTGCGCTATGCGCGGCACGGCGAGCAGGTCGTGCAGCAGTCTCGCTACGCCGACATCTACGAGCGGCAGGCGAAGGCCGGGCCTATGCTGTTCGTCATCGTGGAAACCGAGTACCGCACCGCTGACGGCGAGCTGCTGCTGCGCGCGCGCAAGACCATCATTCGGCGCTGAGGAAGGACCGTCCTATGACTCGTCACCCCGAGATCGCCCGCGAGGCCGAGGGCCATGCCGGTCACGCCGTCGCTTCCGACGAGGTCGGCGCCTACACGCTGCCGCCCTCCATCGTCGAGTACCGCGACCTGGCGCGCCGCATCGTCCGCGAGGAACTGATGCCGCTCGAACGCGAGTACCTCGCCAGCGACAAGCAGGCCTACGGCTTGCCGCCGACCACCAACATTCGCTCGGTATTCGACAAGTCGGTCGCGGACCGGCTGGAGGGGATCGCGCACGATAGCGGCTTGTTCAAGCTGCAGGTGCCCGAGGAGCATGGCGGCCCCGGTCTGTCATTGCTGGCGCAGGTGGTGATCGAGGAGGAGTTCAACTACTGCGCCGTCCCGTTCCCGTTCGCGACCGTGCCGAACATCCTCTACGAGTGCCGCGGCGACCAGGTGGAGCGCTTCCTCAACCCGGTGATCGAGGGCAAGCAGACCACCGCCTTCGCGCAGACGGAGCCGGGCGCCGGGTCCGACCCCGGGGGCATGATGACGACCCGCGCGGTGCATGACGGCGCCGGCTGGGTGTTGAACGGCACGAAGATGTGGATCTCCAACGCCGGCGATTGCGACACGCTGATGGTGCAGGCGCTGACCGACCCGGAGAAGCGCCAGCGCGGCGGCATCACCATGTTCCTGGTCTCGAAGGACAACCCGGGGATGGAAGTGGTGCGGCCCGGCATCGCTACCTGGCTCGGCCCGCGCGCGTCGCAGCACATCGTGAACTTCACGGACTGCCGCATCCCGGACAGCGACGTGCTGGGCGAGGTCGGCGGCGGCTTCACGCTCGGCCAGAAGTGGCTGACCATCCACGACCGGCTGATGCGCGGCCCCTACGCGCTGGGCAAGATGCAGCGCGGGCTCGACATGTCCGTGGAGTGGGCCAAGCAGCGCAAGACCTTCGGCAAGCTGATCGCCGAGCGCCAGGCGATCCAGTGGAAGCTGGTGGACATGTTCGTGGACATCCAGGCGCTGCGTTCCATGACCTACACCATGGCCGCGCGCGCCGACGCCGGGGAGGAACTGCGGGCCGAGGCGGCGCTGATCAAGATGTGCAGCGGCGATTGGGGGGCGCGCTGCCTCGACCACGCCATCCAGGTGCACGGCGCGATGGGCGAGTCGCTCGAGCTGCCGCTGACGCTGTTCTACCGCATGCTGCGCCACGCTCAGATCGGCGGCGGGACCAGCGAGATCCAACGCGTGCTGATCGCGCGCAAGCTGCTGGCGTGATTTTCGACGAACTCGCGGTCGGCCAGGAGGTCGGGCCGCTGCGCCATGGGCCGCTCACCACCGCGCACCTGATGCGGTGGTCGGCGGCGATGGAGAACTGGCACAAGATCCATTACGATCAGCCTTTCGCCATCGGTCACGACAAGCTGCCCGGCCTGCTGATCAATGGTTCGCTGAAGCAGCAATTCATCGCTCAGATGCTGAAGGACTGGGTGGGCGCCGATGGCTGGGTGTGGAAGATCCGCTTCCAGTTCCGCGCCATGAACCTGGCGGGGGAGCGCTTGGCGATGTGGGGCCGGGTGACGGCGTTGCAGCGCGAGGCGTCCTACGGCCTAGCCGAACTTGAGCTGGGCATCCGCAACGAGGCCGGTCTGGAGTCGACGCCGGGCAGCGCCACAGTGGCGCTGCCTTTCCGGGACGGGTCGCCGGTGCCGTATCCATTTGCGCCGCCGTCTTCCACCAGCGTTGGCAAGGGCTGAATCTTCGATGCCGTCATTGCGAGGCCGCTTGGCCGAAGCAATCCAGGGCCACACACCCGAAACCCCCCGTGTTGCGCTGGATCGCCTTATCGTAAAGGACGGCTCGCAATGAACCAAGTATCGCCTAATTAGGAGGATCCCATGTCGCTCACCCGTGACCTTGGCCAGTTCGTCTCCGAGCTTTCACCGAACCGCGTCCCCGAGGAGGCGGCGCGGATCGCGCGCACTGGGTTTATCGATTGCGTCGGCGTCATGGTCGCGGGGCGCGACGAGGAGCCAACCCGCTTGCTGCGCGAGACGCTTGCCCCCGCTGGCGGGCCCGCCACGCTGTGCTTCAGCGAAGACAAAGCGAGCGCGCCCGATGCCGCCTGGATCAACGGCGTGGCCGGGCACGCGCTGGACTACGATGACGTGGCATTGCGCGGACACCCGAGCACCGTGCTGGTCCCCGCCATCCTGGCCGAGGCTGAGGCGCTGGAACTGAGCGGGCGCGACATGGTGACGGCTTACATTGCCGGCTATGAGACCTGGGCCGAGCTGGTTCAGCGCGACCGCGGCTTCCACCATGGCAAGGGCTGGCACCCGACCGGCATCTTCGGCGCGATCGCGGCAGCTGCCGCCTGCGCCTCGCTGCGCCGGCTGGACCCGGCGAGCGCCACGCACGCGATCGCATTGGGCGCCTCCCAGAGCGCCGGGCTCATGGCGAACTTCGGCACCATGACCAAGCCGTTCCACGCCGGCCGGTCGGCGCATGCCGGGGTGATGGCCGCCCGCCTGGCTGCTGCAGGCTTCACCGCCTCGCCCGACGCGCTGGAGCATCCACAGGGTTTCCTCGCCGCCGTGTCCCCGGCCGGCGACGTCGACCGCGACAGCCCGGCCACGGGGCTGAGCGCCGAGTGGCGGATCGTGCGCTCCGGGCTGAGCGTGAAGAAGTATCCCGCCTGCTACTGCACCCACCGCGCTATCGACGGCGCGCTGGAGTTGGTGCGCGAGCGCGACATCCGCGCGGATGACGTCGAGTCCGTTACGGTCAGCCTAAGCGAGAACTACGCGACCATCCTGCGCAATCATCGTCCGCAGACCGGGCTGTCCGCCAAGTTCAGCATCGAGTTTGCGATGGCCAGCGCCATCGTCGCGCGGCGGGTCGGGCTCTCGGAGCTGACCGACGGATTCGTGCAACGGGCGGACGTGCAGGCGTTGATGGAACGGGTGCGCATCGTGACGAATACGGACTACGACCCGGAGTCGGCTGGCGCCGCGGTGGCGGACCAGGTGACGATCCGCCTCACCGATGGCGGCGTGCTGGAGGGCGAGCGCGTGCATCGCGCACGCGGCCACGCGGACCGCCCGCTGGCGGAGGCTGACCTGTTCGCCAAGTTCGAGGACTGTCTGAACGTCGGCCACTCGTCCATCCCGCCCGCCGTGCTGTTCGAGCGTCTGCGCGCGATGGAGCACGCCTCCGCCCGCTCGCTGACCGCCTTGCACTGACGGCCGCATCTTCTCCCTCTCCTGCGGGCGGGAGAGGGACGGGGTGGGGGTGCGAGTGACGCGGCAGCCTAAGCATGTTCCGCGTTTGACTGGCCCTCACCCCGGCCCTCTCCCGTGAAGAACGTGAGAGGGGGAAGCAAAGCTGGTCAGCGCCCCTTGAACACCGGCTTGCGCTTCTCGCTGAACGACAACACGCCCTCCCGGCGATCCTCGGTGGGCACCATCCGATTATACGCCTCGATCTCGAACAGCATGCCGTCCGTCAGGGTCATCGACAGACCGTGGTGCATTGATCGCTTGGCCTGACGGATCGAGATGGGCGCGTTGCCGGCGATCGCCACCGCGATCTCCAGCGCGTCGGCCAGCAGGCTCCCCGGCTCGCAAACCCGGTTGACCATGCCCCAGCGCTCGGCGTCCTCGGCGGACCACGGCCGGCCGCTCAGCAGCAGCTCCTTGGCGCGGCGCTCGCCCACGGCGCGAGGCAGGGTCTGCGTGCCGCCGGCGCCCGGCATGATGCCGATCGTCACTTCCGGCAGCGCAAATCGGGCGGTGCGCGCGGCGTAGATGAAGTCGCACGCCAACGCCATCTCGCAGCCGCCGCCGTAGGCTGCGCCATTCACCGCGGCAATCACGGGAACCGGACAGGCGATCTGCGCCGCCACTTTGCGTTCGAAGATATGGTGCTGCGCCTGCCACTCGGCGTCGGTCATCCCGCGCCGCTGCTTCAAATCCCCGCCGGCGCAAAACGCGCGCTCGCCGGCCCCGGTCAGGATCACCGCGCGGCACGTGTCCGGGTGCGCGGCCAACTCGCCGAACACGTCGAGCATGTCCAGGCCCATCTGCGTCGTCATCGCGTTCATCGCCGCCGGGCGATTCATAATGAGCTGCAGCACGTCCGGATGCGGGCGCTCCACTAGGATTGTTTCGTAGCTCGCCTGCATGTCACCCTCCGCTCCGTGCGCGCCGCATCATCGCGCCCGCGGCCACGGGAGTCCACGCCATGTCCTCCGAGACGCTATCCCGCGCCGCCGCCTGCGCCACCGCCGTGCAACGCTTCGGCAGCCGCATCGCCGTGACCGACCGCGAGGGGCAGACCACCTACGCCGCGCTGTTCCGCCGCGCCGCTGGCCTGGCGCAACAACTGATCCAGGCTGGCGTGCAACCCGGCAACCCCGTGGCGAGCTTCGTCCGCAACGGCATTCCGGCCGTCTGGGCCAGCTACGGCATCAGCCTGTCCGGCGCGGCGGAGGTCGCCTTGAACACGGGCCTGAACGACGCCGACCGGCGGCACTGCCTGTCGCTGTCCGGCGTCCGGCACGTCGTCGCCGCTCCGCATGATGTCGGTTTGTTCGACGGCCTCGGCCTGCGCGTCCACGACACCGACGCGGTTCCTGAACGCAAGCTGGCGCCTGCCGAACTGCCCTTGGTCGCCTGGGACGGCTGGGCGCGCATCGGCTTCACCTCCGGCACGACGGGGGCGCCGAAAGGCATCGTCACGAGCCAGCGCGGCCGGTGGATGGGCAACCTGCTGCAGCGCGCCACCATGCCGCACCGGCCCGGCCCGCACAGCCGGCTGCTGCTGATGACGCCGTTCTCCCACGGCGCCAGCCTGCTGACGCACGCCATGCTCGAGGTCGGCGGCTCCGTCCTTCTGCTCGACGGCGTCGACCCGGTGTTCGTCATCGCCGCCATCCAGCGCGCCGAGGTGGACGAGATGTTCGCGCCGCCGACCGTGCTGGCGAAGATCGTCGCCGCGGCGGAGGGCATGACGCTGCCCGGCCTGCGCACGATCTACTGCGGCACCGCCGTGCTGTCGCCGCGGCTCTATGCGCGGGCGCGCGCCATCTTTGGGCCGGTTATCCGCATCACCTACGGCAAGACCGAGATCGTGAACCCAATCACCGTGCTGGAGGCGGCGGAGACGGATGCCTGGTACGAGGAAGGCGGTCCGCACGCCGACGCCTGCGTCGGTTGGCCCGCCGCCGGGGTGGATGTGGTGATCGATGCAGAGCCGGGCGCGGTCGGGGAGGTTCGCCTCCGAGGTCACCAGATGATGGCGGGCACGCTGCGGGCGGATGGCTACGAGGCGCTGCCGCCGGGCGCGTTCCACGACACCGGGGACCTCGGTTACTTCGACCCGCACGGCCGGCTGCACCTGGTCGGCCGCGCCGCGGACGTCATCAAGACGGGCGGGTACAAGGTGGCGCCGGAGGAAGTCGAGCGCGTGCTGGCCGCCGCCCTAGGGCAGGGCGAGGTGGCGGCATTCGGCGTCGCGTCCGAATACTGGGGCGAGGTGATCGTGGCGGTGGCGGAGAATCCCGGCCCTGGCTGGGAGGCCGCGCTACGGGAAGCCGCCGCCGGAATGACCGCCTACAAGCGGCCGCGCGCATTCCTGGCGCTAGAGGAACTGCCTCGGAACGCGATGCTGAAGATCAGCCGCAAGGCGGTGCGGGAGCGGATCATGGCGACACACCGGCTGATCGACGGTCCGAGGCCTCTGCTGGAGGAAGCCTAGCGTCGCGACCGCCTATACGTGTCGTCCACATCGGCTGCGCAACGTCTTGAGGGCCGCTGACGACTCGATGCAAATTCCATCGCGGTATCGATACAGAGTAACCATGCGCACTTTGACGAGCCTGGGGTTTATCGCGGCGTGGAGCGTGCTTGGCGGGGTGGCGATGTCGCCCGCGAACGCGCAACCGATGCCGGGTCAGTGCGTCGATCTGCGCGGGACTTGGGCCAGCAACAGTGATTTCACGATCGGTCTGCAACAGGCCGGCTGCGACGTGCAGTCCACATTCACGCAGGCGCAGGGATACGATCACTCGATCCAAGGCCAATGCGCCGGCAATCAGTGCACCTGGAGCGTGTCGCGGCACGACCTGTCGAACGACTGCCAGACTGTTCTCTACGAGGTGGCGACGATGCTTGATTCCAACCATTTCCGGACGGTCGTGAACGGGTCCGATGGCCGGTGCGAACTGCCGAGCAACTATTCGGAGACGCGGATCTACCGCCGCATCTGACCCGTCATCTGGGTCGATCTCAGCCATAGCGGCCGCCGACCCGGGCGCGGAAGCCGAGCAGCGGCAGGACGTTGAACCCCACCCCGGCTGGAAGCATCCAAAGCGGGCTGATCCACCGGGTCCATAGGTCGTCCACCATCGCCGTGCCGGCCGGGTCGCTCGGGTCGTAGACGACCGGGAGTTGCGTCCCGGGCGGCCTGGAAACGATCGAGAAGCTGGGCGGGAACTCGATCGCGGCGCCGGAGGCCGTCGTGAAGCCGATCCGCCAGTGCGACCCGGTGGGGAGCATCACGCCGGTCGCGCGCGCGCCATGCGCCAGCAATGCCTGGACCGAATACACCCGCCAGCCCGTGAAGCAGAGCAGGCCGACGCCGACGATCATCAACAGGATCGTCGGCGCGTCGCGTGGCAACCTACGCATCCGCCGTCAGCCGCAGGAACGCCTGGGCGGCATCGGGCGCGCGCACCTTGTCGCCGCTGATGAAGAACACGAAGCACGCGCGCGGTGCGGCATCGGCCGGCGGCTCGGTGCTTGGCAGGTCGTCCACCGGCTGGCCCGCGGTCCAACGCCGCACCCGCGCGGCCCAGGCGGCGAGCGCGTCGGCCGCGTAGCCGTCAGGCTCCGCCTCCGCGTTGCGCTGCAGCCGGGCGTAGACGAACGGCGCGGTGAGGTCGCCGCGCAGCGACTGCTTGTCGGAGTCGATAATCGCCGCCGCGACCCCATGGCGACGCAGCATCGCCACCCATTCGGGATTGACGAAGCTCTCGTGCCGCGCTTCGACCACGTGGCGCAGCGTCATGCCGCGATGTGTGGCCGGCAGCAGCGCCAGGAAGGTCTCGAACGCGGCCGGGTCAAACTGGCGGAACGGCGGGAACTGCCACAGGATGGGGCCGAGCCGGTCGCCCAACTCCACCAGGCCGGAGTCCAGGAAGCGCGCGATCGACGGCTCGGATTCGGCCAGCGCCGTCCGGTGCGTGGTAACCCGCGGCGCCTTCAGCGCGAAGACGAAGCCGTCCGGCGTCTCCGCCCGCCACTTGGCGAAGCTGGCCGGGGTCTGCGTGCGATAGAAGGTGCCGTTGATCTCGATGGCGGTCAGTTTGCCGGCGGCGTAGGCCAGTTCCTTGGCGTGCGTCAGGCCCGGCGGGTAGAAGCGCCCGCGCCACGGGGCGAAGGTCCAGCCGCCGATCCCGACGTGAACGCTCATTGCGTCAGCGGTCATTGCGCTTGCGCGCTCGCCTCGCTGCGTGTGCCGCCGACGCGAGCGGCCAGGGCGGCGGCCATGAAGTCGTCCAGCGCGCCGTCCAGCACCGCGGCGGGGTTGGTCTTCTCCACCCCCGTGCGCAGATCCTTCACCATCTGGTAAGGCGCCAGCACGTAGGATCGGATCTGGTGGCCCCAGCCGATATCCGTCTTTGCCGCCTCCGTCGCCGCACTCGCCTCCTCCCGCTTGCGCAGTTCCGCCTCATACAGCCGGGCGCGCAGCATCTCCATCGCAGTCGCCCGGTTGCGGTGCTGCGAGCGGTCGGTCTGGCATGCGACCACGATCCCGGACGGGATGTGCGTGATGCGGATGGCCGACTCCGTCTTGTTGATGTGCTGCCCGCCGGCGCCGGATGCGCGGTAGGTGTCGATCCGCAGGTCGGACGGGTCCACCTCCACCTGAATTGCGTCGTCGATGACCGGGTAGACGTAGACCGAGGCGAACGAGGTTTGCCGCCGCGCCGCGCTGTCGAACGGGGATATCCGAACCAGCCGGTGCACGCCGCCCTCGGTCTTCAGCCAACCGTAGGCGTTGGGTCCCGTGACCTGGAATGTGGCTGACTTGATGCCGGCCTGCTCGCCCTCGCTCTCCTCCAGCATCTGCACCTTGTAGCCGCGCGCCTCGGCCCAGCGGGTGTACATGCGCGCCAGCATCTCGGCCCAGTCCTGCGCCTCCGTGCCGCCGGCGCCGCTGTTCACCTCGATGAAAGCGTCCCGCCCGTCCGCCTCGCCGGACAGCAGGCTCTCGATCTCCCGCCGTTTCGCCTCGATCGCAGACCGGCGCAGCGCGGCGATGCCCTCGCTCACCAGACCGTTGTCGCCGTCGGCCTCGGCAAGTCCGATCAGCTCCAGCGTGTCCGCCACCTCCAGTTCGAGCGCCTGAACCCCCTCCACCTGGCCCGCCAGCAACGTGCGTTCGCGCATCAGCGCCTGCGCGGCGGTTGCGTCGGTCCAGAGGTCGGGGTCCTCCGCGCGGTGGTTCAGCTCCGCAAGGCGTTCCGTGGCGACATCCCAGTCAAAGATGCCTCCGGAGCAGGGCGACGGATTGCTTGATCTGTTCGTTGAGAGCGTCGGATTCAGTGGACATGGAAGCCTTTTAGGCTGCCCGCGCGATGAATGCGACTACTGCGTCCGGCGTTGTGGTCGGCGGACGCGCCCTAATACAGCCCGCCGACGCCGCTATCCACACCCGTTCCCGTTCCGCCGGTGCTCGCCGTCACGCCGGAGTCGCCGCTGGCTGGCGCGTCGCCGCCGCCGATCGTGGGTCCGCTCTGCCCGGGAACCTGGCCTACCTTGAAGGCATCCGTAACGTTGCCGGTCCAGGTCGCCATCGTGAGGCCCTCAGGTGCGTGGAACGGCAGGTTGGGCCGGTCCCTCAGCGCCACCGCCATGAAGTCGTGCCAAATCGGCGCGACTACCGTGCCGCCCGTCTCGCCGTTGCCCAACGTGGACGGCGTGTCGAACCCCATCCACACCGCGGTCACCAAGTCGGGCGTGAAACCCACGAACCACGCGTCCACGAAGTCCTGCGTCGTGCCCGTCTTGCCGGCGATCCCGAGCCGGCCAAGCCCCTTGCCCGCCTCGTAGCCGCTGCCGTGCGCCACCACGCCCTGCATCATCGTCACCGTCTGGAACACGCTCTGCGGGTCGGCCAGCTGCTTGCGGTTGTCGGTCAGCCGGGGCGGCTGCCGCTGGTCGCCGCAACCCTCGCAGCTGTAGCCCGGCGCCCGCCAGATCACGTGGCCGTCGCGGTCCTGCACCGAGTCGATCACCGACGGCACGACCTCCCGCCCGTTCTGATCCAGCGACGCGTACGCGCCGGCCTGGCGGAGCACCGTCGTGTCCACGGCGCCGAGCGCGTTGGGCAAGAAGCGGCTCATCTGGTCCACCACGTGGAACGCGATCGCGTTGGCCGCCACCGCGTCCATGCCGACCTTCTGCGCCAGCCGCACCGTCACCAAATTCAGCGACTTCTCCAGCGCCTGGTGGATCGAGATCGGGCCGGAGAAACCGCCGCCATAGTTGCCGGGCCGCCAGACGCCGGCCGATCCCTGATCCAGCTCGAACGGTCCGTCCAGCACCCGCTGGCTCGGCGACAGGCCCGCCTGCATCGCGGCCAGGTACACCATTGGCTTGAAAGAACTGCCCGGCTGCCGCTGCGCCTGGGTCGCGCGGTTGAACTGGCTGCTCTCGAAGTTCCACCCGCCGGACATGGCCAGCACGCGCCCGGTGATCGGGTCCACCGTCACCAACGCGCCCTGAACCACAGGCACCTGGCGCAGCATGGCGCGCTCCGGCTTGCCCGGCGCGGCGGCGCTCGCCTCCAGCATCACCACGTCGCCCACCTGCACCACGTCGGCCATCTTGCGCGGGCTGCCACCGATCGCGCCGTTATGGTTCGGCCGGGCCCAGGCGGTCTCGGACAGCGGCATGGGCGCCGTGTGGCCGGCGCCGGCGCCGTCGGTCCAGGCCATCCGCGCCTCCGCCCCGGTCACCTCCAACGCCACCCCCAGATGCCAGTCGGCCAGCATACCCGGCGGCCGCGGCAAGGCGGCGAGCGAGCGAGCCCAGCCGGTGCGGACCGTGGCCGGGTCGAGCCGCGCCACCGGGCCGCGCCAGCCGCCATGGCTGCGGTCGTACGCCATCATGCCCTTGCGCAGCACCTGGTCGGCCAACGCCTGCAACGTGGGGTCGAAGCTGGTGCGCACCACCAGGCCGCCCTGGGTGGTCGCATCGGCGCCGAAGCGGTCCACCATCTGGCGGCGCACCTCCTCGCCGAACCATTCCGAGCCGGCGGCGATCTCGGGCCGGTGGAACTGCCCGGTCACCACGGGCCCCGTCTTGGCGGCGGCGGCTTGGTCGGCGCCGATCACCTTGTCGTCCACCATCCGGTCCAGCACCCAGTCGCGCCGCGTGCGAGCGGCATCGGGGAAGCGGAACGGGTTGTAGTTGTTCGGCGCCTTGGGCAGCGAGGCGAGGAACGCCGCCTCGGGCAGGGTCAGCTGGTCCAGCGACTTGTTGAAGTAGGACTGCGCCGCAGCCGCGACCCCGTAGGATTGCAGGCCGAAATAAATCTCGTTCAGATACAGCTCGAGGATGCGCTCCTTCGACAGCGTCGCCTCGATGCGGATGGCGAGCACCGCTTCCTTCACCTTGCGGTCCAGGCTGCGCTCGTTGCTGCCCAGCAGCATGTTCCGCGCGACCTGCTGCGTGATGGTGGAGGCGCCGATCGGCCGCCGTCCCTTGCCGAGCTGCACCAGGTCGGTGAATGCGGCGCGCGCGATGGCGCCGGGGTCGACGCCCTTGTGGGTCCAGAAGTTCTGGTCCTCGGCCGACACGAAGGCCTGTTTCACCATGTCGGGGATGGCGGTGAACGGGATGAAGATCCGGCGTTCCTTGGCCAGCTCGGCAATCAATTGGTCGTCGCCGGCGTAGATGCGGCTCATCACCGGCGGCTGATAGCGCAGCAGGCCGTCCACCGTCGGCAGCTCGGCCGTGATCCGTTCATACTCGTGATAGGCGACCGCGCCGCCGATGATGGCGGTCACCGTGGCGAGCGTCAGCCCGAAGCCGGCGATGCGGCCGATCCAGCGCAGGGGGGAACGACGGCGCGCCACGGTGCGGGCCGGCGTGCGTCTCGGCGTCGGATCCTCTGGCAGCATGCGCTCGCGCGGCGTGGTGTCATTCATGTTCGGCAGCCCATCCTCCGGGTAGCGCCCGTCTTTGCGCGCCTATCCTGCCACGCGGATCGCCGGTCCAGCGAAAAAGCTGTCGACGGCGCGTTTCATCGCCGTTGCGACCCTGGCCCGGTGCTCCGCCTTGCGCAACGCAGCTTCATCCTGAGGGTTCGACATGAACCCCATCTCAACAAGAATGGACGGGATGTCGGCCGCCTTGAGCACGACGAAGGCTGCGTGCCTGGCGGGGTTCTGCAACATCGGCAGGTCGCGGTCCAGGGCGCCGACCATGGTGCGCTGCAGCCGGGCGGAGCCGGAGCGGGTTTCCTGACGCACCAGGCTGGCGAGGATGCGCGCGACCTCCGGCGGCTGGTCGCGGAAAGCGGGGCCGGCGAACCGGTCGGAATCGTTCTCGCGCCGCGCCAGCGCAGCGCTCTGGCTGTCGGACGCGGTTTCCGACAGCGTGTAGATGCTGGCGCCGCGCACCGTGTGGTCCGAAACGGCGTCGGCGTGCATCGACACGAACAGCGCCGCGCCGCGCCGTTGCGCCCAGCCGACTCGATCCTCCAGCGGGATGAACACGTCGCGCCCGCGGGTGAGCGCCACGCGGACTCGGCGGTCGGCCTGCAGCTGGCGCATCAGTTCGGTGGCGGCGGCAAAGGCGACGTGCTTCTCGTACGTGCCTGAGACCCCGATGGCGCCCGGGTCCTTGCCGCCATGCCCCGGGTCTAGCACCACGAGGGGCAGGTCAGGCTCGGCGTCGGCATGGCTTGGCTTAGCATGGCCCAGCTTCGCATGGCCCAGCTTCGCATGGCCCGGCTCTGCATGGTCGGGCCGTGCGGCCCGCGCCATACCGCCCAGCAGCGCCATGGCGCCGCCGCCTAGCAGTGACCGCCGCACTATCGTTCGATCAGGCATGGTCGCCTTCTAACACGTTGGGAACGTTTGCTGACTATGCAGCTGGATTATGGCGGCAGCGTGTTGCAAAGCCGCAACTGGTTCGCCCGACTGCGCCCCAGAACCGTCATGCCGGGGCTTGACCCTGGCATCCACGGGGCGCGGCTGGCGACGTCGCGCGGGGTTGGCGTTGTCGGAGCGCAACGCTGGACGGGTCAACGCGGTCGGAACGCCGTGGAGACCGGGGTCAAGCCCTGCCATGACGAGTGCAGGGGCTGCCGCGGCGGCGGCGGACAGCGCGGGCTTGCGGGGTGGGCCGCTTTGCGCCATGGTTCAAACCGCTGCGGCGGTGCTGCCTCCGTGGGGATCACCTTGCCAGCGATGGCGCCGGGACCCCACGCCGGGGGCGGCGTTGCCACCCAGATCGCGCATTTGCGCGTTGGGGCCGGCATTCGGGACTGCTGTCGCGAATGCCCGGCCGGCGCCCGAGCCGACCCCGGTTTCGCAGCCTTTGCTCGCGAGACCCATCACCAGGACCATCCAAGGCCGAATGAGCCCCGTGTTTGCCGCCAATCGTTCTCCTCGTCCGTCTGCGTCGTGCGGCGGTAATGGACGATCCGACGGCGGCGTCGCTCCACGGCTCGCCTGGTCCTCCTCCCTTCGCGCATCAAGCCGCCGCCGCCCTGCGACATCTGCACCGGGCTGGCGCGAGCACCGGAGTTCCCCATTCAATGACCAAGCGTATGCTGATCGACTCGACTCACGCGGAAGAAACCCGCGTGGTGGTGCTGGACGGTAACCGGCTCGAAGACTTCGACGTCGAGACCGCCGCCAAGGCCCAGCTAAAAGGCAACATCTACCTCGCCAAGGTTGTCCGGGTCGAGCCGAGCCTCCAGGCCGCCTTCGTAGAGTACGGCGGTGGTCGCCACGGCTTCCTCGCATTCGGCGAAATCCACCCCGACTATTATCAAATCCCCGTCGCCGACCGGCAGCGCCTGCTGGAGATGCAGGAGGCCGAGGCCCGCGCCGAGGAGGCCGCCGAGGACGCCGCCGCCGAAGCCGCCGAGGCTGCCGGCGAGGCCGCGCCGGATGCCGGGTCCGAGCCCGACCTTGCGTCTAGCGGCTTCGACAGCGATCCGCCGTTGCCGATGGAGGAGACGCCCGAGGCGCCTGCGCAGGCCGCCGCCTTCGTCGAGGACGCACTGGTGGCGCTCGACGATGCCGACGGCCTGCCGCCTGCCGCACATTCGCCCGTCGAGGTGTTGCCGCCCGATCCGCTGCCCGAAACGCTGGAAGGCGCCCCGGTCTCGGCGGCATTCGACGAGGCCGTCGTCCAGGCCGAGCCAAACCATGCGGCAGCGACGCATGACGAAGCTCCGGACGACGAAGCGCCGCAGAATGAAATGACGGGCCATTCCGACCAGGATGGCCATGCGCATGAGAGCGAAGCGGAGCACGCGTCTGAGGCGGACAGTGTGGAGTCGGTCGGCGAGGAGCGCGAAAGCCAGGAGACGGACGGCGACGAGCCAGAGAGGGATGACGACTCCGACCCCGACGGCGCCCGCGAGCGGACCACCGAAGAAGCAGGCGACGCTGCCGGGACCGAGCGGCGGCCGTCCCGCCCGCCGGCGCGCTTCATGCGGTCGTACAAGATCCAGGAGGTGATCCGCCGCCGCCAGATCCTGCTCATCCAGGTCGTCAAGGAGGAGCGCGGCACCAAGGGCGCGGCGCTCACCACGTTCATCTCGCTCGCCGGCCGCTTCAGCGTGCTGATGCCCAACTCGCCCCGGGGCGGCGGCATCTCGCGCAAGATCACCTCCGCGGCCGACCGCCGCCGACTCAAGGAAGTCACCACCGAACTGCAGATACCGCGCGGTATGGGCCTGATCGTGCGCACCGCCGGCGCCGCGCGGCCGAAGGCGGAGATCAAGCGCGACTGCGAGTACTTGCTGGAACTGTGGGACAGCATCCGCGAGACCACCATGGCCTCCATCGCCCCGGCGCTGATCCACGAGGAAGCCAACCTCATAAAGCGCGCGATCCGCGACAACTACTCCCGCGACGTGGAGGAGGTGCTGGTCGACGGCGAGGCGGGCTGGCGCGCGGCGCGCGACTTCATGCGCATGCTGATGCCCGCCCACGCCCGCAAGGTCATCCTGTGGAACGAGCCGCAACCGCTGTTCGCCCGCCAGGGGGTGGAGGCGCAGCTGGACGGCATGCTGCAACCGACGGTGCAGCTGAAGTCCGGCGGCTACCTGGTGATCAACCAAACCGAGGCGCTGGTCGCCATCGACGTGAACTCCGGCCGCTCCACGCGGGAGCGGGGGATCGAGGAGACGGCGCTCAAGACCAACCTCGAGGCGGCCGACGAGGTGGCGCGCCAGCTGCGGCTGCGCGACCTGGCCGGGCTCATCGTGGTCGACTTTATCGACATGGAGAGCCGGCGCAACAACGCGCTGGTCGAGAAGCGGATGAAGGACGCGCTGCGCGACGACCGCGCGCGCATCCAGTTGGGGTCGATCAGCCATTTCGGCCTGATGGAGATGAGCCGGCAGCGTCTGCGCCCGTCGCTGACGGAGACGAGCTTCACGACGTGCCCGCATTGCGCCGGGTCGGGCCTGGTGCGCACGACCGAGACGGCCGCGCTGGCCGTGCTGCGCGCGGTGGAGGAGGAGGGCGCCAAGCGCCGCGCCGCCGCCATTGTGGTGCACGTCGCGGGCGCCGTCGCGCTGTACGTGCTGAACAACAAGCGCACCCGGTTGGCCGAGATCGAGGCGCGCTACGGAATGAGCGTCTCGTTCGCCGCCGACGAGAGCCTTTTGCCGCCGCAGACCCGCATCGAGCGCACCCGCGCGCAGACCGGCGACGCGCTGCCGGGGCCGTCCGCGATGCCGATCGCGGCGCCCACGCCTGCGGAGGACGACTCCGCCGTGGAGGCGGCGGACGAGGACGACGCCGAGGAGGATGCCGAGGACGCGGCCGAGGATGGGACCGTGAGCGAGCGCGGCCAGGAGCTGGACGCCGCGTCCCCCGCCGGCGAGACGGCCGAGGAGCGCGGCCGCAAGCGCCGTCGCCGTCGCCGTGGCGGACGGCGCGAGGAGGGCGCCGCACCGGCGCCGAACGAGGACCCGGCCGCCGCCGAGCAGCCCGAGCTGCCGATGGCGGCGCAGGCTGTGGATACGGACGCGGCGGACGAGGCCGCGCCGAGCGAGGCTGCGCCGGACGCGACGGCCGAGGCAGTCGAGGACGATGGCAAGGGCCGCCGCCGTGGTCGCCGCGGGGGACGCCGCCGTCGCCGTGAGCCCGGCGAAGGCGAAACCGCGCAGGCCGGCGAGGCCGCTGCGGACATGAATACAGCCGATGAGCCGGCTTCCTTCGACGCAGCTGCCCGCCCCGTCTATACCGGCCCAACCCCGGCGGACCCGTTCGGGGGGCAGCCGTTCGACATCTACGCCATCATGGACGAGCCCGACCCAGCGCCCCGCGCTCCCGCGCCGACGCTTGCCGCACCTGAGCCGGCACGTCCGGAAATGGAGGCGGCCGCGGCCGAGGCGACGGCGCCCGCGATGGCGACGGAGCCTCCGCCCGTCGAGGCGCCGCCCGAAGCGCCGCCGGTCGAGCTGGCGCCGCCCGTAGCGGAACCCGCCCTACCGCTTCCTGAGCCGACACAGCACGTCGAGCCGGCGCCTGTTGAAGCGCTCGCGCCCGTCGCGCCGGCCCTGGTCGAGGAGGAGCCACCCTTGCTTAACGGCCATGCGCCGCCCGAGCATGCCCCGGAGCCTGAGCCGACCGCTACGGAGCCGGTGAGCGCCCCCGTGCCGCCGCCGGTCCTGATCGGCGAGGGGGAGGCGGCCGCTACGGAGAAGAAGCGCGGCTGGTGGCGCCGGTAGCGCGTTGCCGGATGGGATAGCGGCATGCCACGGTCTGACCCACGACTGTCCGGTCCGTTCGTCTCGGTAATTCACGGCCGCTAATCGTCACGCTCGGGCTTGACCCGGGCGCCCACGCCGTTCCTGCGAAAAGGTGGTTAAGGGATCGCCGCTATAGCGTCGCGTGGGTGGCCGGATCAAGTCCGGCCATGACGAACTCGTAGTGGAAGCTACTCCCCCGAGAGCTCCCGCCGCTGCCGGTCCAACTCCTCAGTGTAACGCCGCAACGCGTACTGCTCAGTCAGCAGTCCGATCACGTTGCGCGTCTCCAGACCGTCCACCACGGCCAGCGCGTCCGACTCCGTCGACTCGAACATCTGCACCGCTTCCTTGATGGTCATCTGCGGCAGCAGCATGTCCTTCGGGTAATGCAGCACCTCGCCGACCCGCGTGACCGTCTCGTCCGCGGCGTGCGCCTCCGCCGTCAGCACCACGCCGGCATAGCGGCCGCTCTCGTCAGTCACGATCACCCGGTCCGCCGAGCCCAACGGCGCCTGCCGCTTGAACTGCGCCATGGTGGTGTCGGTGCGCACCGAGCGGATGTCCTTGCGCATCATCCGGCCCACGGTGAGGTTGCGCACCCAGCCAACGTCCACCGCCGAGCGGATCGCCTCGCCGCGCAGATGGAAGCGCCAGGTGGCGAACGAGTATCCGAACGTTCGCCGCACCGTCAGCGCCGACACCACCGAGGCCGCAAGCACCGCCACGGTCATCGGCAGGCTGCCCGTGCTCTCCAGCGCCAGGAACGCCATCGTCAGCGGTCCGCCCACCACCGCCACGGCCAGCGAGCTCATGCCCACCAGCGCGCATACGACCGCGGGCAGCGCCTGCGTCGGCGCCACCGCCGACAGCCCGGCGGCGAACAGCTTGCCCCCCAGCGCTCCCAGGAACAGCGAGGCGAAGAACAGCCCGCCGCGGAAACCGGAGCCGATCGACACCGCCGAGGCCACCGACTTGGCCACGATCAGCAAGGCGATGTGGCTAGCGGAGTACGGCGAGTCGATCCCCAACCGAAGCGCCTCGTGCCCCGACGACAGCACCTGCGGCGACCACAACGCCAGCCCGCCCACCACCGCGCCGCCCAGCACCGGCCGCAGCCAGGCCGGCACGCCGCTGCGGCGAAACCATGACTCGACCAAGGTGACGCCGCGCATGATCGCGATACCACCCAGCGCGCACGCCACTCCCAGCGCCAGCACGGGCAGATAGTCCACCGGCTCCAGCGCCGACGGAACGCGGATGTCGAACCCGGCGGTATCCGTGTTGAGCATCCGGGTGACGAACACCGCGCCGATCGCCGACACCACCACCGGCGCCAGCGTCGCCAGCGAGTAGGTGCCGATGACCAGTTCGAACGCGTAGAACGACCCGGTCAGCGGCGCCTGGAACGCCGCCGCGATCGCCCCCGCCGCGCCGCAGCCGACCAGCAGGCGCAGGTCGTTGCGCCGCACCCGGAACGACTTGCCGAGCCGGGAGGCCAGCGCCGAGCTGATCTGCGTATAGCCCGCCTCCAGCCCGACCGAGGCGCCGACTGAGTTCGACAGCACGGTCTGCGCCGTCACGATCAGGCTGTCCGACAGCGACATGCGCCCGCCATGCAGCGCGTTCGCCTCGATCGGGTCCACGGTCCGCCGGTTCCACCAGCGCGCGATGCCCCAGCCGACCAGGCCGACCGCCAGCCCGCCCAGCGTCGGCGTGGCGATGGTGCGAAGCTGGTCCAGCCCGACCGTGCCGGACAGCCGCTCGCCGGCTTGCAGGCGGAAGAGGTATTCGTGCGCGCGCTGCGTCACGACTGTCATCAGGTGCACGCTCAGGCCGGATGCGACGCCCACCACGGCAGCCAGCAGCACCAGCCAGATCTCGTCGGCGCGAACCAGCGCGCGCAGGCTCTGCGGCGCATGCAGCACCGCGGCGCTCGCGGCCCGGCGAGCGCGCGTGTAACGGCTCTCGCCCAACTTGGACGGCGGAATGGTGGCGGACCCGGGCGCCGCGGGACGCGAGGACATCGGGGCTCGCCCGCTCCCTTCAGCAAACGCCCACAGCCCGGCGAGGACCGGGCGGGCGCACCTTATTGGAACCATGCGCGCCGCACATCAATCCGCTACTTGAGGGATACTAGTTAATTATACGACATGCGGCGGTTCGGCACGATGACGGACCGTTGCGGAGCACGCGCCCATGGCCGACCAGAAGATCGCGATTGTGACCGGCGCCACGTCCGGCCTCGGCGAGTGGGTGGCGTTCGGCCTGGCCCGCGCCGGCTACCACGTCGTGCTCGTCGCGCGCGACGCGCAGCGCGGCGCGGCGACCCAGGCCTGGATTGCCGGCCGCGCGCCCGGCGCCTCGACCGAGTTGGTGCTGGCCGATCTATCGCTCCTGGCGGAGGCGCGGCGCGCCGGCCTGGCGATCGCCGGCGCCCATCCACGCATCGACGTGCTGGTGAACAACGCCGGGCTGATCACGGCGAAGCGGGAGGAAACGGCGGAGGGCCACGAGCGCATCATCGCGGTGAATCATCTTGCGCCGTTCGCGCTGACGAACGCGCTTGAGCCGGCGCTGGTCGCGGGCGCGCCGGCCCGGGTGATCAATGTCGGATCGACCGCGTCGGACCGGGCCAGCATCGACGTGGACGACCTGGAGTGCGCGGAGAACTGGAACCCAATGCGCGCCTATGGCCGTTCCAAGCTGGCGTTGATGATGGCGACGTTCGAGCGCGCCCAACGGATGGAAGGGACGGGGGTCACGGTCAACGTGGCGCATCCCGGGGTGGTGGCGACCCGGTTCGGCGACGTGGGCGGACCGATCGGGCTCGGCTGGCGAGTGATCCGCCCGTTTCTGCTGACGGCGGAACAGGGAGCGGACACGCCGCTGCACCTGGCGTTGTCGCCGCAGCTGGCCGGGCAGACCGGGCTGTATTGGAAGAAGCGCAAGGTGGCGCGGCCGAACCGCCAGGCGCTGGACACGGGGCTGGTGCGGCGTCTGTGGTGGGCGACGGAGCAACTGGCCGGCCCCGCTTGACGCGGCAGGCGGAAGCCGCGGAAAAACGCGCGTCCACCGCGGAGCGCCTCCATGACCTTGCCCGACACCATGCGCTTCATCGAGGTGCCGACCCCCGGCGGGCCCGAGTCGATGCAGCTTTCAGAAGGCGCCCTGCCGCAGCCGCGCGAGGGCGAGGTGCTGATCCGCGTCGCCGCCGCGGGCGTCAATCGACCGGACGTGCAGCAACGCAAGGGCGCCTACCCCCCGCCGCCTGGCGCCAGCCCGCATCTCGGCCTGGAGGTCGCGGGCGAGGTTGCCGCCGTGGGCGCGGGCGTGGGTATTCCCGTCGGCGAGAAGGTGTGCGGCCTGGCGAATGGCGGCGGCTACGCGGAGTACTGCGTCGTCCCCGCCACCCAGTGCCTGCCCTGGCCGCGCGGTTACGACGCCGTGCGCGCCGGCGCGCTGCCGGAGAACTTCTTTACCGTCTGGGCCAATCTGTTCGACATGGGCGGCCTGCGCGCCGGCGAGACGGCCCTGGTGCATGGCGGCAGCAGCGGCATCGGCACCACGGCCATCCAGCTCGCCCACGCGTTCGGCGCTAAGGTATACGCCACCGCCGGCTCGGCCGCGAAGTGCGAAGCCTGCGTGAAGCTCGGCGCCGATGCCGCGATCAACTACAAGGAGGCGGACTTTGCCGCCTCGATCAAGCAGTTCACCAATGGCGCGATGGTGGACGTGGTGCTGGACATGGTCGGCGGCCCGTACGCCCAGCA
Source organism: uncultured Acetobacteraceae bacterium (assembly GCA_964242925.1). Lineage (GTDB taxonomy): Bacteria > Pseudomonadota > Alphaproteobacteria > Acetobacterales > Acetobacteraceae > LMUY01. Next base: position 69,349 of record CAXTBW010000002.1, read on the forward strand.
GAACCTGCGCTGCCTCAAGATGGACGGCCGCTTGGTCATCATCGCCTTCCTAAGCGGCTCGAAAGTCGAGCAGTTCGACCTGATGAGCGTCATGCTGCGGCGGCTGAGGATCACCGGGTCGACCATGCGGCCGCGCACGTCGGCGCAGAAGGGCGCCATCGCGCAATCACTGCTGCGGGAGGTGTGGCCGAAGCTCGAGGACGGCAGCGTAGCGCCGGTGATCCACCAGGTGTTCCCGCTGGCGGAGGCGGCGGCGGCGCACCGGCTGATGGAGAGCAGCGAGCATATCGGCAAGATCATGCTGACGATCTGACCATGCGGTTGGCCTATCGCGACGCGGGAGAAGGCTCCCCCGTCGTCCTGCTGCACGGCCTGTTCGGCTCGGCCCGCAACCTGGGCGGCGTGGCGCGCGCGCTGGCCGCCGCCGGGCATCGCGTGCTGTCGATGGATCAGCGCAACCACGGCGAGAGCGGCCACGACCCGGTCGTCGATTATCCCACTTTGGCTGCCGACGTCGCCGAGACCATGGACGCGGCCGGGCTGCCGCGTGCTGCGTTGGTCGGTCATTCGATGGGCGGCAAGACCGCGATGCGCCTTGCGCTATCCGACCCGGCGCGGGTGACCCGGCTTGTGGTCGCGGACATTGCGCCCGTGCCGTATCCCTCGCATTTCGGCGCCTACGCCCGGGCGATGCTGGCGCTCGAACCGGGCCTGAGCCGTGCCCAGGCGGACGCCGCGCTCGCGCCGGAGGCGCCCGAGGCGGCGGTGCGCGGCTTTCTGCTGCATAATTTCCGCCCGGGCGAGGGCTGGCGCATCGGCCTGAAGCACATCGCGGCGAGCCTGGCCCGCGTCGAGACGTGGGCCGCCATGGACGCGCGCTACGACGGCCCGGCGTTGTTCGTCACCGGCGCGCAGTCCGACTACGTGCTGCCGGAACACCACCCGGCGATCCTGGCGCTGTTTCCCACCGCGCGTTTCACCGCCATCCCGAACGCCGGCCACTGGCTGCACGCCGAACAACCGGCCGCGTTCAATGCAGCCGTGACCGACTTCCTGGCGCAACCCGACGGGTAATGCCAACAGCCTAAGACGACCATCCGGTCTCGCGAGCCGCCCCTTGGCTCACCCGTCGTTGCGAGCCGGTGCTTGGCGGCTCGGCGGTCCAGGCCGGCGAGTGCGGTGCTGCCGGCTGGATTGCCGCGTCGCCAAACGCTTCTCGCAATGGCGGTGCTGAAGCGTTGTGAAGCTTGGGCACGACGATGTTCGAAAGGGGTCCGCCCGACTCCATCTCCCGCTTACCGCCGACCACCCGGCCCGCCGCCGCCAGGCCCACCGCCCCCTGAGGGCGTGCGCGGCGATCCCGCCCGATCCGCGGCCCCGCCGGGGACGCCTTGACCGCCCCCGCTCCGGTCGCCGCGGGCCGGGCCAAACTCCGCCGGCGCGCCGCCGCCCGTAACGCCGCCGAGTTGCAACCGGTCGCAGCCAGCTCCCCACCGGCTCGGCGGATGTATGTCGCCACGCCGCGCCCGCTCGCCCCCTCTTCGAAGCCGCTGGCGCCTGTCACGAAGTCCTGCCCGACCTCCCAGACGCAGTTGCGCGCCACCCCGGAAGGCGACGCGCTGGCCGAGGATCTGAAGCGGCGCATCCGGTTGAGCGCCCGCGCGTTCGACGCGGTGTTGGCCTCACCATGGCGCCGGCGCCGTTGGATGCGCGGCTGCGCTCGATGGCGGACGCGACGGTCGCGCTGCTGGCGGACCTGAAGCAGACGGTGGGGGTGACCGTCGACGTCGTGGGCCGCTGCCCGGACCCGACGGCGCACATGGTGGTGCGGGTCGCGCATG
>CAXTBW010000002.1:71289-87711 GCA_964242925.1 uncultured Acetobacteraceae bacterium
GTCGTGGGCCGCTGCCCGGACCCGACGGCGCACATGGTGGTGCGGGTCGCGCATGAGATGGTCGCCAATGCGCCTGCCCCCGGGGCGGTGATGCCGGCTCGGGTGCGTGGAGCCGCCCGGGCCTGTTCAGCTGCGGCATTGCAATGGTCGCGGTCGAGGCGAAGCGTTTCGCTCCGTCGATCCGAGCGGGCTGTCCGTTTGCGTCGGCTCCGCGATCCTGATCCCGGGGCAGATGGCGCGAACCGCCCGACCCGGCGCGGTTCGTGCCATGATCGGGCCATGGACTACCTGGTCGTCACGCCCCGCATCCGCATCGCCGAGTCGGAGTTGGAGGAGCGCTTCATCGCGGCCGCCGGGCCAGGCGGACAGAACGTCAACAAGGTGGCCACCGCCGTGCAGCTGTGGTTCGACGCCGCGCGCTGCCCGGCGCTGAGCCCGCCGGTGTTGGCGCGGCTGGCCACGCTGGCCGGGCGGCGCATGACGGCGGAAGGCGTGCTGATGATCGCCGCCAGCCGGTTCCGCACGCAGGAACGCAACCGCGCCGACGCCCGCGAACGCCTGGCCGAGCTGATCCGGGCGGCGCTGGTGGCGCCCGTGCACCGGGTGAAAACCCGCCCGACGCTGGGCAGCAGGCGCCGCCGCCTGGAGGACAAGGGCGTGCGCGCCGACGTCAAGCGCGGGCGGTCGCGTCCGGGCCGGGAGGATGCGTGACGCTGCGCAGCGCGTCGACGTAGGCGGACATCGCGCGAAGCTTGGCGCCGGCCGCGACGGCGCCGCCGGTGAAGTGCGCCAGGCCACGCCGCTCGGGCGGCCGCTCCAGCCAGTAATAACGGTTGTCGAGATGGCGGCCGAACAACGCGGTCTCGACGCCGCCGAGCTTGATCGCGGCGTAGTTGGCGAACGGCTGGTCGTAGCAGTCGAATGCGTCTCGCTTGCCCGAACGCGCCGCATGGTTGCGCGCCAGCTGCGGCACCAGGCTGAACAGCGTGCGCGCGACCCCCTGGTCCGCGAAGCCGAGCGCGCCGGTGGAGAATCCCTGCCGCTCCGGCGGCACGCTGATGCCGTCCTCGATCAGCAGCGATGCGCAATACCAGTTTTCCGGCCGCGTCACTGCATTCTCGCCCGGCGCGTGCACCAGCGGCGACAGGGCCAGCACGCGCAATAGCGGATCGATGGGCGCATCGCACACCATGTCGACGTCCAGATAAAGGAATGGGCGATGCCGGGCGAGGGCGGGCAGGGCGGCGGCGCCGTAGCGGGCCAGGGTCCAGTCCAGCATGTCCGACGCATCGGCCTGGTGCATGCGCACGCGGGGCCGCACCGCCTCGGGCAGGCAGTCGGGCCAGGAGAGGTGCGCCGCGTCGGTCAGCACCAGCACGTCGCCGTCGTAGCCGCCGAACTCGAACAGCGACTCGATGGCGATGCGGAGGCAATCGAACACGCTGCCGGCGCCGAACGCGGCGTAGTAGACCAGCGGCCGGTAGCGCACGAACGCCTCCAACCGCCAGCCGTCGCGCACCACGTTCAGCCGGTCGCCCTCGAGATTCACATGCGCCCCGGGCCCGACCGGGCGGCCCAGCACGGCGAGGCCCTGCGGACCCATGTCCGCTACGCCGAGCGCCAGCGTCGACATCGACAGCCAGCGATCCTGCATGACGGCGTGGAGGAAGGCGGCCTCGTTGTCCGACATGATTACACCTCGGCGCGTCTCAGCAGGAACAATGCCTGCTCGCCAAACAGATTTGCCAACTGCGGAAAACGCTTCCACGGCGCGCGCCGGCCGGCGTCGTCCACCGCCAGCCAGCGCTCCACCGCGTAGCCCTCGCCGGCGCATAGCTCGAAAAAATCGCGCACCGTGCAGGGGTGGATGTTCGGCGTCTCGTGCCACGGCCGGTCCCACGTCGCGGTCATTGGCATGCGCCCGCCGGTCAGCAGTTGCCATCGCACCAGCCAGTGGCCGAAGTTCGGGAAGCTGACTAGCGCCCGGGTGCCGATCCGCAGCATCTGGCGCAGCACCTCGCGCGGGCGCTCCACCGCCTGCAGCGTGCGCGACAGCACCACGTAGTCGAACGCGCCGTCCGGGTAGTGCTCGAGGTCGCTGTCGGCGTCGCCCTGCATCACCGGCAGGCCGTGGCTGACGGCGTGGGTGACGGCGGCCATGTCCAGCTCCATCCCGCGCGCATCGCAGCCGCGGGTGCGGAACAGGTGCTCGATCAGGCTGCCGTCGCCGCTGCCGATGTCCAACACGCGGCTGCCGGGGGTGATCATCTCGCTCATGAGGCGCAGGTCGAGCCGCATGTTCTTGGCGACGAACTGCACGGGCGGTTTCACTTGCCTACTCCCTCTCCCGCTTGCGGGAGAGGGTCGGGGTGAGGGGAGGTGCGGCACGTCTCCTCACCCAACCCTCTCCCGCAGGTTGGAGAGGGCTTTTCAGAGAGGCGGCGAGCGGGTCTCACAGCCCGGCGTGCTCCGCGCAGCCGCGCAGGAAGCCGTTCAGCGTCCGGTGGAAGTCGGGCTCGTCCAGCAGGAAGGCGTCGTGGCCCTTGTCGGTCGCGATCTCGACGAAGCTGACGTTGGCCGCCGCCCGGATCAGCGCGCGGGCGATGCCGCGGGACTGCGCGGTCGGGAACAGCCAGTCCGAGGTGAACGACACCACGCAGAACCGCGTCCGAGTGCCGCGGAACGCCGCGGCCAGGTCGCCGTCGTGCTCCGCCGCCAGGTCGAAGTAATCCATCGCGCGGGTGATGGTGAGGTACGAGTTGGCGTCGAACCGCTGCACGAAGCTGCTGCCCTGGTGGCGCAGGTAGCTCTCCACCTCGAACATGTCGCCGAACAGGCTCAGCGCGCCTTCCGCGCCCGATTGCAACCGGCGCCCGAACTTGCGGGTCAGCGCCTGCTCCGACAGGTAGGTGATGTGCGCCGCCATCCGCGCCACCGCCAGGCCCCGCGCCGGCACCCGGCCATCCTCCCAGTAGCGTCCGCCCACCCAGTCCGGGTCGGCGAAGATCGCCTGCCGCCCGACCTCGTGGAACGCGATATTCTGCGCCGAGTGGTACGGCGCGCTGGCGATCGGCACGCAGGCGAACACCGCCTCGGGGAAGGTCGCGGCCCACTCCAGCGCCTGCATCCCGCCCATCGAGCCGCCGACCACCGCGAACAGCCGGGCGATGCCGAGATGCTCCACCAGCAGCTTCTGCGCGCGCACCATGTCGCGGATGGTCACGGGAGGGAAATCGGTCCCCCAGGGTTCGCCGGTCGCCTCGTTGACGGTCCGTGGCCCGGTGGAACCGATGCACGAGCCCAGCACATTGGCGCAGATGACGAAATATTGGTCGGTGTCGATCGGCCGCCCAGGGCCGACCACGGGCTGCCACCATCCTGCCCGCCCGGTCAGCGGATGCTGGCCGGCGGCGTATTGGTCCCCGGTCAACGCGTGGCAAACAAGGACGGCGTTGCTGCGCGCCGGGTTCAGCGCGCCATACGTGTTGTAGGCGACGTCGACCCCGGGCAGCGACTGCCCGCAGTCCAACGCAAAGGGCGCGGCAAAGCGCGCATGCTGGTGCGAGTAAGGCGGCTGCGGGTGGTCCACGCCCAAATGTATGCCGCTCCTGCGACACAGCGGCAACACCCTGTGCTGCGCCGGGTGCTCCGAGGTTTGCCCGGAGGAACGGCGGGGTTTATGCCATTCCTATGTCCAGCCTCCCGCAAACCGGCGTTCCGCCCGACCTCGCAGCCCTGCGGCGCGAGCTCGACGGGTTGGACGACGCCATGCACGACCTGGTGATGCGTCGCGCGGCGGTCGTGGAGCGCATCGGCGGCCTGGCGTCGAAGGGGCGGGTGAAACTGCGCCCGGGGCGGGAGGCAGCGATCCTGCGCCGCCTGCTGGCGCGACACGCGGGCGCCTTCCCGCGCAGCGCGCTGGTGTTGCTGTGGCGCCAGCTGTTCAACGGGATGACCGCGCTGCAGGCGCCGTACGCCGTCGCCGTATGCGACCCCGACCCGGCCGGCAGCTACACCGCCGCCGCGCGGGAGCAGTTCGGCGCGCTCGCCACCTTGCGGGTCTACCGCACCCCGGCGCAGGCGATCGGGCAGCTCAGCACCGGCGTCGCCACTGCCGCGCTGCTGCCGCTGCCGACCGAAGGGGAGAGCCCGTCCGACGCCTGGTGGACCGCGCTGCTGCACAAGGACGACCCGCGCATCCACGTCACCGCGCGGCTGCCGTTCTGGGCGCCGCGGCCCGAGGGCGCCCCCAACGTGCAGGCCTTGCTGGTGTCCGCCGTGCCGCCCGACCCGAGCGGCGCCGACCGCTCGCTGCTGGGACTGGAAGTGCCGCCCGAACAGAGCCGCGACCGCCTGGCGCAGGGCCTGGCCGCCGCCGGGTTCGAGGCCGGCGCCACGGTGATGCGGCGCGATGGCGGCGGCGCGCGGGTGCTGGTGGACGTCGACGGCTTCGTGGCGGATGGCGACCCGAGGCTGGCGAGCCTGGCCGCCATCCTGCGCCCGCCGATCGTGCTGGGCGCCTACGCCATCCCGATCGGGGCGGGCGCCATCGCTTCGAGCCCACACGCGATGCCCGCTTCACACCCAAGTTCGTCGCGCCCGTTATCTTCGCGTGCGGAAGGAGCCGCCTCATGACCGCGCCGAAACCCAACCCCGCCGTCCTGACCATCGACCCCTACGTCGGCGGCGAGGCCCAGCTGCCCGGCGTCAACCGGGTGATCAAGCTGTCGTCCAACGAGGGCGCGTTCGGCCCGCCGCCGGGCGCCGTCACCGCGATCGCGCGCGCCGCCGCCGCGGCCAACCGCTACCCGGACCCGGGCAGCGAGGCCCTGCGCCACGCCCTCGGCGCCCGCTTCGGCCTCGACCCGGCGCGCATCGTTTGCGGCAACGGGTCGGACGAGCTGCTGTCGCTGCTGATCCACGCGTACGCCGGCCCGGGGACGGAGCTGGTGATGAGCGCCCACGGCTTCCTGATGTACGAGGTCGTCGGGACCGGCGTCGGCGCCCGCGTCATCAAGGCGCCCGAGCGGGCGATGACCACCGACGTGGACGCGCTGCTGGCCGCCGTGTCGCCGGCGACGCGCATGGTGCTGATCGCAAACCCCAACAACCCGACGGGCAGCCTGCTGTCCCAATCGGAGATGGAGCGGCTGCGCGCCGGCCTGCCGCCGGACGTGCTGCTGGTGATCGACGCCGCCTACGCCGAATACGTCGTGCGGCCGGACTACGACCCGGGCGTGGCGCTGGTGGACGCCGGCGACAACACGGTGATGACGCGCACGTTCAGCAAGATGTTCGGGCTGGGCGGACTGCGGCTCGGCTGGTGCTACGGCCCGCCGAACGTGATCGACGTGATGAACCGGGTGCGCCCGCCGTTCAACGTGACGCTGCCGGCGCAGGAGGCCGGCGTCGCGGCGCTGGCGGAGGAGCACTGGGTCGAGGTCGGCCGCGCCCACAACGCGACCCAGCGCGCCCGGCTGTCCGCCGCGCTGGAGGCCGCCGGCATCCGCGTCTGGCCGAGCGAGGGCAACTTCGTGTTGGCCGACTTCGGAACGCCGGCCGCCGCCGCCGCCGCCGATGCCGCGCTGCGTCTTCGCGGCATCCTGGTCCGCGCCATGCGCTCCTACGCGCTGCCGCAATGCCTGCGCATCACCATCGGGACGGCGGAGGAGTGCGATCTGGTCGCCGAGGCGCTCGCCGCCCAGCCGGTTCATGCCTGAGGTTCTATTCGAGCGTCTCGTCCTCGTTGGCCTGGGACTGATCGGCAGCTCCGTTGCCCGGGCCCTGCGCGCGCGTCCGGGCCTGGTCGGCGCCGTCGTCGCCACCGACAGCGATCCGGCGGTGCTGGCGCGCGTGAGCGAACTCGGGATCGTTGACGCTGTCGAAGCGGATTTGGCCCGCGCCGTCGCCGGGGCGGATTGCGTGATGCTGTGCGCCCCCGTCGGCAGCTTCGCCGCGCTGGCGATCGCGCTCGCGCCGCATCTCGCGCCCGGGACGGTGGTGACGGACACGGGTTCCACCAAGCAATCGGTGATCCGCGACCTGCAGGCCGGCTTGCCGCCCGGCGCCCGCCTGGTCCCGGCGCACCCGATGGCGGGGACCGAGTTCTCCGGCCCGGACGCTGGTTTCGCCACCCTGTTCGAGGGCCGCTGGTGCCTGCTGACCCCGCTGCCGGACACCGACCCGGACGCGCTGGCCCGGGTGACGGCGCTTTGGCGCGGCCTGGGCGCCGAGATCGAGACCATGCAGCCGGGCCACCACGACCGCGTGGTGGCGATCGTCAGCCACCTGCCGCATCTGATCGCGTTCACCATCTGCGGCACCGCCGACGATTTGGCCGACGAGAGCCGACAGCAGGTGATGCGCTTCGCCGCGTCCGGTTTCCGCGATTTCACCCGCCTGGCCGCCTCCGACCCGGTGATGTGGCGCGACGTGTTCCTGAACAACCGCGAGGCGTTGCTGGAGATGCTGGCCCGCTTCACCGAGGACGCCCAGGCGATGGCCCGCGCGGTGCGCTGGGGCGACGCCGGCTATATCGAGCACCGGATCGAACGCGGGCGGGCCATCCGTGGCGGCCTGATCGAGTTGAATCAGGCCTGACAGGACGTCTAGGCCAGGCGACGCAGCCGCCATCACGAGGCGGAATGAACTAACTATTGAGGGCGTGGCGGCTTTAGTGCGTCCCTCAGGGAGGGTGGAAGGCGCGTGAAAGCCTGTGCGCGTCGCTGTGCCGGTAGGCGCCTTCCAGGCATTCTCCTTGATCGGAGGACGTCAGCAGCAGCCCCAACTCATGGCAGGATCATTCGATGGCCGTCTTCACCCGTGCGAAGTTCACCAGCGCCCTTGCCAGCTCGGCGGTGTTCACGGCTGCCCAGGTCGAGGCTTTAGCCGACGCTATCGAGGCATCGTTCGACGGGGCGATCGTGCCGGGCGAGAGCCTCAAGGCGCCTCCCTTGCGCGGCGCTGGCGCCGACTTGTCCTAACCCGGTCGCTGCCCAGCTCAGGTCGCCAGCGCCTGCCGGAGCTCTCGTCCACAAGGCGATCACGCGCAGGCCCGGCGACCTCTCGCCGCGCCAACATCGTCATTGCGAGGAGCCTTTTCGACGCGGCAAGCCAGCGGCCAGCACCGCACGAGCCGCCCTGGATCGCCGCACCGCCAAGCGGCGGCTCGTGATGACGGTGGTTGGTTTGGGCCACATGGTGCAGCCAGGCCCGACCCGACCCGGCCAAGCTTCAGTCCATCACGATCCGCGGCCCCGCCGCCACCGGCGCGCCCAGCTTGCCCCACACCCGTGAGGCCAACGCCGCATAGGCCTGCCCGGCAACGCTGGCAGGCGCCGAGGCCGCGATCGGCGTCCCCGCGTCGCCGCTCTCGCGGATGTCCAACAGCAGCGGGATCTCGCCCAGGAACTCGACGCCTAGCCGGTCGGCTTCGCGTCGCGCGCCGCCGTGGCCGAACAGCTCCGCACGATGACCGCAGGCTGGGCAGCAGAAGAAGCTCATGTTCTCCACCAGGCCCAGCACCGGCACCTGCGTTTTCTCGAACATGCGCACGCCGCGCCGCGCATCGGCCAGCGCCACGTCCTGCGGGGTGGAGACGATGACGGCGCCGGCCAGCTTCAGCTTCTGCGCGATGGTCAGTTGGGCGTCGCCGGTGCCGGGCGGCATGTCGAGCACCATCACGTCCAGCTCCCCCCACTCCACCTGGCCCAGCAGCTGCTGCAGCGCGCCCATCACCATCGGGCCGCGCCACATCATCGCCGTGTCCTGGTCCACCAGCAGCCCGATCGACATCGCGCGGATGCCCCACGCATCGACCGGCAGCATGCGCTCGCCCTGCATGGCCGGGCGGCCGCGCATGCCCAGCATCTGCGGCAGGCTGGGGCCGTAGATGTCGGCGTCCAGCAGCCCGACCCGGTGGCCGGCGCGGGCCAGCGCCACCGCCAGGTTGACCGCGGTGGTGGACTTCCCGACCCCGCCTTTGCCCGAGGCCACGGCGATCACGTGCCGCACCCCCGGCAGCAAGGCGCCCGCCGGGACCGGGGCCGGAGCCGCAGCTTGGGCAGGGGGGGCCGGGCGGTGCGAGGTCAGCACGGCGGTCACGTTCAGCACGCCGGGTTGGCGCGCGAGCAGCGCTTCCGCCTTCGCCCGCACGCCCTCCATCGCGCCCACCGTGGCGCGATCGGCCCGCAACGCCAGGTGGACCAAGCCGTTGCGCGCCGTCAAACTGTCCACCAGCCCGGCGGACACGATGTCACGCCCGCTTACCGGATCGTTGACGGTCCGCAACGCAGCCTGCAGCGTCGATGTGGCATCGGTTTCGGCCATGCGCTTGAAAACCCCCGGGTCGCGGTCATTATGCAGGCTTCCGTAGTGGTCGGCGGCCGCATCGTGGGATATGGCCCACGCCCGCGACGATGCCAACGCCGCAAACCGGTCGGGTTAGGAGCTCTGATGGCGTCGAACAATGGCGGCAACGACCCGACCCCCGGGCCGTGGGGTCCGCCCGGCGGCCGCCGGCCCGGCGACGGCGGTCGCCGTCCTCCGGAAGACCGCGGCCCGTGGGGGTCCGGCTCGCGTCCGGGCGGCGGCAATGGCCCGTTGCCGGACCTTGACCAGATCATCGCCCGCGCCAACGCCAGCCTGCGCGGCGTGTTCGGCGGTGGCGGCGGTGGCGGCGGCTTCCGCCCAAAGATGCCGCGCGCCGGCGGCCGCAGCGTGGTGTTGCTGGCGCTGCTAGTCGTCGCCATCTGGCTCGCCACCGGGTTCTACCGCGTGCAGCCGGACGAGCAGGGCGTGGTGCTTCGCTTCGGCGCGTTCAACCGCACCGCGCTGCCGGGGCTGAACTACCACATCCCCTGGCCGGTCGAGGCGGCGCTCACCCCGTCCGTCACCCGCATCAACCGCGTCGAGGTCGGCTTCACCCCCACCGCCGACCGCCAACTGCTGCGCATGACGTCGCGCGGCGAGGTGGTCGACAGCGGCCCGCGCGAGGCGCTGCAGAGCGTGCCGGCGGAAAGCTTGATGCTGACTGGCGACGAGAACATCATCGACATCGATTTCGCCGTGTTCTGGAAGGTGCGCGACGCCGGCGACTACCTGTTCAACACGCGGCACCCGGACGAGACCGTCAAGCAGGTGGCGGAGAGCGTGATGCGCGAGGTGATCGGCCACACCCCCATCCAACCCGCCCTGACCGAGGCGCGCGCACGCATCGAGACGGACGTGAAGGCCGGCATGCAGGCGATCCTGGACCAGTACAAGTCCGGCGTGGAGATCACCCAGGTGCAGTTGCAGAAGGTGGACCCGCCCGCAGACGTGATCGAGAGCTTCCGCGACGTGCAGCGCGCCAACACCGATGCCGAGACGGCGCGCAACCAGGCGGAGAGCTACCGCAACGACATCCTGCCCCGCGCTCGTGGCGACTCGGCGGCGATCACCGCCCAGGCGGAGGGCGCCAAGCAGTCCAGCATCGTGGAAGCGACAGGCCAGGGGCAGCGCTTCGCCAGCGTCTACGCCGCCTACCAGGCCGCCAAGGACGTGACGCTGCGCCGCATCTACATCGAGACGATGCAGGCGATCGTGTCGCATACGCCGACCACCGTGCTCGACCCGGGCGCCAAGGGGCCGCTGCCGCTGCTCAACCTGGGCGACGGTCCGGCCACCCTTCCACCTGCTGCGACACCCGCGCCGAGGCCCGCCCAATGATGCGCAACTCCGCTATCGGCGTGGTCGTGGCCGTCCTGATCGTGCTGGTCGCCGCCACGTCCTCGCTGTTCACCGTGGCGCAGACCGAGCAGGTGCTGATCACCCAGTTCGGCCAGCCGATCCGCGTGATCACCGACCCCGGCCTGCACGTTAAGGTGCCGTTTATCCAGACGGTGATAAACTTCGACCGTCGCTTGCTGGACTATTCCACGCCGGGCGAGGAGGTCATCCTCAGCGACCAAAGGCGGTTGATCGTGGACAGCTTCACCCGTTTCCACATCACCGACCCGCTGCAGTACTACCAGGCCGTCGGCGCCCAGGAGGACGCGATCCGCGCCCGGCTGAACTCCGTCGTCACCTCCGCGCTGCGCCGCGTGCTGGGCAACGAGACGTTGCTGGACGTGCTGTCCGCCGACCGCGGCCACATCATGGGGCTGATCCGCGACCAGGTGAACAATGAGATGCACGGCTTCGGCGTGGCCATCGAGGACGTCCGCATCCGCCGCGCCGACCTGCCCGAGGGCAATACGCAGGCCATCCTGGCGCGAATGAAGTCCGAGCGGCAGCGGGTGGCGAGCCAGGCGCGCGCCGAGGGCGCCGAGGCGTCGGCCAAGATCAAGGCCGATGCCGACCGCGACCGCAGCGTGCTGCTGGCCACCGCCCGCGCGACCGCCGACAAGCTGCGCGGCGAGGGCGAGGCGACGGCGATCGCCACCTATGCCGCCGCGTTCGGCAAGGACCCGCAGTTCTTCACGGTCTGGCGCACCCTGCAGGCCTATCGCGAGGGGCTTGCCGGCGGGCAGTCCCGCATGGTGCTGTCGACCGACGACGACTTTTTCAAGCTGCTGCACGAGGCCCCCGCGGTGGCGCCATAACGAGCAGTTCCCATCTGCGCGAGCGCACCCACCTGCAACCTTGTCGCGCAATCGCTCGCGTGAGCATCATCGTCATTCGTTCACGAGGTCCAGACATCATGCGCTTGCTCTCCTTGCGCGCCGCGGCGCTGGCCACCGCGCTGACGCCGCTGCTTCCCGCCGCCGCGCTGCTCGCGCCGCTCGCCATCACGGCCCCCGCCCAGGCGCGCGGCGCGCCGGACGGCTTCGCCGACCTTGCGGCCAGCCTGGCGCCGGCCGTCGTCAACATTTCGTCGCAGCAAGCCGTGCAGGCGCGCGCCGACCGCCCGAGCGGCGGTGATCAGCCGCAATTCCCGCAGGGCTCGCCGTTCGAGCAATTCTTCCATGACTTCATGGAGCGCCACGGCGCCCCCGGTGGAAATGGCGGCGGCGCCAACCGCGGCGACAACGGGGGCGGCGGCGGTGATGGCGGCGGCGAGTCCACCCGCCGCGGCGTGGCGCTCGGCTCCGGCTTCATCATCGATCCGGCCGGCTACATCGTCACCAACAACCATGTCATCGAGGGCGCCGACGAGATCACCGTCACGCTTGCCGACGGAACGTCATTCAAGGCCAAGCTGATCGGCCACGACGACCGCACCGACGTGGCGTTGCTGAAGGTCGAGAGCGACAAGCCGCTTCCGGCCGTGCCGTTCGCCGACAGCGACGGCGCCCGGGTGGGCGACTGGGTGCTGGCGATCGGCAACCCGTTCGGCCTAGGCGGCTCCGTCACCGCCGGCATCGTCAGCGCCCGCGGGCGCGACATCCGGCAGGGGCCATACGACGATTTCATCCAGACCGACGCCGCGATCAACCGCGGCAACTCCGGTGGTCCGCTGTTCAACATGGATGGACAGGTCATCGGCATCAACACGGCCATCTACTCGCCGTCCGGCGGATCGATCGGCATCGGTTTCTCGATCCCGTCCAACATGGCCAAGCAGGTCGTGGACCAGCTGCGCAACTTCGGCCACGCAAAGCGCGGCTGGCTGGGCGTGCAGATCCAGCAGGTCACGCCCGATATCGCCGACGGGCTGAACCTGCACCCGGCGCACGGCGCGATGGTCGCCAGCGTGACCGACAACGGCCCGGCCGCCGCGGCGCAAATCCACGGCGGCGACGTTATCCTGAAGTTCAACGGCCAGGACGTGAAGGAGATGCGCACGCTGCCGCGCATCGTGGCCGAGACGGCGATCGGCAAGCAGGTGCCCGTCGTGGTTTGGCGGGACGGCAAGGAGGTGACGGTGCAGGCCGCCATTGCCGAACTGCCGGACGACGTTCAGAAGGCGAGCGCCTCGCCTGCCGCGCCGGCGCCGCGCCCGGCGGATCCCACCATGGCGATCACCGGCCTCGGGATGAAGATCGCACCGATCTCGGACGATCTGCGGTCTAAGTACTCGATCGGGGCCGACCAGAAGGGTGTCGTGGTGACCGAGATCACGGCCAACGGGGCGGCCGCCGGGCGTGGTTTGAAGGCCGGCGACGTGATCCAGGAAGTCCAGCAGGAGACAGTCGCGACCGCGCAGGACGTGCAAGACCGCGTGGAGAAATACCGCAAGATGGGCCGCAAGACGGTTCTGATGCTGGTGCAGAACAGTGATGGCCTACGCTGGGTCCCGCTGCCGCTGACCACCGACAAGCAAGGCGGCTGAGGCGTCCTCCTCCCTCGCCCTCCGGGAGAGGGTCGGGGTGAGGGGTCTTGCTGCCCGGCGAGCATCGGTTGCGCTGGCCCTCAACCAACCTCTCCCAAGGGGAGAGGGTTCTGACGTCACCCCTGGACGCGTTTCAGGTCCAGCGTGAACCCCCAGCCAGGGCGGTCGGGCACGACGGCTTTACCGTCCCGGATCTCAAGCGTTTCTCGATACAACGGCGCCAGCCACGGCATGTGCTCGAGCCACGTCGCGTTCTCCAACCCCGCCAGCACCGAAACGCTCATTTCCGGAAACAAGTGCGACGACACCGGGATGTCGAATGCGGCCGCCAAATGCGCCACGCGAATGAACTCGGTCACCCCGCCAACCCGCTGCATATCGGGCATCAGCACGTCAGCCGACCGCAGCTCCAGCATTTGACGGAACCCGTAGCGCGCGTACTCCGTCTCGCCGGACGCGATCGGCGTATCCAAGGCGGCGGACACCCGGGCCAGGCCAGCCAAGTCCCAAGCGGGCAGCGGCTCCTCGAACCAGGTCAGGTCGTAAGCCTCCAGCATGCGGCCCATGCGGATCGCCTCCGCCTCGGTCAGTTGCTGGTTGGCGTCCGCCATCAGCTTGATGCCCGGCCCGATCGCCTCCCGCACCGCGCGCACCCGCGCCTCGGTCGCCGGCAACGGCCCGGGCGCCAGCCGCATCTTCACCGCGCGGAACCCCGCCGCCACGAACCCGGCCGCCTCCGCCTGCAGCGCGTCGACCGAACGGTCCAGCCACAGCCCGCCGCTGGCATAGGTGCGGACGCCGGTGCGCGCTTGGCCGATCAGTCCGGCGATGTTCAGGCCCGCCGCCTTGCCCCGGATGTCCCACAACGCGCCGTCGATCGCCGACAGGCCCATCACCGCAACGCCCTTGTGACCGACGAAGTTGTTCTGCCGCCAGCCATCGGCCCACACCGCGGTGCTGTGCAGCGGGTCGCGGCCCACCACCAGGGACGCCAGGCTCTGCACCATCTCGTCCAGCACACGCACGTGGCGGCCATGCAGGGTGATCAGCATGTGCTCGCCGACCACGCCCGCATCGGTCTCGACCACCGTGGCCACCAGCCCGAGCGTGTCGATCGGCCCCAGGCCGCCGACGGCCGGGCTGGGCAGCGTGATCTCGCCGAGGACGGTGCGGACCGCAGTGACTTTCATCGTGTTTCTCCCACTGGCGCGCGGCGGTAGCGTTCGAGCATGGCGGCATCCGGGTCGCAGCCCAGGCCCGGGCCGGTGGGGACTGCCGCAACCCCGCCCGGCGCCTCCAGCCAGTGCTCGAATAGGCTGGCCTCGAGCCGCAGCCACAGCCGTTCCAACGGCGGTTCGGCCAGGGTGGCGGCCAAGTGCAGCGAGGCTAAATAGCCCGGGCCGAAATACGCGCAGTGCGGCACGACGCGCACGCCATGCGCATCGGCCAGGCTCACCACGCGGCGGAACTCGGTGACCCCGATCTTCGCCACGCTCGGCTGAGCGACGTCGATCGCGCCCGCGGCGAACAGATCGGCGAAACCGTGCAGGCTGGCCACGTTTTCCCCGGCGGCGATCGGCGTGCCCGCGCGACGCACCCGGGCCAGCCCGGCCGCATCCTCCGGCGGCCACACCGGCTCCTCCAGCCAATGCAGCGCGGCGGGCCGCAGCAGGCGCTCGTGGGCCAGCGCCTCGGCTGCCGTCCAGGGGCAGTTCACGTCGTTCATCAGCAGCGTGTCGGGCCCGATCGCCTCCCGGGCCGCGAGCACGGCGGGCACGTCCACCTCGTGCAGCTTGACGGCGCCGTAGCCCTCCGACCGCGCGGCGGCGGCGTTGCGCGCGGTGCGCTCCGCCTCGCCGTAGCGCAGCAGGCTGGCGTAGACGGGCAGGGCGCGCCGCCGGGCGCCGCCCAGCAGGTCGTGCAGCGGCAACCCGGCGCGCTTGCCCGCGATGTCCCACAACGCGATGTCGACCCCGGCCATCGCGTACGACAGCGGCCCGTTGCGGCCGTACAGGTGCATCGCCTGCGCCAGGCCGTGCGCGATGCCGCCGATGTCGCTCGCGTCCCGGCCGAGCAGCCAGGGCGCGACCAGGGTGTCCAGCGCCGCCTTGGTCGCCGGGATCACGCCGTGGCCGAACGCCTCGCCCCAGCCAACCAGGCCGCCTTGCGTTTCGATGCGCACCAGCAGCGTGTCGAGCGTGTTCCAGTCCTGTCCACCGACCGCGTGGCGCGGCCCGTCATAGCCGTAGGGGATGCCGATGTGATGCGTGTCGACGCGCGCGATCTTCATGCGGAGGCTCCCATATACGCGTGCTCCAGCCGCGCATGCAGGCCGGGTTCGGACGCGGCGGCCTCGAGCACGACGCGGCCGCGGGCCAGCGCGCAGACCCGGTCGGCCAGCGCCACCGCCTTGTCGATCAGTTGCTCCACCAGCAGCACCGCCGTGCCGCCCTGCCGCAGCACCGCCAGCACCGCCAGCACGCGGTCCACCAACACGGGGGAGAGGCCGGCGGACGGCTCGTCCAGCATCATCAGCCGCGGGCGCTGCACCAGGCCCTGCGCCACGGCGAGCATCTGCTGCTGCCCACCCGACAACGCGCCGCCGCGCTCGGCCCGTTTGGCGGCGATCTCGGGGAAGCTGGCGAGCGCCTCGTCCACCCGCCGCAGCCGCTCCGCCTTCGGCACGTCGTAGCCGGCCAGCAGCAGGTTGTCGGCGACGCTCAGGCCGGTGAACACGCGGTGTCCCTCGATCACGTGCACCAGCCCGGCCCGCACCGCCCCGCGAGGACCGCCGGTCAGGTCGCGCCCGTCGAACCGCCGCGCCCCCGTGGAGGGCAGCAGGCCGGAGATGGCCCGCAGCAGCGTGGACTTCCCCGCCCCGTTCGGCCCGAGCAGCGCCACGATCTCACCGGGGGCGATGCGGAGAGTGACCCCGT
The DNA here is from genome assembly GCA_964242925.1 of uncultured Acetobacteraceae bacterium. Lineage (GTDB taxonomy): Bacteria > Pseudomonadota > Alphaproteobacteria > Acetobacterales > Acetobacteraceae > LMUY01. The sequence goes on from CAXTBW010000002.1 coordinate 86,479, forward strand.
GCAGCACGGCCACCTTGCCATACCCGGCGTGCAGGCCCTCCACGTCCAAAAGCGCTGTCAAAAGCCCTCTCCCGCTTGCGGGAGAGGGTTGGGTGAGGGGATGCTGGGCGGGACCGCCGAGGGGGGCGCTCCTCTCACCCCAACCCACTCCCGCAGGCGGGAGAGGGGGAAGAAAGGGAGAGGGTCAGCCGCCAAGATACGCCTCCACCACCTCGCGGTGGGCGCGGATCTCCGCCGGCGTTCCCGCGGCCAGCACCCGGCCCAAATTCAGCACCGTCACCCGGTCGCACACCGCGAAGATCAGATCGGCATGGTGCTCCACCAGCAGCACCCCGGTCCCCGTCGCCGCCACGGCGCGCACCAGGGCGCCAAGACGTTCGATCTCGTCCACCGACAGCCCGGCGGCAGGCTCGTCCAGCAGCAGGAACGCCGGGTCGGCCATCAGCGCGCGGGCGATCTCGACGAAGCGCAACTCGCTGTGCTGCAGGCGGTCGGCGCGCACCGCGGCCAACCGCTCCAGCCCGACCGCGCGCAACGCGGTCATCGCGCGCGTGGCCATCGCCGCCTCCTCCCGCCGCGCCCAGGGCAGCTTCAGCATCGCGGCGGTGAACCCGGCGCGGGCGGCGACGCTGCCGCCCAGCAGCACGTTGTCCAGCACGCTCGCCTCGCCCGCCAGCCGCGGCGTCTGGAACGTGCGCGCGATGCCGGCGGCGGCGCGCAGCACCGCGGCGCCCGGCGGCAACGCGGCGCCGTCCACCGTCACCGTCCCGCGCTGCGGCGCCGCGAAGCCGCTGATGGCGTTGAGAGTGGTGGTCTTGCCGCTGCCGTTCGGGCCGATCAGCCCGTGCACCTCGCCGCCGTGCAGGGTCAGGTCCAACCCGTCGATCGCCTTCACCGCGCCGAAGCTCAGCGCCACGCCATCCAGCGCCAGTTCGCCGCCGCGCCCGCTCAGCAGGTTGGGCAGCAGCGCGACGCGGGGATGCACGTGACGATCGGTGTGCAGCGGGCGGCGGTTCGCCCGGTCCAGGATGTCGGCGATGCCACCGGGCGCCAGCAACACGATGCCGAGCAGCAGCGCGGCGTAGAGGAAGGTGGACCAGGCCACCAGCGGCGCCGCGAACTCCGGCAGCACGGTCAACAGCGCGGTGGCCAGCAGCGGGCCCAGCACGGCGCCGCGGCCGCCGATCAGGATGGCGGTGAAGAACAGCACCGACAGGTCGAAGGTGAACGCGT
>CAXTBW010000003.1:0-76228 GCA_964242925.1 uncultured Acetobacteraceae bacterium
CCGAGCCGCTGGGCCGAGCCGTTCGGCCTGTCGGCGTTGGAGGCGATGGCGCACGGCGCCGCGCTGGTGTGCTCGCGGCGGGGCGGGCTGCCGGAGGTGGCGGGCGATTGCGCGCTGTATGCCGATCCGGACGAGCCGGGCGCTATCGCGGATGCGGTGTTCAAGCTGGCGACGGATGAACCCCGGCGCCTGGCCCTGGCGGCGGCGGCGCGAGAACGGGCGCTGCTGTTCGACACGGCGATCGCGGCGGACCGCGTGCGCGCGCTTCGGGAGCAGGTATGATCCGTTGGCTGGACCGCATCGCGGCCGGATGCGTGCTGCTGTGCCCGGTGTTCCTGCTGCATGGCCGCCTGGTCGCGGACATCCTGATGGTGACGACCGGCGCCTGTTTTCTACTGCGCTGCGTCCTGGCCCGCGACTGGGGCTGGCTGCGGCGGGGCTGGGTTCCGTTCGGGCTGGCCTGGTGGCTGTGGTTGGTGGCATGCTCGCTGCAAGGCGGGTTGCCGCAGGCGTTCGCGGCCGGACGCTTCCTGGTGTTCGTGGCGGCGCTGGAGCACTGGGTTTTACGACGACCTTGGCGCCGGCTGTGGCTGTCGCGGCTGGCGGCGCTGGCGGCGGCCTACATCGCGTTCCAGACGACCCTGCAACTGGTGTTCGGGCGCAACATCCAGGGCTACGGCCGCTGGGGCGACGGCGAGCTGACCGGCCCGTTCGAGCATCCGCGCGCCGGTGCGCCGCTCGCGCTGCTGCTGTTTCCCGCCGTGCTGCCGCAGATGGCGCGAATGCGGCGCTGGGCTGGGCTCGCATTGCTCGTCGCCTCGGTGCTGGTGATGGTGCTGATAGGGCAGCGCATGCCGTTGCTGCTGACCGTGCTGGGCCTGGTGGTGACGGCGCTGCTGCTGCCCCGGCTGCGCCCCGGGGTGCTGGCGGCGGCCGCCGCGGCCGCATTGTTGCTGGCGGTCTCGGCCGTGGTCGTGCCGCCGACGTTCCACCGGCTGATCGCCAAGTTCGGCGACCAGATGGCGCATTTCCCCGACAGCCCGTACGGCCTGATCGCCGCGCGGGCGGTGGCGATGATCCGCGCGCACCCGGCGTTCGGCCTGGGCTTCGACGCATTCCGCCGTCACTGCGCCGACCCGGTCTACTGGGTCGGCTGGCGCGGCGGCGATGGCGGCGGCGCCTTCGTGTGCGTGCAGCATCCGCACAACCACTACCTGCAGGCCGCAGTGGAGGCCGGGCTGCCCGGGTTGACGCTGTTCGCGCTGCTGGTGCTGGCCTGGCTGCGTCCCTTGGCGCGCGGGCTGCGGCGCGACCCGGCGCCGCTGCGGGTGGGGCTGTTCGTGACCGCGCTGCTGGCGGAATGGCCGCTCGCCTCGGCCAGCGACATGCTGGCGATGCCGCTGTCCGGCTGGTTCTTCCTACTGCTGGGGTTGGGCCTGGCGGAGGGTCGCGCCTATATGTCGCCGCGAACTGCGGGAACAACCTGATGTCCGACAACGCCGACCTGATCCCCGTCACCGTGCTGACCGGCTACCTCGGCGCCGGCAAGACGACGCTGCTGAACCGCATCCTGACCGAGAATCACGGCCGCAAATACGCGGTGGTGATCAACGAGTTCGGCGAGCTGGGCGTCGACAACGACCTCGTCGTGGACACCGACGAGGAAGTGTTCGAGATGAACAACGGCTGCATCTGCTGCACTGTGCGCGGCGACCTGATCCGCATCGTGAACGGCCTGATGAAGCGCCGCGGCAAGTTCGACGGCATCATCATCGAGACGACCGGGCTCGCGAATCCGGCGCCGGTCGCGCAAACCTTCTTCGTCGACGAGGGCGTCCGCAGCCGCACCCGGCTGGACGCGATCGTGACCGTGGTGGACGCCAAGAACCTGCACGCGCGGCTGATCGACAGCGCGGAGGCGGAAGCGCAAATTGCGTTCGCCGACGTGATCGTTCTGAACAAGACCGACCTGGTTGACGAGGCGTCCTTGGCCGCGACCGAGGCGGAGATCCGCAAGATCAACCGCTTCGCCGCGATCCATCGCGCGCAGCGTTCGGCGGTGGACATTGCGGCGGTGCTGGACCAGGGCGCGTTCGACCTGGCGCGCATCCTGTCGGACGTGAAGCCCGACTTCCTGACCGAGACGGAGCACGAGCACGACGACGACATCAATAGCCTGTCGTTCGAGGCGTCGGCGCCCATCGATCCGGAGAAGTTCAACGTCTGGATCGGCCAATTGCTGGCGGAGAAAGGCCAGGACCTGCTGCGCACGAAGGGCATCCTGCACTATGCCGGCGACGACCGCCGGTTCGCGTTCCAGGCGGTGCACATGATCGCGGACGGCGACTTCATCGGCCCGTGGCCAGCCGGGGAGCCGAAGGTGTCGCGCCTGGTGTTCATCGGGCGCAACCTCAACCGGCCGCAGCTGCGCCGAGGCTTCGAGGGTTGCCAGGTCTCGTGAGCGGCCCCGACTTCGTGCCTGATTTTGTAATGGACAGCCGGGGCGAGCACCGTGAGCTCGACGCCTACGTGGTCGCCGCCGCCTGGTCGGGCAACGTGCCCGGCTTCGCGCTCGGCGATGGGCGGCTGGTGCTGGCCGGTTGGCAGGACGCGCCGGTGCATGACGGCGCCATCCTGTCGCTCGCGGCGATGCCGGACGGCTTCCTGACGGGCGGCGACGACGGCCTGTTTCGCCGCACCCGTCGGGACGGCGCGAGCGAGACGGTCGCCAGCTTCGGCATGAAATGGGTGGAGCAGGTTGCGGGCCACGGCGCGCTCGCCGCCTGCGCCGTCGGCAAGACGATCCATGTGTTCGATGGCGCGACGAAGCTCAAGCAGTTGGACCATCCGTCGACCGTGACCGGGATCGCGTTCGATGCGAAGGGCAAGCGCGTCGCCGCGTCGCACTACAACGGCGCCACGCTCTGGTTCGTGGCCGCGAAGGAGGACAGCCCGCGCCGGCTGGAGTGGAAGGGCAGCCATACGGGCGTCGCCATGCACCCGGCCGGCGAGGCCGTGGTGACGTCCATGCAGGAGAACGCGCTGCATGGCTGGCGTCTGTCGGACGGGCAGCACATGCGCATGTCCGGCTACCCGGCGAAGACCGAATCGATGGGGTTTACCCGCAACGGACGCTGGCTGGCCACCGCGGGCGCCGACACGATCGTGCTGTGGCCGTTCTTCGGCGGCGGTCCGATGGGCAAGGCGCCGGCGGAGATGGCGGGCGGCGACAACGTCGTGTGCACCCGCGTGGCGGTGCATCCGAGGGACGAGGTGGTCGCCGCCGGGTTCGATGACGGCTTGGTGGTGCTGGCCGATATCGCGTCCGAGCGCATCCTGCCCGTGGCGCCGCCCGGCCATGGCAGCGTGTCGGCGCTGGCGTGGAGCGCCGACGGCGCCCGGCTGGCGATCGGCAGTGTGACCGGCTTCGCCGCCTTGATCGACCTTAGTAAACGTTAGGAGACTCCCAATGGAGATGATCACCTCGCACGGCCTGCGGATGCCGAAGCTCGGTCTGGGCACCTGGCGCATGAAGGGCGACGAGTGCCGCGAGGCGGTGGAGCGGGCGCTGTCGCTCGGCTACCGGCACATCGACACGGCGGAGATGTACGGCAACGAGGAGGCGGTGGGCGACGCGCTGAACGGCGCGCGGCTGCCGCGGGCGGACATCCACGTGACGACCAAGGTCTGGTGGGAGAACCTGGCGCCGGATGCGATGCGGCGTTCGATGGATGCCAGCCTGAAGAAGCTGCGGACGGATTACGTGGACCTCTACATGATCCACTGGCCCTCCGCGGACATGGATCTGGCGGCCTCGCTGGCGACCCTCGTGAAGCTGAAGGAGGAGGGGCTGACGCATGCGATCGGCGTGTGCAACTTCCCGGTGGCGTTGCTGCGTCGCGCGGTGGAGGAGATCGGCGCGCCGCTGGCGGTCAACCAGGTCGAGTATCATGTGCTGCTGGGGCAGGACCCGGTGCAGCGTTACCTGCGCGAACACGACATGGCGCTGACGGCGTATTGCCCGATCGCGCAGGGCAAGCTGGCGAGCCACGAGGAGCTCGGCGTCATCGCGCGCAAGCACAACGCGACGGCGGCGCAGGTGGCGCTGAAGTGGCTGCTGGACCAGCCCGGCGTCGCGGCGATCCCGAAGGCCGGGCGTCGGGAGAGCCAAGTGGCCAATCTCGAGGCGATGAAGATCGTGCTGGACGACGCGGACCGGGCGGCGATCGCCGGGTTGCCGAAGGCGCAACGGATGGTGAACCCGGGGTTCGCGCCGGTTTGGGACAAGGCGGCTTAGGGCGTCCAATTTGGTTGGGATACCGGCGGCCTCGTGGACTGTGGCGTTCAGGCGAGGACCGTCGGCATCGAGCCGGTTTGCGAGTCGGTCAGCGTGCTGGCCGCTCTTGCTGAATCCGTGCGGACGCCCGCTCGATAGCCGCTTGCAGGCTCGCGATCGCTTCCGGGCGGTCGAGTTGCTCGTAGTGCGGATCAAGTGGCCACTCTGGGATCACGACGCTCATCTCCCCTTCGCGCCTGTGACGAACGACGCAACACACCCGACCATAGCGTTCTCTCAAGAGTCCGTCACGCATCGTAACCAGAGTTGTTCAACAGTGCTTTGACTTGCGGCCGTTTTTGCCGCTACCGGAGCCCATGAACGCCACCGCCATCCTGCTCGCCGCGGGCCTCGGCACGCGCATGAAATCCGCACTGCCCAAGGCGGCGCACCCGATCGCCGGGCGGCCGATGCTGCGGCACCTGCTCGACTCCTGCGCCGGCGTGTTCGACCGCGCGGCGGTCGTGGCCGGGCCCGGGATGGCGCTAGAGGCGCTTGCGGCGCCGCACCCGGTGATGGTCCAGCACGACCGGCTCGGCACCGCCCACGCGGCGTTGCAGGCGGCTGCGGCGTTCGGAGACGGCGATGTGGCGGTGCTGTACGCCGACAACCCGCTGATCCGCCCGGACACGTTGCGCCGGTTGCTGGCCGCGCGGGCGCAGGCGTCGCTGGTGCTGCTGGCCATGCGGCCGGCCGACCCGGCGCGGTATGGCCGGGTGGTGACCGATGGCGCCGACGTGCAGCGCATCGTGGAGTGGGCGGACGCGACGGAGGCGGAGCGGGCCATCGAGCTATGCAACGCCGGGGTGATCTGCGCCCCGGCGACCGACCTGCTGCGCTGGCTGCGCGCCGTGCGCAACGACAACGCCAAGGGCGAGTACTACCTGACCGACGTGGTGGCGATCGCGCGCGCCGAGGGTGCGGTCGTGCGCGCGGTCGAGGCGCCCGAGGCCGAGCTGCGAGGCGTCAACTCGCGCGCCGAGCTGGCGGTGGCGGAGGCGACGGTGCAGGGCTGGCTGCGGCAAGCGGCGATGGCGGGGGGCGTCACGCTTACGGCGCCCGAAACGGTGTTCCTGTCCGCCGACACCCAGCTCGCGCCTGACGTGACGGTCGGCGCCAACGTCGTGTTCGGCCCCGGCGTGAGCGTAGCGTCCGGCGTCGAGATCCGGGCGTTCTGCCACTTGGAAGGCTGCGCGATCGGGCCCGGCGCCATTATCGGTCCGTTCGCCAGGTTGCGACCGGGGACCGTGGTGGGCGCGGGCGCGCATGTCGGCAACTTCGTGGAACTGAAGGCCGCGACGTTGGGGGAAGGCGCCAAGGCCAACCACCTCAGCTACATCGGCGACGCAACGGTCGGCGCCGGCAGCAACATCGGCGCGGGGACGATAACGGTTAATTATGACGGGCATGCTAAACATCGCACCGAGATCGGCGCGCGGGCCTTTGTAGGCTCGAACAGCTCGCTGGTGGCGCCGGTGCGAATCGGCGATGGCGCGATGGTGGTGGCGGGCAGCACCGTGACGGAGGACGTGCCGGCGGACGCGATGGCGTTCGGCCGGGCGAGGCAGGTCAACAAGGTGGGGCGCGCAGCCGCGTTCCGGGCGGCGAAAGGGAAGCGCTGAATGTGCGGGATCGTGGGCGTGCTTGGCGCGAGGCCGGCGGCGCCGCTGCTGCTGGACGCGCTGCAACGGCTGGAATACCGCGGCTACGACAGCGCGGGGATCGCCACGCTGTCGAACGGGCACATCGACCGGCGGCGCGCCCCGGGCAAGCTGGCCAACCTGGCCGCCGTGCTGGCGGACGCGCCGCTGGCCGGCGACACCGGCGTGGGCCACACGCGCTGGGCCACGCACGGCGCGCCGACGGAGACCAACGCGCACCCGCACGGCACTGCCCGCGTGTCGGTCGTGCATAACGGCATCATCGAGAACCACGCCGCCTTGCGTGAGGAGCTGGAAGCCGCCGGCCAGGTGTTCGAGACGGAGACGGACACGGAGACGGTCGCGCAGATGCTCGATCTGCATCTGCGAAATGGGCTGGACCCGGTTGCGGCGGCGCATGCCACGTTGCTGCGGCTGGAGGGCGCCTACGCGCTGGCCATGGTGTTCGCCGGGCGCCACGGCTTGCTGATCGGCGCGCAGCACGGCGCGCCGTTGGCGGTGGGGTATGGCGACGACGAGATGTTCCTCGGCTCCGACAGCCTGGCGCTGGCGCCGCTCACGCAGCGCATCGCCTTCTTGCGCGACGGCGACTGGGCGGTGCTGACGCGAGCCGGCGCCGAGTTCTTCGACCTGGCGGGCGCCCCGGTGGAGCGGGAGGTGCGCCGCACCGTCCACACGGGGGCGGCGATCGGCAAAGACGGATTCCGCCACTACATGGAGAAGGAGCTGCACGAGCACCCGTCCGTCATCGGCCAGGTGTTGCAGCGGATGATCGACCCGGCGACGCGCACGGTGGCGCTGCCTGAAATGCCGTTCGACCTTACCAGCATCCCGCGCGCCACGGTGGCGGCGTGCGGCAGCGCCTACTACGCCGGGCTGGTGGCGCGCCATTGGCTCGAGGCGGAAGCGCGGCTGCCGGTGGACGCGGACGTGGCCAGCGAATTGCGCTACCGCGAGCCGCCGTTGCAGGCGGGAGGGTTGGCGCTGCTGGTCAGCCAGTCTGGCGAGACGGCGGACACGCTGGCAGCGCTGCGCTCGTTGCGCGGCGCCGGTCAGCATGTGCTGAGCGTGCTGAACGTGCCCGAGAGCACCATGGCGCGCGAGAGCGACGCGGTGCTGCAGACGCTGGCCGGGCAGGAGATCGGCGTCGCCAGCACCAAGGCGTTCACCGCCCAATTGACAACGCTGGCGTGCCTGGCGATTGGCGTGGCGCGGGCGCGCGGCGTGATGGATGCGGCGCGCGAGACGACGCTGGTGGACGCCTTGCTGGAATTGCCGAGCCGTGCGGCGGAAACGCTGGCGATCGACTTGTCGGTGGTGGCCGAGCGCATCGCCAAGGCGCGCGACGTGCTGTTCCTTGGGCGCGGCGCGTGCTTCCCGATTGCGATGGAGGGCGCGCTGAAGCTGAAGGAGATCAGCTACATCCACGCCGAGGGTTATGCCGCCGGGGAGATGAAGCACGGCCCGATCGCGCTGATCGACAGCGACGTGCCGGTGGTTGCGGTGGCGCCGAGCGGGGTGCTGTTCGAGAAGACGGCGTCCAACCTGCAGGAGGCGGCGGCGCGCGGCGGCCGGCTGGTGGTGTTCAGCGACGCGACCGGTGCGGCGCGGCTCCGGGCGATCGCGGCGGCAACGGTGGTGCTGCCCGACGTGGACCCGTTCGTGGCGCCGATCCTGTACGCGATCGCGGTGCAGATGCTGGCGTATCAGGTGGCGGTGCTGAAGGGCACGGACGTGGACCAGCCGCGCAACTTGGCGAAGTCGGTGACGGTCGAGTAGTCGTCGCCGACTCGCCTACTCGGGCGTCAGGACACTTGGCGCAGCAGCACGATCTGGGCGCCTTCCGGCGACGATCCGCGGTGCTCGGCGCCACGCTCTATGATGCAGGCCTGGCCCGGGCCGAGGATTACCGTGCGGTCGCGGTATTCCACGTGGAACTGGCCGGACCAGCAGATGACCGTCTCTTCCAGCGAGTCGTGCTTGTGCCAGCCGCCAGCGCCGTTGAACGCAACGAGGCGCATGCCCTGACCACCGACGGCGATGCTGCTTTCGGGCGGCGTGGCGCCGGCGACGGCATCAAAGGTTTCCTTGAAATCGATCAGCTCCGGCATGTTCTTGCTCCCTGTTGCGGCGGCTCCTAGGAGATATCTAACGCCGCCGGCGACAACGTTACAGGGAGATCTTCACGCATGTTGAGTCATGATGTCCGCGTCCATCCATCCAAGGACGTGCTGCTTCGCGAGGACCAATTGGCGTGGAAGATCGCCGCGGTCGCCGCAGACAAAGTGCGGGTGTTGCCGGAGGTGGCGGACATGATCGTCAACCGCATCATCGACAACGCCGCCGTCGCGATCGCCTCGGTGAACCGGACGGCCCCCACCTCGGCGCGCGGCATGGCGTTGGGCCATCCGCGCAAGGGCGGCGCGACCGTGTTCGGCGTCGGGTCCAACAAGCGCGTCAGCCCGGAATGGGCGGCGTGGGCGAACGGCACGGCGGTGCGCGAGCTGGACCACCACGACACGTTCCTGGCCGCCGATTACTCGCACCCGGGCGACAACATCCCGCCGATCCTGGCGGTGGCGCAGACGATGGAGAAGTCGGGCGCCGACCTGATCCGCGGCTTGGCGACCGGCTACGAGATCCAGATCGACCTGGTGCGCGCAATCTGCCTGCACGAGCACAAGATCGACCACATCGCGCATCTCTGCCCGGCGCAGGCGGCGGGGATCGGCACGCTGCTGGGGTTGAAGGCGGACGTGATCTACCAGGCGGTGCAGCAGGCGGTGCACGTCAGCTTCACCACGCGACAGTCGCGCAAGGGCGAGATCAGCTCGTGGAAGGCGTATGCGCCGTCGCATGCCGGCAAGCTGGCGATCGAGGCGGTGGACCGCGCGATGCGTGGCGAAGGCGCGCCGAGCCCGGTGTACGAGGGAGAGGACAGCGTGATCGCGTGGATGCTGGACGGCAAGGACGCCCAGTACTCGGTGCCGCTGCCGGGGCCGAAGGAGCCGAAGCGCGCGATCATGGACAGCTACACGAAGGAGCACTCGGCCGAGTACCAGAGCCAGGCGCTGATCGACCTGGCGTTCCGCATGCGCGAGCAGGTGGGCGACTTGAAGAAGATCGAAAGCATCGTCATCCACACCAGCCACCACACCCACTACGTGATCGGCACCGGCGCCAACGACCCGCAGAAGATGGACCCGAAGGCGAGCCGGGAGACGCTGGACCACTCGATCATGTACATCTTCGCCGTGGCGCTGCAGGACGGCAGTTGGCACCACGTCGACAGCTACGCCCGCAAGCGCGCCACGCGGCGGGACACGGTCGATCTGTGGCATAAGATCGAGACCCGCGAGGACCCGGCCTGGACGGAGCGCTACCACTCGCGCGACCCCAACACGCTGGCGTTCGGCGCCCGGGTGGAGATCACGCTCAAGGGCGGCCAGGTGATCACCGACGAGCTGGCGATCGCCAACGCGCACCCGCTGGGCGCGACGCCCTGGCGGCGCGACGACTACATCGGCAAGTTCAACGTGATGACCGAGGGGCTGATCACGCCGAAGGAGGCGGAGCGGTTCCTGCAGGCGGCGCAGGAGGCGGCCGAGTTGCCGGCCGGGGAACTGCACCGGCTCAACGTCGTGATGCCGAACGGCGCGCTGGTGGAAGCCAAGCCCGGGATTTTCTAACGCTTGCTCGAGAGCCCTCCGCCGCGGCGGAGGAATCGCCATCTTGGATTGGGAGAAATCGCATGTCTGAAACACTTGTCAACAAGCCGAAGAAATCCGTCGCCCTGTCCGGCATCACCGCCGGCAACACGGCGCTGTGCACCGTCGGCCGCACCGGCAACGACCTGCATTACCGAGGTTACGACATCCTCGAAATCGCGGAGACCTGCGAATTCGAGGAGATCGCGCATCTGCTTGTGCACGGCGCGTTGCCGACCGAGGCGCAGTTGCGCGCCTACAAGACCAAGTTGCACGCTCTGCGCGGCCTGCCCGCCGCGGTGCGCACGGTGCTGGAGGCGCTGCCCGCCGCCACCCACCCGATGGACGTGATGCGCACCGGCGTGTCGGCGCTGGGCTGCGTGCTGCCGGAGAAGGACGACCATAATCATCCGGGCGCGCGCGACATCGCGGACCGGCTGATGGCCTGTCTCGGGTCGATGCTGCTGTACTGGCACCACTGGTCTTCCAACGGCAAGCGGATCGAACTCGAGACCGACGACGACAGCATCGGCGGGCACTTCCTGCACCTGCTGCACGGCAAGGCGCCGTCGCCGGAATGGGTGCGGGCGATGCACACCTCGCTGAACCTCTATGCGGAGCACGAGTTCAACGCATCCACATTCGCCTGCCGGGTCGTGGCGGGGACGGGCGCGGACATCTACAGCGCGATCACCGGCGGCATCGGCGCGCTGCGCGGCCCGAAGCACGGCGGCGCCAACGAGGTCGCGCTCGAAATCCAGCAACGTTACGCGAGCCCGGACGAGGCGGAGGCGGATGTGCGGCGCCGGGTTGCGAACAAGGAGGTGGTGATCGGGTTCGGCCACCCGGTCTACACGGTGTCCGACCCGCGCAACGTCGTCATCAAGGGCGTGGCGGAGCGGCTGTCGCAAGCGGCCGGCAATACTGCGATGTACGATATCGCCGACCGGCTGGAAGCAGTGATGGCGGACACCAAGAAGATGTTCGCGAATCTCGACTGGTTCAGCGCGGTTTCCTATCACATGATGGGCGTTCCAACGGCGATGTTCACGCCTCTGTTCGTGATCTCGCGCACCTCTGGATGGGCTGCGCACGTTATCGAGCAGCGCATCGACAACAAGATCATCCGCCCGGCGGCGAACTACACGGGACCGGAGGACCGGGTGTTCGTGCCGCTCGCGCAGCGGACGGCCTGACAGAGGAATTCTTAACTGACGAAGTAAAGCCGTCGTTTTTGTTTGACATGCGAACGGCGCGCGAGGAATAGCGGAAGGGCGTGCGCTGCGGTCGATTCGCGAAGCGTGTCGGCCGCGACGCAGACGGCAGGAGAACGGTCGATGCACCGATGCCGCCTGATGGCTCTGGAGCAAGTGTGGCCCATCTCGCCACGGTCTCGGCTTGCTCGGCGCGCACGCTGTCGCAGACGCCCTCCGCTGGCGTATTCGGCATGCTGGAAGCGGGACGGTGGAACTGGCTGCTTGGGCGGCCGTTCGCTGCAACGAGACTTGCAACTACTCTGGCAACTACTCTGGCAACGGCCCTTAAGGAACTTACCAACATGAGCAACGACGATACTTTGATTGCTGTCCCGCGGACCCAGGCGATGGCGGTGAAGGCGGCGACCAAGACGACCGCGAAAACTCCTGCGAAGTCTGAAGCGAAGCCGGCCAAGGCGAAGGCTCCGGTCGCGGCGAAGAAGACGGCTCCGAAGGCTGCTCCGGCCAAAGCGGCTCCGGCTAAGGCTGCGCCAAAGCCGGCCGCTAAGGCTGCGAAGCCGAAGGAAGCGGCCAAGCCCGCTCCCAAGGCTGCCGCCAAGCCAGCAGCTGCCGCGGTGAGCAAGGCGCCGGCCAAAAAGCCTGCCGCCAAGGCTCCTGCCAAGGCGAAGGCTGCTCCGAAGCCGGCGCCCAAGGCCGAAGCGAAGGCCGCTCCGAAGGCTGGCGCGAAGACCGCCGCTTCGAAGTCCGAAGCGTCCAAGACGATGCGCACCGCGAAGTCGCCGGCTGAGCGTTCGGCCGCCGCCAAGGAACTGAGCTCGACTGCGCCGAAGGGCCGCCGTCGGAAGGGCGAAGCTGCGCCGGCGCCGACGACCTCGCAAACCAGCGACTCGATAAACTGACGCCTGGCTTGCTGATCGCCTTCCCCGGGCCGTCCGCTATGTGCGGGCGGTCCGGCCAGGGTCAACCGAAGGTCGTGAGCAGGTCCTGGACCTGGTCCGGCGTCAACACCCGAGGCGACTGGCCCCGCAGCAGCAGGGCTAGTTTCGCCGCCTCCTCCAATTCCTCCGCCGCGTAGACCGCGTCGATCAGGGTCGGTCCGGAAACGACCGGACCGTGGTTGGCCAACAGCACCGCTTTCGCATTCGTCGCGGCCGCCGTGATGGCCGGTTCCATGGCCGGGTCGCCAGGACGGTAGTAGGGCACCAAAGGCAGCGTGCCGCCCGTCCGCATGACGAAATAGGGCGTGAGCGCCGGCATGGCCTCGCCGCCGGGCAGACAGGCCAGCGCGGTCGCCATGGTGGAGTGCAGGTGCACCACCGCGCCAGCTTGGACGCGCGCGCGATAGAAGGCGCGGTGCATGAACACCTCCTTCGACGGCGCATCGCCACCGACATGCGCGAAGCCGCGGTCGAGCCGCGACAGACGCGCCGGGTCGAGACGGCCAAGCGAGGAGTTGGTGGGCGTGATCAGGTAGCCGCCATCCGGCAGTCGCACGCTGATGTTGCCGGCGCTCCCGACGCTGAAGCCGCGGGCGAACAGGCTTGCGGCCAACTCGACCAGCAACGCGCGGATCGCTTCTTCCGTCATGACGCGTCGAACGCGGCGGTGAAGAAGCCGCGCCCGCCGAAATTCCCCGACTTGAGCGCCAGCAGCATCGGCGGGCCGTCGCCCTCGGCGTAGGTCCAGGGCACGCCAGGGTCGATTTCCGCGCCGATGCGCAGACGGCGCACGCCCAATGCGGACACCACGGCGCCCGACGTCTCGCCGCCCGCCACGACCATGCGCCGCACGCCGGCGGCAACCAGCCCGGCGGCGACCGCAGCCAACGTTCGTTCCACCAGCGCGCCGGCGGCGTCGCGGCCCAGTTTCGCCTGCAGCGCGGCCACGCGGTCAGGCGGCGCGGAGGCGGCGATCACCACGGGGGTTTCCCCGAGTTTGCCCTCGGCCCAGTCCAGCGCCTGCCGGGCGAGCGCGTCGGCGTCAGGCGTCGCGAGCGGGTCCAGCTCCAACGTCGGAACCCGGTCGCGCGCCGTTCCCAGCTGCATCAGCGTGGCGCGCGAGCAGGACCCGGCGAGCACCGCGGCGTGGCCAGGCGCCGGCGGCAGCGCGGACACGTCGCCGCCGGATTGCAGCAGCCCGGCGGCGCGGAAGTTCTCGGGCAGGCCCATGGCGACGCCCGAGCCTCCGGTGATCAGCGCGTGACTGGCCGCCGCGGCGCCGATCGCGAACAGGTCGGCGTCGGTGATCGCATCGACGATCGCGTAACGGCGACCTTGTTCGCGCAACCCGCTCATCGCGCGGCGGATCGCGTCGGCGCCCTGCGTCACGGTGGCCCAGGGGACCAGGCCAACCATTCCGTCGGTCTGGCGCGACAGCACGCGCACGAGGTTCGGGTCGCGCATGGGGGTGAGCGGATGGTTCTCCATCCCGCTCTCGCTGAGCAGTGCGGCGCCGACGAAAAGGTGGCCCTGGAACACCGAGCGGGCGTTGGCCGGAAACGCCGGGCACGCCAGCGCGAAGCCGCAGCCGAGCGCCTTGATGAGCGCGTCGGCGACCGGACCGATGTTGCCCTCGTCGGTGCTGTCGAAGGTGGAGCAGTATTTGTGGAACACCTGGCGGCATCCGGCCGCCTCTAGCCAGCGCAGCGCCGCCAGGCTTTCGCCAACCGCCTGCGCCACGGGGGCGGTGCGGGATTTCAGCGCGACCACCACGGCGTCCGCGTCCGGCGGAACGCCGTCGGGCACGCCGATGAGCTGCACGGTGCGCATGCCGTTGCGCACAAGCGTGGAGGCGAGGTCGGTGGCGCCGGTGAAGTCGTCCGCGATGCAGCCTAGCAGCATGTCGCCTCCACGAATCGTTCCGCCTGCGTGCGCCAGGTCGGCAGGGTCTGGCCGGTGCGCCAAGCGGCTTCGGCCATGTCGGCGCGCAGGCCCTCGTCGAAGATCAGCCGACGCAGCGACTTGGACAAGGTGACCTCGTCGCCGACGTCGCAGACGACGCCGCACTCAGGGGTCACCAAGCTCGCCGCTGCGCCGCCGCTGGTCACGGCGACGGGCAGACCGCGGCGCAGCGCTTCGGCGACCGCGGCGCCATGGCCTTCCCATTCGGTGGCCAGCGCGAAGATGTCGGCGCCGCGCCACGCTGCCTCGAGCGACGCGGCGTCGAGCGTGCCGGCGAACTGGACGCCGCTGCCGGCGAGGCTGCGCAACTCGGCGGCATGGGCCGGGTCACGGTCCGGGTCGCCAACGATCACCAGCCGCCACGGCAGGTCGAACAGGCGGTTCAGCGCGCGCAGCAGCACGGCGTGGCCCTTGCGCGGGACCAGCGCGCCAATCGACAGGATCGTGCAGCCGGGCCCGCCGGAGCCTTCGCTGCGCGGTGCGTCCGGCACGCCCGGCGGGATCACGATGGTCGAGTCCGGCGCCACGCCGAACTCGGCGACCAGCCGGTCGCGCACGAGGTCGCTGGTGACGATGATCCGGCGCAGCAACGGCAGGCGTTCGCGTTCGGCGGCGCGTGCGGCGTCGCGCTCGGCGTCGCGGGCGAGCGGCGTCGTGTGGTGGATGAGGCCGACGGCGCCGGCAAGCATCGACAGCGGCGCCGATCGGAGCGCCAGGCCGTCCACGACGCGAACGGACGCGGTCCCGGGTTCGCCGGTGAGAACGGTGTGGCCGGTCTCGGTCAGCGCGGCGCACAGCGACTGGATGTAGGCTGCGCCTCCCTCGATGGGACGGCCAGTCTGCGCCTGCGTGAAATGAAACTCCGCCATGGCCCGGCGATACCACGGCAACCAGGCGGCGTCACACTCGCGCGGAAAGCGCCCATCCAGTCGCCGGGCGCGCCGCGTAGCTGCCGGAGCGGCCGTAGCGCGGCGCCGGATTGGATGCGCGCGCAGCGCCGGCCAGCACGCCGAGCACGCGCGTCTGCACGGCGATGGCGCGTTCGAGCAGCCGGCGGTTCTCGTCGGCCAGCGCGCGCAGGCGGATGGCGGCGGCGCGCAGGGCCGGGGTCGGCGCCGCTGCGGGCCGCGCTGCGGCGAAGGATGCGGCGGCCGTCTGCTTGCGTGCGAGCAGCGCGGCGGCGGCGGGCAGGTCCAATGCCTGCAGCGCTGCGTTCTCGGCGGCGACGGCGTCGGCGAGCGTTTCGATTGCATTGATAAGGCCGGGGGTCATCGCGTGCTGCTTTCCTGCATGTGGAGCATCTGGCGGAACACGGGCTGCGCGATGCCTAATCCGCCGGCGTGGGCGATCTGCTTGGCGAGCGAGTCGATCAGCATGGGCTTCCAGGCGGTCTCCGCCTGGCCGCCGCCGAGCGGCGAGGCGGCGAGGTCCACGGTGTCGAACATCGGCTTGAGGAACTCGTTGAGCGCCATGGCCTCGAAGTCCTGCGCGGCCTTCCAGGCTTTCTGCACACTCGCCGGGGGCAGGTTGGTTTGGATGGCGGGGGCGTCCATCAGCGCACCTGCAGATCGGCTTGCAGCGCGCCGGCGGCCTTGATGGACTGCAGGATGCTGATCATGTCGCGTGGCCCCACCCCCAGCGCGTTGAGGCTGGCGACCAGATCGCGCAACGTCACGCTGCCCTGGATGATGCCGAGCCGCTTGTCCGACGCGTCGTCCACCTGGACGTTGGTTCGCGGCACGGTGGTGGTGGCGCCATTCGACAGCGGGCCCGGCTGCGACACCTGCGGCGTCTCGGTCACGCGGATGGTGAGGTTGCCCTGGGCGATCGCGACGGTGCTGACGCGGACGTTGGCGCCGATGACGATCGTGCCGCTGGCTTCGTCGATGACGACGATGGCCGGGCTGTCCGGTTCGACCCGCAGCTCCCCGATAATGCCCAGCGCGTCGACGACGTTGCGACCGCCGAGGTTGAGCGCGACAGTGCGGGGGTCGCGCGCCGCGGCCACCCCGCCGCCGAGCGCCGCGTTGATGGCGACCTGGATACGGTGGGCGGTGGTGAGGTCCGGGTTGCGCAGCCCAAGCCGCAGCTCCGGCCTGGCGCCCAGCGCGTAGGGCAGTTCCTTCTCCACGGTGGCGCCGTTGCTGATGCGGCCGGCGGTCGGGATGTTGCGGGTGACGGAGCTTGCGGCGCCGCGCGCGGCGATGGCGCCGGTGGCGAGCGCGCCCTGTCCGACTGCGTAGACCTCGCCATCGGCGCCGAGCAGCGGGGTGACCAGCAGGGTGCCGCCAGTGAGGTCCTTCGCGTCGCCCAGGGCGGAGACGGCGATGTCGATCCGGCTGCCGCCGCGGGCGAAGGCGGGCAGGTTGGCGGTGACCATGACGGCGGCGACGTTCTTGGTCTGCAGTTGGGCCGCCTGGTCGCGGGTGTTGACGCCGAGTCGCTCCAGCATGCCGATCAGCGACTGCCGGGTGAACACGGCGTTGTCCAGGCGGTCGCCGGTGCCGTTGAGGCCGACGACGAGGCCGTAGCCGATAAGCTGGTTCTCACGGATGCCTTCGACGTCCGCGATGTCCTTGATGCGGACCTCGGCGGCGGCGAGAACGCCCCCGAAACTGGGAATAAGGGTGAGGACCGCGAGGATGAGCATTCGCAAAGGGTGCGTCTTTCCGGCTCGTTCAGCTTTAGGCGGCAAAGTCGGTCGGGAGAGCGCAAGCGGCGTGCCAGCCTAAATCGGCGTGAATTGGCTTATTTGGCGCGGCGTGGGGTCGGCAAATGTTGCCGCTGGGCATGAGGAGCAGGGCGCATGGTGGTTTGGGCATGACGGGCGTCGGACGGATCGGCCGCGCCGCGCCCGGCGCTGACACGGGGGCGCCGCGCCGCGCGTCCGGCTCGGGCGGCGACTTTGCGGTCGGTGCTTCGGCGACGTCGGCCGCAGGTCCGGTAGGCGGAACGGCGTCCGTCGCAGGCGTGGTGGGCATGCTGCTGTTGCAGGAGGTGGCGGACGCTCCGACACGGGACCGGCAGGCGAGGCGGCATGGCCGGGCGTTGCTGGAGGGGCTGACCGAGCTCCAGCGGGCCTTGCTGGGCGACGGAGACGATTCGGCGGCGCTGGACCGGTTGGCGGCGCTGGTGGAGCACTGCCCGGAGGCGGCCGACCCAGCTCTGCGCGCCACGCTGGCCGCCGTTGCGCTGCGTGCGAGGGTGGAGCTGGCCCGCCGGGAGCTGTGATGGTTCGGTGACAAGGCCTTGGAATGGCGAAAAAGCCCGATCCGCTTGCCGTTCTAAGCCGTTTTGAGTCAATTCCGCCCTTGGCGGCGCGAACGCCCATCGCTATACAGCCGCCCGACAGCACCGCCGATGGCGTTCTGGATCGCGAAGGACTGGCACAGATGATGCTGACGCTGCCCCCTGACTATCGTCCTGCTGAGCACGAAGAGTTCATGGAGGAGCGCCAGTCGGAGTACTTCCGGCAGAAATTGCTGAGGTGGCGCAACGATCTGCTGCGAGAGGCCGACGGCACCCTGGCCAGCCTGTCGGAGGGCGGCATCCTCGAGGCGGACATCACCGACCGCGCGAGCGTGGAAACCGATCGGGCGCTCGAGCTGCGCACCCGGGACCGCGCCCGCAAGCTCATCAGCAAGATCGACCAGGCGCTGCAACGGATCGACAGCGGCACGTACGGCTTCTGCGAGGAGACCGGCGAGCCGATCGGCCTGCGGCGGCTGGAGGCGCGCCCGATCGCCACGTTGTCGATCGAGGCGCAGGAGCGACACGAGCGGATGGAGCGGGTGCACCGCGACGACTGAGGCGCAGTCGCAAGCGGCGACACTAGACGCGCTCTCCTTCTCGGAGAGTGTTGGGTGAGGGGCCTTGCCGCCCGGCGGTCATCCATCGCGCAGCCCTCACTCCGACCCTCTCCCAAAGGGAGAGCAAAAGAGGTGCGATTTAGACGGGCAGGCGATCCCGCTCCGCATCCGTCGAAATGGCCGGCCCGGGTCAAAACGGCAGGATCGCATCAAGGATTTGCTGGCCGTAGCGCGGCTGCTGCAGGTCGGTGAGCGTGCCGCGGCCGCCATAGGCGATGCGGGCCTCGGCCATGCGATCGTGCACCACGGTGTTGTCGCTCGCGATATCCTGCGGGCGGACGACGCCGCTCACTTGCAACTCCCGCAGCTCGTTATTCACCCGCATCTCCTGCCGCGCCACCACGACCAGGTTTCCCGTGGGCAGCACCTGGGTGACTACGCCGGCCAGACGCAGGGTGACCGCCTCGTTGCGCTTGATGGTCCCCGTCCCCGTATTGGTGTTGGTGCTGTTGGTGGTCACCAGGTTGTTCAAATCGGCCGACTTGCCCAGGATCTTCTGCAACCGCGCCTGCAGGCCCAGCAGGTTGGGCGTGGCCTCCGCCTCCGAGCCGGCGCGGGTGGCGCCGGTGGCGTTGCCGAGGTTGGCGGACTCGGCGATGTTGACCAGCACGGTGAGCACATCGCCGACCTGGGCCGCGCGCTGGTCCTTGAAGAAGGCCCGGCTGCCGGAGCGCCACAGGCTGTTGACCTGGGTGGGCGCCAGGTCCGGGCGCGGCGAGGGCATGGTGACCGGGCGCCAGGCCGGGTCGCGGGTCGGGTCGCTGGGCGCCGTCATGCTCGGCGGATGGCCGACCTCCGCCAGCTTGGACAGCACGCCGCAGCCGGAGAGCGCCAGCGTGGTCGCCAATAGGACGGCCCTCATCGCGAGGCCACCCGGGTCGCATCCCTACTTGCGTCCCTGGGCGGCAGCGGCGCGCCCGGGGGCAGCAGGACGGGGGTGGCCCCGCTGATGCGGACCCTCCCGGCGCCGAGCACCTCCGCGTCCATCACGGCGCGGGCGGCAACGTTCAGCACGTGGACCGACTCTCCTACGCCGCCGCTGTCCATGGCGACACCCTGCGCGCTGATGGCGATCCCCGGCGCCTCCAGCTGCATCTGCACCGGGTCGCCGCGCTGCACGGCGAGCGGGCGGCCCATGTCGGCCAGCACGAGCGGCGCGCCTGGGCCCACCGGTCGGCGCATCGCCTGGCCGATCGCCTGGCCCGGCGTGCGCGCGACGTCGCCGCGCACCGTGGCTGCGCGCAGGCGGGCGAGCTTGACGTCCCCCGCGCCGATGACGTCCCCGGGCGCCAAGCGGCGGGCGGCGACTGGCACTTCCAGCATCTCGACGACGCTGCCCGACAGGCGGGTGTGGGCGGGCGCCATGCCTTTGGCGGTGGCGGACAGCATGGCGGTGAAGCGGCCGCTGGCGGCGTCGTAGTCCAGCTGCGCCACGTCGGTGTGGGTTTCGCCGTCAGCGGGAACGGTCGGCGGAGCGAAGGCGGGCATCTCGATCTCCGCGTCGGAGGGCACGCCGCGGACGGCGAGGGCGGCGCGAAGGGCCGCCATCGCGACGTCCCGCGGCAGCGGCTTGCCGGGGCGTTCCAGCACGATGCGCTCGCCGGAGCTGGAGGGACGCCAATCGACGCCGAATTGACGGGCGATGGCGGCGAGCTGCGGCGCTTCCACGACGATGCGGCCGCCGGGTTCGGGGCCGGGGCCGATGGCCCGGTCGGCCTCCACGCCGTCCCACAGGTCGGACAGGCGGACCGCGGGGTCGGACAGGGTGGTGTTGGCGCGCAGGCTTGCGGCGTGCGCGGCCGTCGCAAACACGAGCGGGGTGAACGCGAGCGCGAGCGCCGCGAGGAGGGGAGTTCGCATGGCGCTCACCGCAGGTTCGTCAGGGTGGAGAGCATCTGGTCGGACGTGGTGATGACGCGGCTGTTCATCTCGTAGGCGCGCTGCGCGGTGATGAGGTTCGAGATCTCGGTCACGACGTTCACGTTGGAGCCCTCGACGAAGCCCTGCTGCAGGCTGCCGAAGCCGGGCGCCGCGGGCGCCCCCGTGGTGGCGTTGCCGCTGGCGCCGCTTTGCAGGAACAGGTTGTTTCCCTGCGCGTCGAGCCCCGCCTCGTTCGGGAACACGGCAAGCTGCAGCGTGCCGACGACTTGCGGCGCGGTGACGCCGCTCTGGCTGACCTGGACGCTGCCGCCGGCGCTGATGGTGACGGCGGTCGCGTTGGTGGGGATGACGATGCCGCCCGCCACCGGGTAGCCGTCTGCGGTGACGATGGTGCCGTCGGGCGCCAGGGCGAAAGTGCCGTCGCGGGTGTAGGCGGTCTCGCCGGAGGGCAGCGTGACGGGGAAGTAGCCGTTGCCGCTGATCGCCAGGTCCAGGCTGTTGGAGGTCTGCTGCAGGGTGCCCTGTTCGTTGATGCGGTAGATGGCGGCCGTGCGCACGCCCAGGCCGACCTGCGCGCCGGCGGGCACCACCGTGCCGCTGTCCGACGTGTTGGAGCCGACGCGGCGCATGGACTGGTACATCAGGTCCTGGAACTCCGCCCGGCGGCGCTTGAAGCCGGTGGTGGTCATGTTGGCCAGGTTGTTGGAGATGACGTCCACGTTGGTCTGCTGGGCTTGCATGCCGGTGGCGGCGATGTCGAGCGAACGCATTGCGCTGATCCCTTACGACTGGTGCTGGGTGAGTTTGTCGATGGCGGATTGCTGGCGCTCGCCCTCGCTTTGCAGGAACTGCGTGACGAATTGGAACTCGCGCAGCTCGTTCATCATGCGGGTGGTTTCGGCGACCGGCTGGACGTTGCTCTCCTCGAGCGCGCCGCCGGTGACCTTGGGCGCCGCGACGGCCGCGGTGGGGGTGTCGGCGGTGAACAGATGGTCGCCCTGCGCCTGCATGCGGTTGAGGTCGACGGGCGCCACGATGCCGATTTTGCCGAGCGAGCCGTTCTGGCTGAGCAGCGATCCGTCTCCGGCGACGCGCAGTTGGGTGTCGGCGGCGGCGACGTGGAGGGGGGAGCCGCCGGTGTCGAGCAGGGCGTTGCCGTCGCCGTCCGCGACGGTTCCGTCGGCCTGCAGGTCGAACCGGCCGGCGCGGGTGAGCATAGGACCGCCCTTGGTCTGGACGGTGAAGAAGCCGGGTCCGGAGATGGCCAGGTCGAGCGGGTTCGTGGTTTGGTTGATCGGACCCTCGGCGGCGTCGCGGTAGGTGGCGCGGTCCTGGGTGAAGGCGAGCACGCGGCCGCCGGGCACGGAGTCGACGCCGGTTTGGCGCTGCAGCCAGTCGGCGAACAGCGTGTGCCCGGTCTTGAAGCCGGGCGTGCTGGTGTTGGCGAGGTTGGTCGCGGTCACGTCCATGGCGCGCTGCTGGGCGACGAGGCGGGACAGGGCGATGGTGGTGGCATTCTGCATCGAGGTTCGCGTCCGGCTGGTTCGGACGGATTGAGCGCAAGCGATGTGCCACGCGCCGCGTCGTGGTTTTGCGAGCAAAATGGGTGTTTTCAGCATAGCCGGAGCGACGTTCGAAGTGCAGCCCGGCAAGGCGTGCCGGGTCAGCCGCGCCGGTTCGCTCCGCGCCGTTACCAAGCCTTTAACCTTTGCAAGGCAAGTTGATCGCGCTCAGGCGGGGGTCGGCGAATGAGTTCAGCAGTTGCGGCGATGGCTCCTGGCGGCGCGGCGGGCGCGAAAGCGGCTGGCGCCAAGGGTGGCGGCAAGAAGAAGTTGATGCTCATTGCAATGCCGCTGCTTCTGGTGGCGGTCCTGGCCGGATTGTGGTTTTCCGGCGTGCTGCCGGGCCTGCTGGGCATGGGGCATAAGGTGGCCGAGGAGGCGCGGCCTGCCGGCGAGCATGCGGCGCCGGTGTTCGTCGAGCTTCCCGAGATGATCGCCAACCTGAACGCGCCGGGTCGGCGCCCCGTATTCGTCAAGCTGAAGGTCCGGCTGGAGCTGGCCCGCGCGGAGGACCAGGCGGCGTTCGCCGCCGCGCAGCCGCGCGTGGTCGACTTGTTCCAGACCTATTTGCGGGAGATGCGTCCGGAGGAGCTGCGCGGCTCCGCCGGCACATACCGACTGCGGGAGGAGCTGATCGCCCGCGCGAGCCTGGCCGTGGCGCCGGCGACGGTGACGGACGTGCTGTTCAGCGAGTTGCTGGTTCAATGAGCGGCGAGACCGGGCTGGCCGAGTGGGATGAGGGCGGCAACGCCGCGCCGGCCCGCGTGCTGAACCAGGAGGAGATCGACAGCCTGCTTGGCTTCGACGGCGGTCCGGCGGCGGAGGACAGCCGGTCCGGCATGCACCGGATCATCTCGTCGGGGCTGGTGTCCTACGAGCGACTGCCGATGCTGGAGATCGTGTTCGACCGGCTGGTGCGGATCATGTCGACCAGCTTGCGGAACTTCACGTCGGACAACGTGGAGGTGTCGATCGACAACATCCTGTCGCTGCGCTTCGGCGACTACCTCAACTCGATCGCGCTGCCGGCGATGCTGGCGGTCTTCAAGGCGGAGGAATGGGACAATTACGGGCTGATGGTGGTGGATTCCGCGATGATCTACTCGATCGTGGACGTGCTGTTGGGCGGCCGGCGCGGCACCGCGGCGATGCGCATCGAAGGCCGGCCCTACACCACGATCGAGCGCACGCTGGTCGAGCGGCTGATCGAGGTGGTGCTGGCCGATCTGTCCGCGAGCTTCGATCCGCTGTGCCCAGTGACGTTCAAGTTCGAGCGGCTGGAGGTGAACCCGCGGTTCGCCACGATCAGCCGGTTGTCGAACGCGGCGGTGCTGGCGCGGCTGCGGGTGGACATGGAGGACCGCGGCGGGCGGCTGGAGCTGCTGCTGCCGTACGCGACCCTGGAGCCGGTGCGCGAGCTGCTGCTGCAGCAGTTCATGGGTGAGAAGTTCGGTCGCGACAGCATCTGGGAGACGCACTTGGCGGAGGAGCTGTGGGCCACGGACGTCGACCTCGAAGTGGTGCTGGACGAGCAGGTGATGAGCCTGTCCGAGGTGATGGCGCTCAAGCCGGGAAGCCAGATCATGCTGGCATGCGGGCCGGGCAGCGCGGTGCAGCTTCGGTGCGGCGCGGTGACGTTGTTCGAGGGCCGCGTGGGTCGGCGCAAGAACCGCGTCGCCGTGCGGATCGAGCGCGAAGTTGCTTCCGCGCCGAGGGATGCATGATGGAGGACGCCGCATGATGGCCGGATGGCAGATGCTGCTCGAGGCCGGGCTGGTGGCGTTGCTGGGCGTCACGCTGTTCCACGCGGTGCGGCTGGAGCGGGCGCTCGGAGTGGTGCGGCGGGACCGGGCGGAGCTGGAGGAGCTGTTGCGCGGCTTCAACGAGAGCACGCGGGCTGCGGAGAACGGCGTGGAGCGGCTGCGCGGGGCGGCGGACGGCGCCGGACGGCACATCGCGCGGCAGATCGAGGCGGCGGCCAATTTGAAGGACGACTTGACCACTCTGATCGAGCGTGGCGAGCGAATCGCCGACCGGCTGGATGGTCAGGTTCGCGCCAGCCGGGACATGGAGCCGCAGTCCCGGCGGTACCCGGCTCCGGAGGCGTTGCCGCCAGAGCCGGCCAGCGGCGTGCGCGTGCGCAGCCAGGCGGAGCGAGATTTGCTGCGCGCGCTGCGGGTGACCCGGTGATGCGCCCGCGTTTGCTGCCGGCGACCATGGCCGTCGCGGTGGCGCTGCTGGTGAGCAAGCTGGCCGGGCTGGGTTTCGCCCTGCTTCCGGCCGGAGCGCTGGTGGTGGCGAAAGCCGAGGCGGCGCCCACCCAGGAAGGGCATGCCGCGCCGGCGCCTGCTGCGGCGCCAACTCAGACGCCGACCGCGGCGGCCGCCCCAGCGCCGCCTCGCGAACCAAGCGGCCCGCCGCCGCCGCCTGCGGTCAGCGAGGGGGAGCGCCGTCTGTTGCAGGACCTGCGCGGCCGCCGGCTGGAGCTGGACACGCGGGAGCGCACGCTGACTCAACGTGAGGGCGTGCTGGATGCGGCGGAGCAACGTCTGTCGGCGCGGGTGACGCAGTTGTCGACGCTGCAGGCGCGGCTGGAGCAGCTGGACCAGGCGCGGCGCGAGCGCGACGAGGCGAACTGGACAGGTCTGGTGAAGGTCTACGAGACGATGAAGCCGCGCGAAGCCGCCGTGATCTTCAATGACATGGACGCGGCCGTGCTGCTGAACGTGCTGGACCGGATGAAGGAGGCCAAGGCGGCCGGGGTGCTGGCCGCGATGCAGCCGGACCGGGCTCGCCTGGCGACGGTGCAGCTTGCCGCGCGACGCACACGCGCCACTGCGGCGCCTGCGCCGCCCGATGCTGGTTAAGGAGCCCCCGATGGACACAAGCGCCGGCGTGCTGATCGTCGATGACTACAAGACGATGCTGCGGATCATGCGGAGTCTGCTGCGGCAGATCGAATTCCGCAACGTGGACGAGGCCAGCGATGGCGGAGAAGCGCTGCAGAAGCTGCGCGCCGGCGCATTCGGCCTCATCATCAGCGACTGGAACATGGCGCCGATGAGCGGGCTGGAGCTGTTGCAAGCGGTGCGCGCGGACCCGGTGCTGCGGCCGACGCCTTTCATCATGGTGACGGCGGAGAGCAAGACCGAGAATGTCGTCGCGGCGATGCAGGCCGGCGTCAGTGGTTATATCGTCAAGCCGTTCAACTCCGGGACGTTGCAGGACAAAATTGGTCGGGCGCTGGCCCGTGCGTGAGGCGTTGCGCCACGAGTTGCGGGAGCTGGCCGCACGATTTGACATCGAGTTAGCGGATGTGTCGCTCGGCTTGGCCGACATGCTGAGCCAGCAATTGCCGTCGGTGATTGGCGAACTGCGCGCCGTGGCGGCGCATGCGGAGTCGGCGACTGGCGTCATCCTGGATGCGTGCGAGGCGTTGGAGGTGGCGTGCGCCGGAGGCGAGGCCGCATGCACGCAGATCTACGAGGCGTGCTTGTTCCAGGACATCGTCGGCCAGCGCCTGGTCAAGGCGCTGAGCCTGCTTGAGGCGATGGAGACCAGGGCGGCCGGAATGCTTGACGTTTTAGGTCCGCCTGAGCCGGCCCCGCCGTGGGAGGCGCCGCTCGCGTCTGGTCCGCAATTGCGGCTCGTGGCAATGAATCAGCACGCAGTGGATGCCGTGATGGCGGCCGGCGCATGAGGTTCTTCCTTATCGTGCTGCTTCTGCTGGTGACGTTGCCGGCCTTGGCTGGCGAGCCGGCCGGCGTGCGTTTGGGGAACCACGACGGGTATGGGCGGGTCGTGTTCGACTTCCCGGCCCCTGTCAGCTTCACGACGGAGCGCGCCGGCGACAAGTTTGTGGTGCGCTTCGCTGATGGGGGTGAGATCCCATCCGTTGCGGGATCGGTGCGCAACGTGTTGGAAGTTACTGGCGGGGCCTCGGTGGCGACGGTCACGGTGGCGCCTGGAGCGCGTGTGCGCGCAGTGCGACTTGGCGCGCGCGTGGTGCTGGACGTGCTGGACGCGCAGCCTGCGCGGCCGAGAACGGCACGGCTGGTTCCACCACCGCAGGTCTCGCCAGCGCGGCAGGCGAGCGCTGCACCGGCTGCAGTGGTGGTTGAGGCGCCGCCAACTGCGGCTGTTGCTCCCGCGCCCGCCCCGGTGATTGTCCCCGTGCCGGCTGCTGCGGCGGCAGAGCGCGTGCACGACCCGGCGGCGATGCCGATCGTGCAACCCGCGCCGCGCATCCCGGTTGCCCGTGAGACGACGCCGGCGATTTCGGCGCCGGCGGCGGCGCCTGCGCCGCTGGCGCTTGCCGCGTCGCGTTATGCGCCCACGTCGGGTGAGGCGGGCGGCGTGTTGCTGCCGTTCGACCCGACGACGGCTGCTGCGGCGTTTCGCCACGGGGCCGAAGGTTGGGTGGTGTTCGACGAGCGACGTGCGCTGGACCTGTCCGACGTTCGCGGCGAGCCGGTGCTGGACGGGGCGGTGGTGCAGTTGCTCGAATCGGCCACGCTGGTTCGGGTGAAGACGCCAGAGGGCCGTGCATTGCGCCTGTCGCGGCAACCTGGCGGATGGCTGTTGGCCATGGCCGATGCGTCCAGCGCCGCCGTGCCGCTGACGATCGAGTCAAAAGCGCAACGCTTGCTGGCGCCGGTGGCGGGCGCGGGCCGGGTGGTGACGGCGCCGGACCCAGAATCGGGCCAGAACCTGCTGGTCGGGACGTTGCGCGATGCTGGCCCCGGCGTTCCCGCCGGCCATCGTGCGCCGGAGTTCGTCATCCGACCCAGTTGGCGAGGCTTGGTGGTGGAACCACTGTCGGACCGGACGCAGTTGCGCGTCGTGCCCGAGGGGTTCGCCATCGAGACGGGGGACGCGTTGTCTCAGGCGCCGGACGCAGCGCGCGCGCTGT
The DNA here is from genome assembly GCA_964242925.1 of uncultured Acetobacteraceae bacterium. Lineage (GTDB taxonomy): Bacteria > Pseudomonadota > Alphaproteobacteria > Acetobacterales > Acetobacteraceae > LMUY01. The sequence goes on from CAXTBW010000003.1 coordinate 26,046, forward strand.
CCGAGGCGGCGGTGCTGACGCGGCGGTTTGACCTGGCCTCTGAGCCGGCCGGCAGCCTGCTGCGCCGTTTGCAGGTTCAGGTGGCGGATGAGGCCCGGGCTGCACCCCAGGCCAGGCTGGCGCCCCGCCTGGCTGCTGCGCAGACCATGATCGCGCTTGGCCTGGGCGCGGAGGCGCAGTCGGTACTGCGTTTGGCGCTTGCCGAGGACCCGCGAGCGGCTGAGGTTCCGGAGTTGACCGGGCTGACGGCGGTGGCGGCCCTGCTGAGCGGGCGACCGGACGAAGCCGACGGTTTGCTGGACCCGGCGTTGTCCGGCAGCGACGAGGTGGCGCTGTGGCGCGCAGTGCGCGAGGCCATGCTGCACCGTGCTTCGCCGGAAGCCGCGCCCGTGTTCGCGGCCACGATCGGCTTGGTGCTGTCCTATCCAGCCGCCATTCGCAGCCGACTGCTGCCGCTTGCGGCAGAGACGATGGCCGAGGGTGGCGCGACAGAGGCTGCGGATGCGCTGTTGGCCAAGTTGCCGAACGAGCCGGGGCTGGTTTTCGCCCGGGCGACCCGGTTGGCGGCGAAAGGCGACGCGCCAGGCGCCCTGACGCTGTACGACGCGATGGCGAACGGGCGCGACCGCCTCGCTAGCGCGCGGTCGGGCGCTCGGGCGGCGCTGCTTCGGCTGGATACCGGCGCGGCCGGGCCGGGAGAGACCGCAAAGGCTTTGGAACGCGGCTTCCTAGCCTGGCGCGGCGACGATCGGGAACGTGATTTGCGGTTGCGCGTGAGTTCGCTGCGCGCACAGGCCGGCCAGTGGCGCAGCGCCTTCGACATGCTGCGGGAAACCGCGCCGCTGTACCCGGACAGCGCGGCGCTGATCCAGGCGCGCACGGCGGCGCTGCTGGCGGATATGTTGCGGGGGCCCGTTGCTGAAACGGCGTCGCCGCTCGAGTGGGTGGCATTGGCGGACGAGAATGCGGAAGCGATCGCGCGGGCCGACGCTGCAGGGGTGCTGGCCGACAAGTTGACGGCGCTGGACTTGCCGGGCCGGGCCGGGCCGATCATCGAGCGGATGATGGCGGCGGCCCCAGCCGGCGCCGACCGCGCGCGGCTTGGTGTTCGCTTGGCTGCCATGCGGCTGGGCGAGGGCGTCCCGGACGCGGCTCGCGCGGCGCTAGCGGCGAGCGATGCGCCGGACCTGCCGGCCGAGCTGACAGAAGCGCGGGGGCTGCTGGATGCTCGCATCCACGTGGCCGTGCATGACGTCGGCGGTGCGGCCGCGATCCTGTCTCAATTGGGGACGGCGGCTGCCGACGAGCTGCGGGCAGGCGCTCTTGGGGATGCAGGCGATTGGCGCGGATCGGCGGCGGCGATGGTGTCGCTGGTCGGTCGCAGCGTTCCGGCGGAGGGCGCGCTGACTCCGGCGCAGCAGGATCTCGTGATCCGCCTCGCCTCCGCCCAGGCGCGGGCTGGCGACGAAGCGGCGCTGCACGCGCTGGGGGCGCAGCAAGCAGCGCGGATCACCGGGCCGCGGGGAGACATGTTCCGGCTTCTGACTGCGGCGCCGATTAGCGGTGTTGGCGACCTGAAGCGCTCCGCGGGCGAAGTGGCCCTCGCGAGGGCTCTCCCATCGGGTTTGACGGCGTTCGGTTCGCGATAATGCGGTTGAGCACTCCTGGAACATGCCAGATAGCGCCGAAAGGCACTTGCGTCCCCCCTCTGCTGGCCGTATCTCCCACCGCCTTGGCCCAAGAGGACGTATACGTCCAACAGGCTATCTGCTGGTTTGGGGGTACGTGATGAACGCACTTGCTCAACTGGGGATGGTCTCGGAACTTCCGAGCGAGAACCAGACGACAATCGCCACTCTGCCACTGTACGTGACAGAGGAACGGAAGGACTACTTCGTCGAGAAGGACGGCATGAAGTTCGCCGGCATTCATCTTCTCGCCGATTTGTGGGACGCGGAAAACCTCTCCGACCCGGTTCATATCGACACGGCCTTGCGGGCCGCGGCGGTGCAGGCCGGGGCGACGATCCTGCACAGCCATTTCCACCACTTCTCGCCAAATGGCGGAGTGTCGGGCGTGGTTGTGTTGGCCGAGAGTCACATCTCGATCCATACATGGCCAGAGCGCCAGTTCGCCGCCGTGGACATCTTCATGTGCGGCGATTGCAACCCGCATGACGCTATTCCTGTGCTGCAGCGGGCGTTTTTGCCGGGCCGCGTGGATCTCGACGAGCAACGGCGCGGGCAGTTCTAGCCGGCCCTCTGCCGCGCCGATGACCTGGATGGACGAGACGCTGTACCCGGATTGGGCGCAGCGTTTCCGCGTCGTGCGTGAACTCGCGCGGGAACGCTCGCCGTTTCAGGACATCGTCGTGGTGGAGACGGTTTCACACGGCCGCGTTCTGCTGCTCGACGGCGTGGTGCAGATAACCGAGGCGGACGAATTCGTCTACCAGGAGATGATCGCGCATGTGCCGCTGCTCCAACATGGAGCGGCGCGCCGCGTGCTGATCGTCGGAGCGGGCGACGGTGGAGTGCTGCGGCGGGTGCTGCAGCACTCCACCGTCCAGCGGGCGACCATGGTCGAGATCGACGGCGCCGTGATCAGGCTCGCTCGCGAGCACCTGCCAGGGATCGGCGGCCCGGCGTGGGAAGATCCAAGGGCCGAGATCGTCGTAGGCGACGGCATCGCGCATGTCGCCGCAGCGGCGGATGCATCGGTCGAAATCGTCATTGTGGACAGCACCGACCCGACAGGACCGGGCGAGGCGCTGTTCACTGAGGCGTTCTACCGAAATTGCGCCAGAGTGCTGACGCCAGGCGGATTGCTGGTCAATCAGTGTGGCGTGCCGTTCATGCAGGTGGAGGAGTTGCGGGAGACGAGCGCGCTACGGGCAAAGGTCTTCGGCCACGTCACTGCCTTTGTCGCCGCGGCTCCCACTTATGTTGGCGGCTTCATGGCGCTGGGGCTGGCGTCGGACCGGCCAATCGTTCCAGCGCCGGCGACGGTCGCGGGCGGACGCGCGGCGGCTGCGGGCGTTCTAGGCACGACGCGTTACTGGTCGCCAGACATCCACGCGGCGTCGTTTGCACTACCGCCGTACATTCTGCAGGCGCTGACAAATTAGGGTTGTAGTGGGGGAGCGTGGGGCCTATCTCCCGCTCCCGATTAACAGCCAGTTCGGCCGCCGCACGCTTCACCGGTTCCCATCGCGGTTCGCACCCTGTTCGGGTTGCGCGGCCTGGAGGAAAGCCTCCGTCGGAACGCGGGTCGCTGGGCGGCGGCCGTTCGTTTACATCCGGCCGTTCTCGTCGCGCTCCGGGTGACGCTCCCGGGAAGTGTTCGTCGGCTTCGTGCTGGGACTGGATCCGTCTAGGCTGGACACCTTATCCACATCGGTCCCGCTCTCAACGGACTCGGCATGACTGTCGCGGTCGACCTTCTCGACATTCTGCGCCCCTGCGCGGGTTCCGCCCGTGATGTCGGCGCCCTTGGCATCCGGCGCCCCGGGCTGCTTGTGGTTGCCGGTGTTCTGTTGTCCGTCCGTATGCTGGATCGTCTCTTCGGTGTGCGGCTGCTTCATGGGCCAAGCTCCGTTGGTTCGCGGCCACAACGCATGCCGGGCGGCGCTGGTTTGCAGCGGCAGGAGCTACAGGCCGAGCGCGAAGCCGCCCACCAGGCTGCCTGCCACCAGGCGCCACCCGTCCACCAGGACGAAGAAGATCAGCTTGAACGGCAGGCTGATGCTGGTTGGCGGCAACATCATCATGCCCAGGCTCATCAGCACGCTGCCGACGACCAGGTCAATCACCAGGAACGGCAGGAACAGCAGAAAGCCCATTTCGAATGCGCGGCGCAATTCCCCGATCAGGAAGGCGGGCACCAGGGCGCGCCAGCTCGCGGCATCCGGCGCAGCGGCCGCGGGCAGGTGGGCGAGGTCCTGGAACAACTGCAAGTCGGCGCCCCGGACGTTCGCGGCCATGAAGTGGTGGAATGGCTCCGCAGCCAGGCGCAGGCCTTCCAGCTCGCCCACGCGTCCCTCGGTCATCGGCAGCAGCCCGGCGGCGTAGGCCTGCTCGAAAACCGGCGCCATGACAAAGGCGGTAAGGAACAACGCCAGGCCGATCAGCACGGTGTTTGGCGGGACGCCCTGCGCGCCGATGGCGGAGCGCAGCAGGGACAGGACGATAACAATGCGGGTGAACCCGGTCATCATCACAAGCAGGCTAGGCGCGACCGAGAGGACGGTGACCAGCGCGGTTAGTTGCACCAGGCGCCCAGTTGCGCCCGCCTGGCCGGCGGCGCCGAGGTCGATGTTGACCGACTGCGCCATCGCCGCGGCCGGCAGCAGCAGCAGCAGCGCGACGAGCAGCCATTTCATGCTGAAGGCTCCGGCAGCCAGCCGACCACGCAATCCTGCGGACCGGTGAGCAGCAGGACGCGCCGCCCGTCGCAGCGCACCAGCAGCAGGCGCCGTCTCGGGTCCAGCGTGATCTGCTCCTCGACGCGCAGCTGGCCGGTGGCGCCGCGCGGCCGGGCGAAGCGAGTGAGGCGGGCGAGGCGGCCGGCGAGAACCACTAGCAGGAGAACCGCAGCGAGCGCTCCGGCAGCGGTGAGCAGGGATGTGGTGGTCATAGCGTCCTTCCGGCATTTTGCCTTTGGTCGTCTCAGCCGTTGTTGGCTCTCAGGCGGCTTCCGTTTGGGTGCGCAGCGCCTTGGTCAGTTCGTCCACTTCGGCGAGCAAGGTGATGAGATGCGGGCGGGAGGCGCGGCCGGAGATTGGCGGCAGGTCGAGCGATTTGGCGCAGAGCAGGCCGATGCCGTGGTCAAGGCCGGCCATCTCGACCGTGCGGCCGTTCTCCACTAGCAGGCGGGCGATCAGCATGGTGCGCATGAGGCCGTCCGCCATGGCGACGACGGTGTCGAGCGCAGTCGCATCTAGTTCGGCGGCGTCGGAGATGAACAGGCCGGTCTGGGTCATGCGGCATGCTGACATGGCGAGGTTACCAAACCGTTGCCGGCGCCGTTAACGTCTTTGCAACCATCACCCGGCAGTATGTGCCCATGGGTGCAAATGACGGCATGGGTATGTTCGACCTTGCGGCTCGGCGGCTTGCCTGGATCGACAGGCGGCAGGGCGTGCTCGCGCAGAACATCGCCAACGCGAACACGCCGGGCTACGTGGCGAAGGATCTGCAGCCCTTCGCGCAGAGCCTGGCGCGCGCGCTGCCGGCGCTTGCCGTCACGAGTCCGCTGCACCTCACGGGCGCCGCAGGATCAGTCGGCATCGACCCGGCGCAACGCCCGGCGGAGCGCGCGCCGGATGGGAACGCGGTTTCAGTGGAGGCGCAGTTGGTCAAGGTGGCGGACACGGACAGCGCACAGGCGCTCACGATGAACCTGTTTCACAAGTATCTCGGACTGTACCGCATCGCACTCGGCAAATAGGAACTAGCCATGGACCTCTCGAAGGCGCTCAGCATTTCCGCCCGCGGGATGGACGCGCAGACCACCCGGTTGCGCGTCATCGCGGAGAACCTGGCCAACCAGGACACCACGGGCGACACGCCGGGGGCGGATCCGTACCGGCGCAAGACGGTGACGTTCGAGGACCGGATGGATGCGACGTCCGGCGTGGATGCAGTGCGGGTGAAGCAGGTTGGCACGGACAAGAGCGCGTTCGGCAGGCGGTACGACCCGTCCCACCCCGCGGCTGACGCGCAGGGCTACGTTCATACGCCGAATGTGAACAGCTTCGTCGAGGTGATGGACATGCGCGAGGCGCAGCGCTCATACAGCGCGAACCTGAACGTTATGACGGTGACGCGCTCGATGCTGAGCCGCGCGATCGAGCTGCTGAAGTGACGGTCGCGCCCATCTCCGCCGCGACTGCGGCGAGCGCCTACGCGCGTGTGGATGCCGGTCGGCCGGCCAGCCTAGAAGGCTTCGGCAGCGCGCTGACCGAGGCGTTGCAGGGCGTGGTGGACACCGGGCACGCGGCGGACAAGCAGGCGGCGGCGGGCATCGCTGGGACGGGCAACCTGACGGACGTGGTGACGGCGGTGAGCCGGGCTGAGCTGGCGCTGCAAAGCACGATGGCCATCCGCGACCGGGTGGTGGCGGCGTACCAGGACATCATGAAAATGCCGATCTGATGGATGCCGGCGAGGTTGGCGGGCTGTTGCACGAGATGATGCTGGTGACGCTGAAACTTGGCGGCCCGGTGCTGCTGACGGCGCTGGCGGTTGGCGTGGTGATGTCGCTGGTGCAGGCGATCACGCAGGTGAACGAGGCGACGCTGGCGTTCGTGCCGAAAGCGGCGGCAATCGTCGGTGTGCTGGCGTTGGCTAGCCCGTTCATGCTGGCCACACTGAGCGACTACACGCAGCTGCTGTTCGACCGGATTGTCGCCATCGGCGGGCAGTGATGGACCTCGCGGAGCTGCCGGCGTGGGCCTACGCCTTCGCGCTGGTGCTTTGCCGATGCGGCGCGGCGGTGACGCTGTTGCCAGGGTTGGGAGAGGCCGAGCCGCCGCCGATGCTGCGGGTCGGGCTGTCGCTGGCGCTGGTGGCGTTGGTTCTGCCCGGCGTGGGGGCGTTGACGCCGCCGGACGGTTGGGCGGCGGCAAGTGCGGTGGCGGCGGAGCTGGCGTGCGGCGGTTTGCTTGGGTGGCTGGCGCGATGCGTCGCGCTCGCGCTGCCAATGGCAGGCCAAGTGATCTCGTTCATGCTCGGGCTGTCGAGCGTCATCGTGCCAGATCCGGAGTTGGGCCAGGCGAGCGGGCTGATGAAACTCTTCTCGTTGGCGACGCCCTTGCTGGTGCTGGGGACGGGGCTGTGGACGCTGCCGGTGGCGGCGTTGGCGGGCAGCTATGCGCTGGCGCCGCCGGGTCACTTCCTGCTGGTGGCGGATGGGGCGGAGGCGGCGGTGCGCGCGGTCGCGGCGGCGTTTGGGCTTGCGCTGCGGCTGGCGGCGCCGTTTGTGTTGGCCAGCGTGGTCTGGCAGGCGGCGCTCGGGATATTGGCGCGGCTGATCCCGCAGATGCAGGTGTATTTCGTGGCGATGCCTGGCCAAATCCTGGGTGGGTTGGCGCTGCTCGGTCTGCTGGCGGCCGGGGTGGCGGATGCCTGGCTGTCGACGGCGCGGGATGCATTCGCCGCTTTGCCGGGTTTGTAGGCAGTGGCGGACCGCGGCGACCGGACGGAGGCCGCAACCCCGCGTCGGATGGAGCGGGCGCGCGGGGAGGGCAGCGTCGCCATCTCCCGAGAAGTTCCGGCGCTGGCGGGGCTGAGCGCCGCATCGCTGGCGTTGATGATGGCCGGGCCTTGGATGGGGCGGTCGGTCATGTCGCGTCTGGCCCCGATGCTTGCGTTGAACGGTTCCCAGGATTTGACGGGCGCGGTGTGGGCTGCGTTGCAGTGCACGGCGTTGCTGGCGGCGCCCGTGCTGTTTGGCGTCATGGCGGCGTCGATCACCGGGTCGCTGTTGCAGAGCGGGTTCGTTGCCAAGCCAACGGCGATAATGCCGGATTTGGCGCGGCTGAGCCCGATGCGGGGGTTCAAACGCATCTTCGGCCTGAGTGGTCTGGTCGAAACCGGTAAGTCGCTGGTGAAGTTGGGTGTGCTTGGGTTCGCGGTCTACCACGTGGTGAAGGCCGGCGTGCCCGCCCTCCAAGGGTCGGCGTTCTGGCAGCCGGGTGAATTGGTGGACCGGATGGTGCGCGAGGTCCTGCAGCTCGCGATGACTCTGCTGGGCGTGCAGGCGGTGATTGCCGGCGCTGACGTATGGTGGGTCCGTCATCGCCACGCGAGCGAGTTGCGGATGACTCGGGAGGAGGTGAAGCAGGACGCCAAGGAGGCGGACGGCAATCCTCAGATCAAGCAACGTCTCCGGTCGCTGCGGATGGCGCGGGCGCGCAAGCGCATGATGGCGGCAGTGCCGACGGCGACGGTGGTGGTGACGAACCCGACCCATTACGCTATCGCGTTGGCCTATGACCGGGCGAAGGGCGGTGCGCCGCGCGTGGTCGCGAAGGGGGTGGACGAGGTGGCAGCCCGCATTCGCGAAATGGCGCGCGAGAACCGGGTGCCGCTGGTGGCCAACCCTCCCTTGGCGCGAGCGCTGTTCACGGTCGAGCTGGATGCCGAGGTGCCGGCAGAGCACTTCAAGGTCGTGGCGGAGATCATTGCCTATGTCTGGCGGCTGAACCGCCAGGCGGGTCAGGCCTTGGGCCGGTGAGTGAAGAGGGAGCCGCGAGTGTTTGGGCTTGGCCTTGGCGTCGGCGGGAGAGGCGTTCGACGCGGCCGCTGATTGATCGGCTGGCGGCGCCGCTCGACGACATGCTGCATGTGCTGGTGCAAGAATCGTCGGTTGGGATCGCGATTGTCGACCGCGAGGGCCGGCTGGTGCGGGTGAACGAGGCGCTGCGGCGCATGGTGGATCGTTCGTGCGACCTATCGCCCGGACAACCCGCGCAGGACATTTTCTGCGAGAGCGGCCGCGAGGCGCTGTGGGAAGAATTGTCGCCGGCGCTGCAGGGTCGGCTGCCGCCGCGTAATCTCGTATCGGTGCTGCGCGGCAAGAAGGGCGCGTCGGAGCAGACGGTGGAGATTTCCGCCGTGGCGCTGCGGGAGGCGGACGGGTCGGTGAGCGGGGCCATTCTGCAGCTGACCGACATATCGACGCAGAAGAGGTTGGAGGTGCAGCTGGCGCAAAGCCAAAAGCTGCAAGCCGTCGGGCAGCTGGCAGGCGGGATCGCGCACGACTTCAACAACTTGCTGACGGCGATCATCGGCGCTTCGGACGATCTGCTGGACGGCGGCGGAGGCGCCGACGCGGCGGACGACGTGCGGCTGATCCGCACGAGCGCGGAGCGCGGCGCGGCGCTGGTGCGGCAGTTGCTCGCGTTTGGGCGGCAGCAGACGCTGCAACCATGCGAGCTTTCAATCAACGAGGCAGTTGAAGGCCTAACCGGCCTTCTAAGGCGATTGTTGGGCGGCTCAGTTCAGTTGGAGCTGGAGCTGGAGCAGCCGGGTTGCACTGTGCTGGTGGACCCGACGCAACTGGACCAAGTGTTGGTCAACCTTGCGGTGAACGCGCGCGACGCTATGCCGGAAGGCGGACAGCTGACATTGCGAACCGGGCACATAACGTTGTTCCGGGCCTTGATCCGCGGGGAGGAGGCCATCCCGCCAGGGCGCTACGTGATGGTGGAGGTGCAGGACTCCGGATGCGGCATTCCGGCCGACGTGTTGCCGCGAATTTTTGATCCGTTCTTCACCACCCGGCGGGAGCGGGGCGGCACCGGGCTTGGCTTATCGACCGTGCACGGCATTATTCGTCAATCCAACGGCTTCTTGGCGGTGGACAGCCTGCCGGGCAAGGGCACGCGGATGCGGATCTATCTGCCGCGGCGCGATGGCGAAGCGATGGCTATACCGCGCCTTCCACCAGCGGCCACGGTCGCAGCGGCGACGCTGGTGGCGAGCCCGTCGGCGTCGCCGAGCGGGCCGCGCACAATCCTGTTCGTGGACGACGAGGATGGGGTTCGTCGGCTGGCTTCCAGGGCGTTCTCCAAACGAGGTTGGACGGTGCTGAGCGCGGAGTCGGCAGAGGCGGCGCTGGCATTGCTGAAACCGAACGGGACTGCCGAGTCGCTAAGCGCGATCGTGTCGGACGTCGTAATGCCAGGTATGGACGGGTCGGCGTTGGTGCGGGCGGTGCGCGCGTTGCGGCCGGGCTTGCCGGCCATATTGGCATCCGGCTACGCGGAAGAGGCAGTGCGCGGCGATCTGGCCGCAGAGGGGATCGGGTTCTTGACGAAGCCTTACACTCTGAAGGACATGCTGGCCATTGTTGAGTCTCTGGTGAACGATCAAGCGGCTGACTCGAACGTTTAAATCGAACGACCGACTCCAAATTCCCGCAAAACTGTGATCCCGTTTTGTTCTTGTGAACGGGGGGAGAACGCTTTATTAACGGCGGGGTGGCGGCGCTGCGTGTAACGATGAGTATGCGGTCATCGGACAGCTTGCGTGTAAGCCGATGGCCGCGGGTGCGTGATTGCGGGTGCGGTGTGGCCTGTGCACACTCGCCGCGGCGCCCGCCAGGATGGGATGAGGATCAAAGCGATGGACAAGAACAAGGCGCTGGATGCTGCTCTCGGTCAGATCGAGCGTGCGTTTGGCAAGGGGTCCATCATGCGGATGGGTGCCCGGTTCAACGACCAGATCGATGTCATTCCGTCTGGTTCGCTAGGGTTGGACCTAGCGCTCGGCATTGGCGGGCTGCCGCGCGGTCGGATTGTGGAAATTTACGGGCCTGAGAGTTCGGGCAAGACTACGCTCGCGCTGCATGCCATTGCAGAGGCGCAGAAGCGTGGTGGGACCTGCGCGTTCATCGACGCGGAACACGCGCTCGACCCGATCTATGCGCGCAAGCTGGGAGTGGATGTCGACAATCTTCTGCTGTCTCAGCCGGATGGCGGCGAGCAGGCGCTGGAGATCTGCGACACGCTGGTGCGGTCTGGCGCCATCGATATCGTGGTGATCGACAGCGTCGCCGCGCTGGTGCCGCGGGCGGAGCTGGAGGGCGAGATGGGCGACACGCATGTCGGCCTGCACGCGAGGTTGATGAGCCAGGCATTGCGCAAGCTGACGGGCAGCGTTTCGAAGTCCAAGACGATGCTGGTCTTCCTCAATCAGATTCGGCTGAAGATCGGCGTCATGTTCGGCAACCCAGAGACGACGACGGGCGGCAACGCGTTGAAGTTCTACGCTTCTATTCGCATGGAAATTCGCCGGATCGGACAGATCAAGGATCGCGACGAGGTGGTGGGCAACCAGACCCGCGTGAAGGTGGTCAAGAACAAGTTGGCGCCGCCGTTCCGCCAGGTGGAGTTCGACATCATGTATGGCGAGGGCATCAGCAAGCGAGGCGAGCTGATCGACCTTGGCGTCAAGGCTGCCGTGGTGGAGAAGTCCGGCGCCTGGTTTTCCTACGACAGTCAGCGGATCGGGCAGGGGCGGGAGAACGCCAAGAACTTCCTCAAGGACCATCCGGACGTGGCGGCCAGCATCGAGAAGCGGGTGCGCGACCAGTCGGTCGTGGTGGAGCAGGCGATGATCACAGCGCCTGAGGATGGCGAAGAGGCCGAAGCCGCGGAGTGAGCCTGGACGCCGACGATACCGCGCTGGTCGAGGCCGCGCGCGCCGTACTGGTCAAGCACTACCGCCCACATTGGCATACGGTCGGGGCAGCGCTGCGATCGCGCGACGGTCGCATTTGGACCGGGGTGCATCTGGGTGCGACAGTCGGCCGCCTCTCCGTTTGCGCGGAAGCGGTCGCTCTGGGCCGGGCCATCCTGGAGGGCGATGGCACAGTGGCGTGCGCCGTTGCGGTGCGGCATCCGAAGGCGGAGGAAAGCGTGCGGGAGATCGCCATCGTCTCCCCGTGCGGCGCCTGCCGGGAAATGCTGACCGACTACGACCCGGCCGCGGAGGTGATCATGCCGGGCGCTGTCGGACCGGTCCGTATGCCAGTGCGACTGTTGCTGCCGCTGCCGTATCAGCGATGAGTGATGGAACAGAACGGGCACAATGACGTTCTGTCGATATGAGCACGAACCCGAAAACTCCCCCCGATGACGACGTTCCTTCCAACACGGTCAAGGACCCGGACACCTGGACGACTGGCGATGAAACCATGACCGGCGCGCAAGCCTCTTATCTGAAGACATTGTGCGAAGAGGCTGGCGAAGAGTTCGATCCCTCGCTCAGCAAAGCCGATGCATCGAAGCGGATCGATGCGTTGCAGGGCAAAACGGGACGCGGCAAGACGCATTAGGCATCAGCCTTGACCCGACCATCTTCCGAAGGCGTGGAAGGGTCGGGTTAAACGGTAAAGCCGTAGAGGCGGGCGGGGTTGTCGACCAGGATTCGCTTTTGCGCCGCCGGGTCCGGCACCCATGCCATAAAAGCGTCGAGGAGCGCTCCGTCGTCGGGCATCTCAGCTTTGAAGGTCGGATGCGGCCAGTCCGTGCCCCAGACGCACCGGTCAGGGGCTGCTTCGGCCATTGCCCGGGCGAACTGCGTTATGTCGGCGTATGGCAGATGCTCGTTGGAGCAGCGATAGCCGCATAGCTTGGCCCAGACCATGTCGTGCTTCAGAAGTCGCAGCAACGACTGAAAGCCAGGTGCGCCAGTGCCGTCACGCGGGTTGAGGTGTCCCATGTGGTCGATCACGACGGGAACGGGCAGCGCCAGGATGGCATCGGCGAGGCGCGCGACATCTGCGATATTCAGATAAAGTTGGATGTGCCAGCCGAGCGGCGCAATCAGATCGGCAATGCGAGCCATTTGGTCGACCGGAGTGCCGTTGCCCGTGACGGCGTTGATGCGCACACCTCGGGCGCCTGCTGCGTTCATGCGGGCGAGTTCGGCTGGGTCAGCGGTCTCGTCGATCACGACGACGGCCCGGGTGCGGTCCATGCCCAGCTTGGCGACCGCGTCCATCGTGCAGCGATTGTCCGTGCCATAGACGCTGGCCTGGACGATCACCGAGCGTTCCATCCCAAGCGTCGCCTGCATGCGGCGGAACGCCTCGATCGACGCGGGTGGCGGCGTGTAGGTCCGGCCGGGGCCGAGGGGAAACACCTCGTCAGGGCCGAAGATGTGGTAGTGGCAGTCGCATGCGCCACTTGCCGGCAAGGTATGCGGCCGACGTGATTGCGCGAGCGCCGGGGCGCATAAGGGCGCGCTCACGTGGCCCTCGCGATCAGGTACGGCTGGCAGCTGTTGGACATCGATTCCTCCCGCGGAAAGCTTCGGGCGAGTGCGACCCGGCTGTCAATCAAGAGGTGGAACGAGGCGGGCGCGGTTGACGGTGGCGCCGCGAGAGCCTTTCTTGCGGTCTGGTGAGGGCTTAAGCCATGACAAGCGACGTGTTCCACGTGGGCAACGGCGCCGGGTTCTCGGGCGATCGGGTCGATGCGCCCGGACCGGTCGTCGACACCCTGATCGCGTCGGGCCGCCCGGCCGCGTTCTTCCTCGAGGTGCTGGGCGAGCGCACCGTAGCGCTGGCGCAATTGGAGCGCCGGCGAGACCCGTCGCGCGGTTATGAACCGATGCTGGAGCGCCTGCTCGACCCGGTTCTCGCGCGCTGCGCCCGGCACGGCATAAGCATCCTGGGGAATTTCGGCGGCGCCAACCCGCCGGCGGCCGCGGCGTTGCTGGCGCGCATAGCGCTGCGGCACGGCTTGCCGGACCTGCGGATCGCCATCGTCGAGGGCGACGACGTGCGCGACAGTCTCGATCTATCGACTTTGGACGTGCATGAGGCCGATGCGACCATCGGTGGAGCGGGTATGGGATCGCTGGTGGCCGCCAATGCCTATCTCGGCGCGGCGCCGATGGTGGAGGCGCTGCGGCAAGGAGCGCAGGTCGTTGTGGCCGGCCGAGTGGCGGACCCGTCGCTGGCGTTGGCCCCGCTGATCCATCATTTCGGATGGGCGGAAGACGACTGGGACCGCTTGGCCGCGGGCACGATGGCCGGGCACCTGCTGGAATGCGGCAGCCAGGTCACCGGCGGCGTCTACTACGACCCGGGGTTCAAGGACGTTCCCGACCCGGCCAATCTCGGCTTCCCGATCGCGGAAGTCGCGCGCGACGGCAGCCTGGTGATCACCAAGGCGGCGAACACCGGTGGCCTGGTCAACGAGCAGACGGTGAAGGAGCAGCTGCTCTACGAAATCCACGACCCCGCGCATTACCTGACGCCGGACGTGCAGCTCGACGTCACCGGGGTCCGGGTGGCGCAGGTCGGTCCGAACCGGGTCGCGGTGTCCGGCGCGCGAGGGCGGGCGGCGCCGACGACGCTGAAGGTCACCGCGAGCTTTGACGCCAGCTTTCTTGGCGAAGGCGAGTTCTCGTTGGCGGGGCCGAACTGCCTAGCGCGCGCCCGGCTGGCGCGGGACGTGCTGCTGCAGCGGTTGCAGCAACGCGGCTTGGCGGTGCGCGCGCGGGTCGACCTGATCGGGGTGGCCAGCGTGCATGACGGAGATGGCGGCGCGCTGGCCTCGGCGTATCGCGGGCCGGAGCCGGAGGAGGTTCGGGTTCGCCTGGCGGCCGAAGGGACGGATCGGGACGACGTGGATCAAGCCGCGCGGGAGGTGCTGGCGATGCTGTGCTGCGGCCCTGCAGGCAGTTGCGGCGCGCGCTGGAGCGTCACCCCGCGTATCCGCACGCGGTCCTATCTCGCGCCGCGGGACCGGGTGACTGCGACCGTGCGGGTGGCGACGGCGCGGGCGTTGAGCAACCAATGACCGTCACCGTGCAGCTGCATCGCGTCGCGCACTCCCGCGCTGGCGACAAGGGCAACCGGGTGAACCTCAGCCTGATTCCTTACGACCCGGCGTTGTATGACTTGCTCGCGGAGCAGGTGACGGAGGCGCGTGTGCTGGGCCTGTTCCGCCACCGCGGCGCCACCCGCGTCGTGCGCTATGACTTGCCGCTGCTGCACGCGTTTAACTTCGTGGTGGACGACGTGCTGGAGGGGGGCGTGAACACCGCGCTCAATCTGGACGGCCATGGCAAGTCGCATTCGTTCCGTCTGCTTGCGATCGAGGTCGACGTGCCGCAGCAGGCGGTGCGCGGCGAGGCGCCGGATTGACGCAGGCGGTGTTTTCCCGCCGGACCACCGCAAGGCTCGACCAGGCCGACGCGGCCTGCGCCGGGCGTGGCGCACGGTTGACGGAGCTGCGGCGGCTGGTGCTGGGCCTGGTGCTGGACAGTCCGAAACCGGCCGGCGCGTATGAGCTGCTGGATCGGCTGCGTGGGCATCACGCCGGGTCGGCCCCGCCGACGGTGTATCGCGCGCTCGACTTCCTGTTGGAGCAGGGCCTGATCCACAAGGTCGAACGGCTGTCCGCATTCGTCGGCTGCGTGCATGGGACGGCGCCGCACAGCCATGCCGAGGTCGCGCACACGGTGCAGTTCCTGATCTGCACGCAATGCGGGCGGGTGGAGGAGCTGAGCGACCCGGCCATCGGCGAGGCGCTGCAGGGCGCCGCTTCGGGCAGCGGTTTCGTGATCCACGGCTCGACGGTGGAGGCGGTTGGCATCTGCGGCGCGTGCAGCCGGTAGGGATGCGCGTGCATCGCTTCGACACCGTCGCGTCCACCATGGACGAGGCGCGCCGGTTGGCTGCGGCCGGTTGGCCGCACGGGGTCGCCGCGGTGGCGCGGGTGCAGGCCGCCGGGCGCGGCCGCGGCGGGCGGGCCTGGGTGAGTCCGCCGGGCAATCTGCATGTCACGATGGTGCTGCGCCCCGGCGGCTCGGCGCGGCAGGCGCCGGAGTTGGGGTTCGTCGTGGCAGTGGCGGTGGCGGAGGCGGTCGATGCGCTGTTGGGGCCGGGCACGGCGCTGAAATGGCCGAACGACGTGATGCGCGACGGGGCCAAGCTGGCCGGCATCCTGCTGGAACGGCAAGATGACGGCGCCGTGCTGGCGGGGATCGGCGCGAACGTGGCGCATGCGCCGGTGGACATGCCTTACCCGGTCACCAGCTTGGCGTCGCTCGGCAGCGATGCCACTGCGGATGCGCTGCTGACCTTGCTGCTGGACAGGCTGGACGACGGCTGGGACGCCTGGCGCGCAACCGGTTTTGCCCCGGTGCTGGAACGCTGGTTGGCGCGCGGGCCGGCGCTGGGGGCGGCGATGCAGGTGCGACTCGGGGCGGGGCAGGTGGTCGGCCGGTTTGCCGGGTTGACGCAGGACGGGGCGCTGCTGCTGGACACGGCGGACGGGCGGCGGTCGTTCGTGGCGGGAGATGTGTTGCAGTGAGCTTGCATCACGCTTCCCCCGCCTTCAAAACGATGGGGTGTTGAAGCTTCGAGTCATTCCTTGCCTGGATGTGAAGGACGGCCGGGTCGTCAAGGGGGTCAACTTTGTCGCATTGCGCGACGCTGGGGACCCCGTGGAGCAGGCGGCCGTCTACGATGCGGCCGGCGCGGACGAGCTGACCTTCCTCGACATCACTGCAAGCCACGAAAACCGCGACACGATCTACGACGTGGTGAGCCGGACCGCGGCGCGGGTGTTCCTGCCGTTGACGGTGGGCGGCGGCGTGCGGTCGACCGGCGACATGCGCAAGCTGCTGCTGGCGGGGGCGGACAAGTGCAGCATGAACTCGGCGGCGATTGCGCGGCCCGAACTGGTGGCGGAGGCGGCGGAGAAGTTCGGCAGCCAGTGCGTGGTGGTGGCGGTCGACGCGCGGGCCTCGGGCCCGGGGCGGTGGGAGGTGTTCACGCATGGCGGTCGGCAGGCGACGGGGCTGGATGCAGTCGATTGGTGCCGGCGGGCTGTGAGCCTGGGCGCGGGAGAGATCCTGCTGACCAGCATGGACCGTGACGGGACGGGACGCGGGTTCGATGGCGATCTGTTGCGCGCCGTGTGCGGCGCAATTCGCGCGCCGGTGGTGGCGAGCGGCGGGGTGGGAACGCTGCAGCACTTTGTCGAGGGCGCGCAGGCGGGGGCGACCGGGCTGCTGGCGGCGTCGGTGTTCCACTTCGGGACGTTCACCATCCCGCAGGTGAAGGCCGCGCTGCACGCGGCCGGGCTGCCCGTGCGACAGCAACGGGACTTCGCGTGATGGCGAAGAAGATCGTTCCGTCGAAGAAAGTCGCTGGGCCGAAGAAGCTCGTCAAAAGCGCTGTCGTGTCGCGGGCGGACGTGCTGAACCGGTTGTGGTCCGTGATTGTGCAGCGCCGGAAAGCAGACCCGGCTTCGAGTCACTCGGCGCGATTGCTGGGGCGGGGCCGGGCGAAGATCGCGCAGAAGTTCGGCGAGGAAGCGGTCGAGTGCCTGATCGAGGCGGCGCTCGGGAACCGCGACGCGCTGGTCGCCGAGAGCGCCGACGTGCTGTACCATCTGCTGGTGATGTGGGTCGCGGCCGACGTGAAACCGGATGCCGTGTGGGCGGAACTGGAGCGGCGCGAGGGCATTTCCGGCGTCGCCGAGAAAGCATCGCGCTCGCTGCCGGCGGTGAGCGGCACCCGCAAAATCCCCTGACGAGGAGTGGACGATGCCAGTGAGCGGACTGGGGCCATACGACGACGCCAATATCTTCGCCCGGCTGCTGCGGGGGGAGATCCCCTCCAAGCGCGTCTACGAGGACGACTGGGCGGTGGCGTTCCATGACATTTCGCCGCAAGCGCCGGTGCATGTCCTGATTGTCCCGCGCGGCCGCTATGTGTCGCTGGCGGACTTCACCCGCGATGCGTCGGATGCGGAGGTGGCGGGGTTCCTCCGGGCGGTTGGAGCGGTGGCGCGTCAGTTGGGGCTTGAGGAGCCGGGTTACCGCGCGCTGGCCAACATGGGCGGGCATGGCGGGCAGGAAGTGCCGCACTTCCACGTCCACTTGTTCGGCGGCCAGGCGCTATCTGGCCGGATGGTCATGCCGCGAGACGTCTGACGCGCGTCAGACGTCCAGGCGGCGGATCACCTCGGCCACGGTGCGCTCCACCGCCCCCCCGACATCGACCTCGATGACGTGCTCGTCCGGCCCGGGTTCCTCCAGGGTGGCAAGTTGGCTGTCGAGCAGGGTGGTGGGCATGTATTCGTGATGACGGCCCTGGACGTGCGCCTCCAGCGTGGCGCGATCGCCGTGCAGGTAGACGATTTGCACGCCAGGTTTGCCGTTACCGATCCGGTCGCGGTACGCCCGCTTCAGCGCCGAACAAGTGATGACGCCGCTAGTCCCGGTGCGCAGCCGCGCGTCGACCCAGTCCGCGATGATGGCCAGCCAAGGCGCGCGGTCGGTGTCGTCCAGGGGATGGCCGGACGCCATCTTCGCCACGTTGGCCGGCGGGTGCAGCTTGTCGCCCTCCTGGAACATCCAGCCCAGTGCGCCCGCAAGCCGTTCGGCGACCGTTGTCTTGCCGGAGCCGGAAACGCCCATGACGATCACGACCCGGCTCACGGCGCGCTCGTCGGGTTCAACACGCGCACCCCCGCCGGGTCGGCGACGTAGACGGCGGTCGTGCGGGCGATGAACAGCCCCGTCTCCACCACGCCGACAATAGCCTGCAACTGCCGGTCGAGCGCGGCCGGGTCGGGGATCGGAGGCATATGGCAATCCAGGATCAGGTTGCCGCCGTCGGTGCGGAAAGGAGCGCCGGCCAGGTCCTGACGCAATACCGGGCGTCCACCGAGCGCGGCGATGCGCGCGGCGGTGGCGCGCCAGCCGAACGGAGTCACTTCGACGGGGATAGGGGAGTTGGCGCCCAGACGATCCACCAACTTGCTGCCATCCACCACGATCAGGAGGCGATCGCTCGCCTGGGCGACCATCTTTTCCCGCAACAGCGCGCCGCCGAGACCTTTCACCAAGTCCAGCGACCCGGCGGCGACCGCGTCGGCGCCGTCGATGGTGAGGTCGAGCCGAGTGGCGCCGTCCAATTCGATGAGCGGAATGCCGCCCTCGAGCGCCTGCTGGCCGCTGCGCTCGGACGTGGGGACGGCGGTGATGTTGAGACCGTCGCGCACGCGGGCGATCAGGCTGGCGATGGCCCAGGTTGCCGTCGACCCGGTGCCAAGGCCGACCGACATCCCGTCCTGCACCAGCGCCGCGGCGGCCTCGGCGGCCTGTCGCTTGAGCGCGGTTTGGGCGTCGCTCATTTAGCGGTGGCGGCGGTATCGGTGAACCATAGCAATTCGCCGACCGGGCGGACATGCGCGGCGGGGAGGGCCTCGTCGCCGGCTAGGACGCGGGCGAGGATGTCGCGCTTTCCCTCGCCGTTGGCGATGAACGCCACGACGCGGCTGCTGTCGAGCGCCGGGTAGGTGAGGGTAAGGCGCGGCTCCGGCTTGGCGCCGACGACGGCGGCAGTCCAGGCCATGCGTTCCTGCAAGGCGCCGACTCCGGGGAACAACGACGCAGTGTGGCCGTCCTCGCCGAGGCCTAGGAACATCACGTCGAACAGCGGGCGCGCCGGGTCGAGCGAGTCGCCGCCGTAGAACCGCTTCAGCGTGTCGGCGTAGTGCAGCGCGGCGTGTTCTGGGTCGCCTTCGGTCTGCCACGGATGGACTTGCGCCTCCGGGAGCGGCACGTGGGACAGCATCGCCTCGCGCGCCATGCGGTAGTTGCTATCCGGGTGGTCGTGCGGGACGAAACGCTCGTCGCCAAAGAATACGTGGGTGCGGTCCCACGGGAAGCGGCTGACGAACGGCTCTGCCGCAAGGAGGGTGTAAAGGGTTTTGGGCGTCGAGCCGCCGGACAGCGACCACGCGAAACGGCCCGGGGTGGCGAGCGCACGCTCGGTCACCCATTCGGCGACGCGGCGGGCGACGGCGGCGCCGTCCGGCTGAATGTCGAGGATAGGGCTCATGTTAGGAGGAACTTCTCGACGGCTTTGGCGAAACCTTCGTCGTCGTAGCTGTCGGTCACGGCGTCCGCCTCCTTCTGCACGGCCTCGCTGGCGTTGCCCATCGCGATGGCGAAGCCGCTCGGCTTGAACATGAGGACGTCATTCGGCTGGTCGCCGATGGTGACGATCTCGCCTGGCGCGATGTTCATGGTGCGCGCGAGATATGCGACCACGCCGCCCTTGTTCGCCTCGGGGTGGGTGACGTCCAGGTAGTACGGCTGGGACAAGGCCGCGGAGACTTTCTTGCCGAGCGCCTCGTGAACAGCCTTCACGCAGGCGCCGATCTTGTCGGCGTCGTCGCTCACGCCGACGATCTTGACTGCTTGCTTGAAGTGTTCCTCGGTGAACGCGTCGACCACGATGGGCGGGAACTGCACGGTGTGCTCCTCCCGCTCGCGGTGCGGGGCGTCCTTGTCGCGGAGCAGCCAGTCGTCGCCGGCGTAAACCCAGACATCCAGGCCGGCTTTCTCGATCAGCTCGGCCGTTTGTTTCGCCGCGGCCGGCTCGATGGTGCGGCTTTCGACGATCGAGAGGTCGCGTTTGACAAACAGGCCGCCGTTGAAGCCGGCGATGACGGTCGTGACGTTCAACGGGCCGAAGAGCATCTTCATGCCCTTTGGCGGCCGGCCGGAAGTCAGCGCGAACTGGATGCCTTTGGCGGCCAGGTCGCGCACCGCCGTCTGGGCGCGCTCGGTCAGCACCTTGTCCTTGGTGACGAGGGTCCCGTCGACGTCGGCGAGGAGGAGCTTGATGGTGTCGGGGCGAGGCCGGGCCATGGTGTTTCCTAAGTCAGCACGAGGCGTTCGATCGCGTCCGCCCAGCCGTCTTGCTGGTTGCTGCCGGTGTGCTGCTTCGCCTCCGCGGCGACGGGAGGGGGCGCGTTGCCCATGGCGATGCTATGCCCGGCGACGCGGAACATCGGCACGTCGTTGGACTGGTCGCCGATGGCGCAGACGTCCGCGATGTCGATGCCGAACCACTTCGCGAGCGCGTTGCAGGCAGTGCCCTTGTCGGCCGACGGGTTGGTCACGTCGAGGTAGTACTTTTGGGAGCGATGGGCGTGCGCGGTGTGGCCGAGGAGGCCTTGCAACTCCGTCTCGCAGTCCGCCAGATGGTCGAACTTCGCGGAGGCGCCGACAATCTTGCCGCAACGGGCGATGAACGGCTCGAAATCGTCCACCACGGTGGGCTCGAAACGAACGGTCATGCGCTCCTTCGGGACGTAGTCGCCGGCGAGGTCCTTGATGATCCACTGGTTGTCGGCGAACAGCCAAGGGCTGACGCCGCGCTTGGCGAACAGGTCCAGGCTGGTGCGCACGGCGGCCTCCGGGACGAACCGTTCCTCGATCACCGCGCCATCGGGCGCAAGGATGGCGCCGCCATTGAAACCGCCCAACGGCCCCGTGAGGCCGAGGTCCATGGTGAGAAACGCCATGCCGCGCGGCGGACGGCTGCTGACCAGGGCAAGGTGAATGCCGGCATCGCGCAGCCGGTGGGCGGCGGCGATGGTGGCCGGGGTCAACACCTTGTCGTCGGTGACCATGGTGCCGTCCACATCGGAGACGACGAGCTTGATCGCCATCAGCCGAGCGCCCGCCAACGGCGACCATCCAGCGACATCAGCGCGTCGGCCTCGGCTGGACCGTCGCTGCCGGCGGGATAGGTGTGGATCTTATCGCCGCCCTTCGCAACCGCGTCGAGCACAGGCTGCACGGCCTGCCAGCCGGCCTCGATGTTGTCGGCGCGGTTGAACAGCGTCGGATCGCCGATCAAGACGTCGTAGATCAGCGTCTCGTAGCCGGTGGACGGCGGCAGCTCGAAATAGTCCTCGTACTTGAAATCCATGCGGACCGGTTTCAGCACGACCTTCGTGCCGGGTTGCTTCGCGCTGAAATACAGCGAGATGCCCTCATGCGGCTGCAGATGAAGAATCATCGCGTTAGGCGTAAGCTTATCCACGGGCGTGTCGCGAAACATCGCGAACGGCGCCTGTTTGAAGTACACGGCGATCTCGGTTTTGCGCGACGCCATGCGCTTGCCGGTGCGCAGATAGAACGGCACGCCGGCCCAGCGCCAGTTGTCGATCATCAGCCGGAGGGCGACGTAGGTCTCGACAGTGGAGTCCGGCGCCACGTCCGGCTCCTGCGTGTAGCCCTGGACGTCGCCGTCCTTCATGCGGCCGGCCACGTATTGCCCGCGAACGACGTTGCGCTCCACGTCGTCGGCAGTCATCGGGTGGATGGCCTCGATCACCTTGGCCTTCTCGGTGCGGACAGCGTCGGCGTCGAAAGAGTTAGGCGGCTCCATGGCGAGCATCGACAGCAACTGGAACATGTGGTTCGGCACCATGTCGCGCAGCGCGCCCGTAATCTCGTAGAACTTGCCGCGCTTCTCGACACCTACGGTCTCGGCGGCGGTGATCTCGACATGGTCGATATGGTCGCGATTCCACAGCGGTTCGAAGAAGCCGTTGGCGAACCGCAGCGCCATGATGTTCTGAACCGTCTCCTTGCCGAGGAAATGATCGATCCGGTAGATCTGGTTCTCTTCCAGCTGGGACAGGATGTGCGCGTTCAGCTCCTTCGCGGAGGCAAGGTCGTGGCCAAACGGCTTCTCGATCACGACACGGCGGAACGTGCCCCCCTTCTCCTTGGTCAGCCCGGCCCCGTGCAGTTGGTCGATGATGCCGCCGAAGAACCGGTCGGCCACGGCCAGGTAGAACACCGCGTTGCCGTCGCCCAGCCGCTGCCCGAGCGACTGGAACGTTTCGGGCTTGGTGAAGTCGCCAGCCACATAATGCAGCCGCTGCTCGAGCCAACCCCACCATTCGGTGTTGAGGTTGGCTTCGGCGAACTCGCCGCCGGCGGCGGGCGTGAAGCTCTGCATCATGGTCTTCTGCCGGTCGCGGAAGTCGTCGTCCGCGCCAGCGTCGCGGTCGACGCCCAGAACGCTGAATCCGTCGTTCAGCAGCTTGCCGCCCGCCAAGTTGTAGAGAGCCGGCATCAGCAATCGCTTTGTCAGGTCCCCATTGGCGCCGAAGATCACCATCGTGCACGCAGGCGCCGGCTCCGCGGTCTTGGCGAGCGCCTCGGTGCCGTGCAGCGCCTCGTGCGTCTCGCTCACGCCTTGGGCTCCACGTGGCCGCCAAAGCCGAAGCGCATGGCGGACAGCATCTTCTCGCCAAAGGTGTGCTCCTGGCGGGAGCGGAAGCGCGCGAACAGGGAGGCGGCGAGCACGGGGACGGGGACGGCCTCCTCCACGGCCGCGTCGATGGTCCAGCGGCCCTCTCCGCTATCCGACACGTCGCCGGTGAACTTCTCGAGCTTCTCGTCCGACGCCAACGCCAGGGCGGTCAGGTCAAGCAGCCAGGAGGAAATGACCGAGCCGCGGCGCCAGACCTCGGCGATGTCGCCCATGTTCAGGCTGAAGCGCTCGGACTCGACCAGTTCGTGGCTGTCCTTGTTCTTGAGAATGTCGAAGCCCTCGGCGTAGGCCTGCATGATCCCGTATTCGATGCCGTTATGCACCATCTTGACGAAGTGCCCGGCGCCGGCGGGGCCGCAGTGCAGGTAGCCTTGCTCGGCCGTCGGATTGCGGCCTTCGCGGTTCGGCGTCTTGTCGATCGTGCCCTCGCCGGGCGCCAGCGCGGACAGGATCGGGTCGAGGTATTTCACCGCCGCGTCCTCGCCGCCGATCATCATGCAGTAGCCGCGCTGAAGGCCCCACACCCCGCCGGACGTGCCGACGTCGACGTAGACGACGCCCTTCTCGCGCAACGCTGCGGCGCGGCGGATGTCGTCCTTGTACATGCTGTTGCCGCCATCGATGATGATGTCGCCCTTGCCCATCATCCCGCCGAGCGCTTGCACGGTGTCCTCGGTGATCTTGCCGGACGGCAGCATGACCCAGACGATCTTCGGCGAGGGCAGCTGCTTGACCATGTCCTCCAGCCCGTTCGACTTCGCGGCCCCCTGGCCGACGATGCCGTCCACTGCCTTCTCGCTGTTGTCGTAGACCACGCATTCGTGGCCGTGCTTCATCAGACGCAGGCTGATGTTGCCGCCCATGCGGCCCAGGCCAATCACGCCAAGCTTCATACCAATGCTCCTGTAACTACCGCATGTTCGCGAAACCGATACGCCCGGCCAGCATTACGCCAGGCGACCGCATTGCGGCCGCCTGGCGTTGTCATGGCTATAGCGCCGCGGTGATGGCGGCCGACAGCGTCTGCAACCCGGCTTCCAGCCCGCCCGTGATGTGGACCCGCAACGCGCGGCGGCCACGCTCCGCAAGCACGTCGAAGTCGCCGCGCGCCTGCGCCGCCTTCACCACGCTGAACGTGTAGCGCTCACCTGGCACGGCGAGGTCCGCCGCATCCGCTGCGGTGATCTGGGTGAACACGCCGCTGTTAGGTCCGCCCTTATAGGCCTGGCCTGTCGAGTGCAGGAACCGCGGCCCGAACTCGGCGACCGTGGCGACGCGCTTGGCGTCGCGGATCGCCGTGCGCAGCGTCTGCAGCAGCGCGATGTGCTCCGGCGTGCGCTGGATGTAGGCGATCAGAGCCGCGTAGTCGCCCTCGCCCAGCCGGGCCAAGTGGGCCTTCATGACCGCCGCCAGGGTGTTGCCGGCCTTGGACAGCTCGGCGGCGTTCTTCTCGTCGCTGAACAGCTGCACGGCGCCCTCGGTCAGGAATGGCGTCTCGTCCGGCAGCTTGCCGGTGTCGTTGTAGGCGTTGGTCAGCTTCTTGGTGACGATCTTGCTCGCCTCGACGTCCGGCTGATCGAAGGGATCGATGCCGATGATCGAGCCGGCCACGGCGGTGGCGAACTCCCATAGAAAGAACGCTTGGCCGATCTGCATCGTGTTGGTCAGCTCCACCGTCACGACCGGCTGCCCGGCCTTGGCGAGCGCGCCCATGGCGGCCTCCTGCGCCGGGTCGGGCGCGTCGCGCAGGCGCAGGTAGGCGAATACGCGGTCGTCGCCGTAATGCGAGGCGTCGGCCAGCGGTTCGTTGTCCACGGGGACGATGCCGTGGCCCTGCTTGCCGGTGCTCTCGGCCAGCAGCTGCTCCAGCCAGGCGCCCACGTCGGCAATGCCAGGCGAGGCCACGATGGTGACCTTGTCGCGCCCAGTGGTGGCGCCGATGCCCAACACGGCGCCGAGCTGCACGCCAAGGTTCTGCGAGGGCGGCGTGCCGGCGGCGCAGGCGCGCACCATCAAGGCGGTTGCGTGCAGGAACTGCTCGACGTCGACGCCCATCGCCGCGGCTGGGACCATGCCGAAGTTGGACAGCACGGAGTAGCGGCCGCCGATTGCCGGGTCGCCGTAGAAGATGTTGCGGAAGCCGTCGGACTCCGCGACCGTCTGCATGTGCGACTTGGGGTCGGTGATCGCCACGAAGTGGGAAGCGGCCTTGTCGGCGCCAACCGCCTTGGTCATCGCGTCGAAGAAATACGCCTTCAGGATGTTCGGCTCGAGCGTGCCGCCGGACTTGCTGGACACGATGCACAATGTGGTCGCCATCGTGACCTTCGCTTCGAACGCCGCGATCTGCTGCGGGTCGGTGCTGTCCAGCACGTGCAAGGTCGGATAGCCGCCGCGCTTGCCGAACGTCTCGGCCAGAACCTCCGGCCCGAGGCTTGAGCCGCCCATGCCGAGCAGCAGCACATCGGTGAATCCGGCAGCCTTCACGTCCTCCTGGAAGGCCTGCAGGGTGGCCAAGTTGGCAATGCGGTCGTTCACGATGTCAAGCCAGGCGAGCCATTTGGCCTCGTCTTTGCCAGTCCACAGCGACGCTTCGCGCGCCCAGAGGTCCCGCACCTTGCCGGCCTCGCGCCAATCGTCCAGCGCCTCGTCGACCGCCTTGCCCATCGCCTCGGGAAGGGACGTGGTCAGGGTCGCCAGCTTGCCGCCGAGCATCTTGCTGCGCTTGGCCGCGACAGCCCCCAATAGGTCGTCGGCGGCCTTGGCGAATTGCTTCACGCCGTCCTCGACCAAGTCATGGGTAACCTTGTCGAGGTCGAGGCCGAGCCGCTTGGCCGTGCCGAGCACCTCCTTCGCGTCGTCGACGCCGACGGTAAGCGCCTCCTTGCCATGGCCGTGGTCGCGGTAGGCGTCCATGGTCGCGGGCGGCATGGTGTTGACGGTCTCGCGGCCAATCAGCTCGTCCACGTACAGCGTGTCCGGATACGCTTTGTCCTTCACGCCGGTGCTGGCCCACAGCAGGCGCTGCGGCATGGCGCCCGCCGAGGCGAGCTTCTTCCAGCGTTCGCTGCCGACCAGTTCGAGGTAGTGCTGATACGCCATCTTCGCGTTGGCGATGGCGACCTTGCCGCGCAGGCGCTTCAGCTCGGGCGCCTCCTGTCCGCCGGCCGCGGCGCGCGCGTCGATCTGCTTGTCGATCTGCGCGTCGATGCGGCTGACGAAGAAGCTCGCGACGCTGGCCACGCGGCTGACGTCGCCGCCTTTCTCCTTGAAGTGCTCCAGCCCGGCGATGAACGCCTCCGCGACGTCCTTGTACGCCTTCTGCGCGAACAGCAGGGTGACGTTGATGTTCATGCCCTCGCCGATCAGCGTCGTGATTGCCGGCGTGCCCTCCACCGTCCCTGGAACCTTCACCATGAGGTTGTCGCGCCCGACCAGCTTCCACAGCCGCCGCGCCTCGGCGACGGTGTCCTCCGTGCGCAGAGCGAGGTAAGGCGACACCTCGAGCGACACGTAGCCGTCGACGCGATTGGTGGCGTCGTACACCGGGCGCAGCAGGTCCGCGGCGTGCTGGATGTCCTGGATCGCCAGGCTCTCGTAGACGGTCTGCGCGTCCAGGTCGCCCTTGTCGGCGAGCTCCTTGAACCCGGCGTCGTAGTTCGGGCCGTGACCCATCGCCTTCTCGAAAATCGACGGGTTGGACGTCATGCCTTTCAGCCCGTCGCGGTCGATCATGGTCTGCAGCGACCCGTCGGTCAGGAAAGCGCGCTCGATGAAGTCCAGCCAGGGAGACTGGCCGAGCGCCTCGAGCGCCTTCAGCGAGTTGGTGGTGGTCGGGGAGTTGATGTCCATGGTGGCCGGCTCCTAGCGCTTGGCTTGTTTGCGGGCTGCGTCCAGCACGGCTTCGGGGGTGAAGCCGAACTGCTTCTGCAAGGCGGCGAGGGGCGCCGAAGCGCCGAAGGTGTGCATGCCGATCATGGCGCCGCCCCAGCCGATGTAGCGGTCCCAACCGAGCGTGGCCGCCTGCTCGACGGCGACCCGGCCCTTGACGGACGGCGGCAGGACGCTCTCGCGGTAAGCCTCGTCCTGCTGCTCGAACAGCTCCCACGACGGCATCGACACGACGCGGGCCTTCACGCCCTCGGCCTTCAGCGCCTCGTACGCGCCCATGCAGAGCGCCAGCTCCGACCCGGTCGCCATCAGGATGACGGACGGTGCGCCCTCGCAATCCGCAACGGTGTAGGCGCCCTTGTGGAGCCCCTTGGCGGAGGCGAACTTGCTGCGGTCGATGGTCGGCAGCGCCTGGCGGCTGAGGATGAGGCTGACCGGACGGTTGTGCACCGTCATCGCCACGCGCCAGGCCTCGGCGACCTCGTTGGCGTCCGCCGGGCGCAGCGTGATCATGCCGGGGATGGCGCGCAGGGTGGCGATCTGCTCGATCGGCTGGTGGGTCGGACCGTCCTCGCCGACGCCGATGCTGTCATGGGTGAAGATGTAGATGACCGGCAGCTCCATGATGGCGGAGAGCCGGATGGGCGCCTTCATGTAATCGGAGAAGATGAGGAAGCCGCTGCCGTAGGAACGCAGGCCGGACAGCGCGATGCCGTTCACGATGGAGCCCATCGCGTGCTCGCGGATGCCGAAATGCAGGTTGCGGCCGCCGTAGTTGTCCGCCTCGAACGATCCGACGCCGTCGAAGGTGAGGTTGGACTTGGTGGAGGGCGCCAGGTCCGCCGCGCCGCCCAGCAGCCATGGCACGTG
This sequence comes from uncultured Acetobacteraceae bacterium, assembly GCA_964242925.1. Lineage (GTDB taxonomy): Bacteria > Pseudomonadota > Alphaproteobacteria > Acetobacterales > Acetobacteraceae > LMUY01. Next base: position 53,433 of record CAXTBW010000003.1, read on the forward strand.
CTTGGCGACGGCGTTCAGCACCTTCTGCGAGGAATCGCGCGACGCAACGCCCTTCTCGTCCGCCGGGAACACGGGGATGTCGCTGTCCCAGCCGTCCGGCAGCTCGTGGCGGTCGATCATCTCGATCTCCGCGGCCAGCTCGGGGTAGGCTTCGCGATAACGCGCGAACAGGTCCATCCACTCCTTGCGACCGGCGGCGCCGCGCGCGCCCATCACCTCGGCGAAGCGTTCGTGGACGCCGTCGGGAACCAGGAATTGCGCGTCCTCGGGCCAGCCGTAGCTGCGCTTGGCGCCGCGGATCTCCTCGTCGCCGAGCGGCTCGCCATGCGCCTCGCGGGTGCCGGCCTTCTTCGGGGCGCCGAAGCCGATGATGCTGTGCACCACGACGATAGTGGGCCCCGCCGTATACGCCTTGGCTTCCTCCAGCGCCGCCTTGACCTTGGCGGTGTCGTTTGCGTCGTCGACGTGGATGACGTTCCACTCCATCGCCTTCAGCCGCGCGCCGACGTCGTCGCTGAACGCCAGGCTGGTGGCGCCCTCGATGGTGATGTGGTTGCTGTCGTAGATCCACGTCAGGTTGCTGAGATGCAGGTGCCCGGCGACGGAGGCGGCCTCGTTGGACACGCCCTCCATCATGCAGCCGTCGCCGCATAGCGCGTACACGTGGTAGTCGTACAGCGGGAACCCGGGCTTGTTGTAGCGGTGCGCCATGAAGCGTTGCGCCATCGCCATGCCGACGCTGTTGGACACGCCCTGCGCCAGCGGCCCAGTCGTGGTCTCGACGCCCGAGGTCAAGCGGTATTCCGGGTGGCCCGGCGTCACCGACGAGAGTTGGCGGAATTGCCGGATGTCGTCGATCGTGACCGCGTAGGGACCCTTGTCCTTGTGCTCGATGTCGGACGCCACCTGCGCCAGGTGCAGCAGCGAGTAGAGCAACATCGAGGCGTGGCCGACCGACAGCACGAAGCGGTCGCGGTTGGGCCAGTGCGGGTCCGCCGGGTCGTAGCGCAGCATCTGCTGCCACAGGGTGTAGGCGACCGGCGCCATGCCCATCGGGGTTCCGGGATGGCCCGATTTCGCCTTCTGGACGGCATCCATGGACAGGGTGCGAATCGTGTTGATGGCGACCTGGTCGATGTCGCCTTGCGGCTTGGTGGACGCGGAATGCGTCTGTACCGGCTGGTCCATCGTCTGTTCCCCTATGTCATACCCGGCGTGGCAGCGCCGGCCGCGAGCGCTCACGCCGCCTAGCATGCCACGCCTCTAGGCAAAACCCATGGCCACACGCTTACACCCTACCCCGCGTCGCTGGCCCTGGTTGGTGACACATGGTCAGCGCCGCTCACTATCACGTGAACGAATGTGCATCGCATAATCCGGCGCCGCGGCTGACGAACACACTAGGCGAAACCATAACAACTCCATGTTGCAGATCCCTGTTTTGGAGCGTTCACCCGGGCGGGTTTTAAACCGCGGCGACTTGCTCGCCCTGCTCGCTTGCATAACGCTTCTGCTAAGCATCGGCGCCGCGGCCGCCTGGCAGTCGGAGGCGAACGCCGCGGCGCTGCGGCTCGCGCGACAGACGCGGCTGCTGCGCGACCAGGTGACGGGCCTGATGCTCGCTGCGCAGGAGGCGGAGTCGTCGCAGCGGGGCTATCTGCTGACGCTCGACCCGACCTATCTGGAACCGTTCACCGATGCGGAACGGAAAACGCCGCCCTTGTTGGCGGACCTGGCGTCCAGCTGGCCCGGAGATCCGCGCAGCATGGTCTTGCGCGACGTGCTGGCCGCCAAGTTCGCAGAGCTCGGCGAAACGATCCGGCTGGCGCGGTCCGGCGATCAGGCCGGTGCGATGCGGATCGTGCGATCGAACGCCGGCAACGAGGCGATGCAGGTCATCCGCCAAACCGTCTCGGCGTTGGAGACGGAGTTGGACGCGAGGCTGGCCGGGCAGGTGGCGGCGATGACGCGGGGCGGCCGGTTGCTGGTCGCCATCGACTTGGCCGGGCTGGCGATGATCTTCGCATTGGCCGGGCTGATCGCGCTGGGCTTGCGGCGCACGGTGGCGACCCTGCGGACGTCGCAGGCGCAGACCGCCACAGCGTACGGCGCGCTTGAACTGGTGAACGAAGGGCTGGACGAAATGGTCCGGCAGCGCACGGCCGACTTGTCGAATGCGAATGAGGAGATCCAGCGGTTCGCCTACATCGTGTCGCATGACCTGCGTGCGCCGCTGGTCAACATCATGGGCTTCACCAGCGAGCTGGACCAGGCATCTGCGATGTTGCTGGAACATGCGTCGGCCGAGGCAACGCCGGGTCACGTGCGGGAGATCGTGGCGAACGAGATTCCGGAAGCGCTGCGGTTCATCCGCTCCTCGACGACGAAGATGGACGGGCTGATCAAGGCGATCCTGCGGCTGTCGCGGGAGGGACGGCGCGTGCTGGCGCCGGAGCCGCTCGACATGGCGGCGACGTTGCGCACCTTGATGGACAGCCTGGAGCACCAGGCCTCGCAGAAGGCGGCGACGGTCAGCATCGGATCGGTCCCCGCGATCACGGCGGACCGGCTGGCGGTGGAGCAGGTGTTCGGCAACGTGTTGGAGAACGCGTTGAAATACCTCAAGCCGGGCCGCCCGGGCGTGATCAGCGTGACAGGACGGGTGGACGGCGCCATGGCCTGCTTCGAGGTGACCGACAACGGCCGCGGCATTGCGGAACGCGACTACGAGCGGGTGTTCGACCTGTTTCGCCGCGCCGGCGACCAGTCGGTGCCCGGCGAAGGCATTGGGCTGGCGCATGTCCGCGCCCTGGTGCGGCGGCTGGGCGGCACAATTGGTTGCAGTTCGACGTTGGACATTGGCTCGACGTTCATCATCTGTCTGCCGCAGTCGCCGCAATGGGCGAGGGAGACGGTCGCGTGAACGCCAACCCGGTGACGATCCTGCTGATCGAGGACGATCCCGGCCATGCCCGGTTGATCGAGAAGAACGTGCGCCGCGCGGGGGTGAACAACGCCATCACGCCCTTTACCGACGGCACGGCGGCGATGGAGCACCTGTTCGGGACCTCGCCGGGCGGTGGCCGCCGGGTGCAGCTGCCGGTGCTGGTGCTGCTGGACCTGAACCTGCCGGACATGAGCGGGACCGACATCCTGGCGCGGATCAAGTCCGACGAGCTGCTGCGCCGGGTCCCCGTGATCGTGCTGACGACGACGGACGACAAGCTGGAGATCCAGCGCTGCTACGACCTCGGCTGCAACGTCTACATCACCAAACCGGTCGAGTACGAGAGCTTCGCCGTGGCGATCCGGCAGCTCGGCCTGTTCCTCGCGGTGATGCAGGTCCCCGAGTCGGATTGACGGTGCCAGACGGCCCCGCCGCTCCGGTCCGCGTGCTGTATGTGGACGACGACACCGGCACTTGCCGTCTGGTGCGGCGGCATCTGGAGCGCGAGGGATTCAGCGTCGAGGTCGCCGGCGATGGCGAGTTGGGGTTGGAGCGGGCGCGGGCGCAGTCGTTCGACGTGATTGCGCTGGACCACTACATGCCCGGCCGCGACGGGCTGGACGTGCTGGCCGACCTCATCGCGCTGCCCAACGCCCCGCCGGTGATCTTCGTCACGGCGGCGGAGGAGCCGCGGATCGCCGTGACCGCGCTGAAGGCGGGCGCGTTCGACTACGTGGTGAAGGACGTGCAGGGCACGTTCCTGGAGTTCATGGGCACCTCCATCCGCCAGTCGCAGGTGCAGGCGCGGCTGCGGCGCGAGCGGGCGGCGGCGCTGTTGGAGCTGCAGGACAGCCGCGACCGGCTGGAGACGTTGGCGGCGCAGCAGGCGGTGCTGCTGAAGGAGGTCAACCACCGGGTCGCCAACAGCTTGCAGCTGATCTCGTCGCTGATCGGGCTGCAGGGCCGCAAGGTGGCCGACCCGGACGCGCGGGAGGCGCTGAAGCGCGCTGCGGAGCGGGTGGAGGCGGTGATGCTGGTGCACCGGCGGCTCTACACCAGCAACGACGTCGAGTTCGTGGCGATGGACCAGTACCTCGAGGGCCTGATCGAGGAGCTTCGGCGGGCGGTTGCGGCGGAGGAACGGCCGGGCCGGATCACCGTGACATCGGACCCGATCCGGGTGGAGACGGATAAAGCGGTGTCGCTAGGGCTGATCGTGAACGAGCTGGTCACCAACGCGCTGAAATACGCCTACCCGGGCCGGGATGGCGACATCCGCGTCAGCTTCGAGCGCAAGGCGGGCGCGATCCAGCTGACCGTCGAGGATGATGGCGTGGGCTACGTGGATGGCGCGGCGCCGAAGGGCAGCGGGTTGGGCGGCGTGATCGTCAACGCGATGGCGCGCATGGTGAAGGCGACGGTGGCGCTCGACCCGGCGCATAGCGGCACGCGGGTGGTGCTCAGCCTGGCTGAGTGATCTGGTTTCGTCGGAGCCAGTTCAGGGCTGCCTCGCCGGCCGCGAAGCCGGTGCTGAAGGCGGCCTGCAGCAGGTAGCCGCCCGTCGGCGCCTCCCAATCCAGCATCTCCCCGGCGAGGAACACTCCCGGATCCAGGGGAGCGTCGAACCGGACGCCGCCGGCGGTCGAGATCGCGCGCGCCAGTCCGGTCGTGCCGGACAGCCGCAGCGGCAGCGCCTTGATGGCGCCGGCAAGGTCTGCCCGGACGCCCGCGCACTCCCGCAGCAGGGCGACCGAGACGGGCGGCAGGCCGGCCGCCTTGCGCAGGAAGGTGGACAGCGACTGGGCGCGGCGCGGGGCCGAGAGGCGACGGCGCAGCTCGTCCGACGCGAGGTCGGGGCGCAGGTCGAGGGTTGCGACCGCGTGACCGTCGGCGGCGATCGCGTCGCGCAGGGCGGCGCCCAGGGCATAGAACGGGCCGCCCTCGACGCCGGCCGCGGTGAGCGTGGCATCGCCCGGGACGCGGTTGGCGCCCACCGTGAGCGCGATGCGCTTGAGCGGCGCGCCCGCGTGACGCGCCATGTGCGGCGACCAGGCGGCGGTGAACCCGCAATTGGCCGGCCGGAACGACGCCAGCGCGGCGCTGGGGAACGCGCTGGCCCAGGCGCCGTCGGAGCCGAGGCGGGGCCACGAGGCGCCGCCCATCGCCAGGACCAACGGCCCGGGCGGCAGCGTCGCGGCCGGGTCGAACACCGCGGCGCCGTCCGCGTCCCAGCCGAGCCAGCGGTGGCGCAGGCGGAAGCGCACGCCGAGCCCGTCCAGCCGGCGCAACCAGGCGCGCAGCAGCGGCGACGCCTTCATCGCGCGCGGGAACACGCGTCCGCTGCTGCCGGTGAACACGGGTTGGCCGAGCGCCTCGCACCAGGCGCGCAAGGCGTCCGGCGGGAAGGCGCGGATGGCGGGCGCGAGCGCGTCGGTGGCGGCGCCGTAGCGGCCGAGCAGCGCGTCGAGCGGCTCCGCATGGGTGAGGTTCAGCCCACCGGCGCCGGCCATCAGCAGCTTGCGGCCCGGCGACGGCATGCGGTCGAACACGGTCACGGTCACGCCGCCCAGCGCCATGCGCTCAGCCGCCATCAGGCCGGCGGGCCCGGCGCCGATGACGGTCGCGGAGACGCTAGCCACATCAGGGTCGTTGGGGGATGCTGCGGTCATGATCGAACAGGTTGAAGCGGTTGTCCTGGGGGCCGGCGTGGTCGGCCTGGCAGTGGCGCGGGCGCTGGCGATGTCTGGCCGCGAGGTGCTGCTGCTGGAGGCGGCGGGCGGCATCGGCACCGTCACGTCGTCGCGCAACAGCGAGGTGGTGCATGCCGGTATCTACTATCCGACGGGCAGCCTCAAGGCGCGGCTATGCGTGGCGGGGCGGACCGCGCTGTACGGCTACTGCGCGGACCACGGCGTGCCCATCAGCAAGATCGGCAAGCTGATCGTCGCCAGCGACCCGGCGGAATCAGCTCGGCTCGAGGCCATCCAGGTGCAGGCGGCGGCCAATGGCGTGGCGCTGACCCAACTGAGCGGGGCGGCTGCGCGGGAGATGGAACCGGCGTTGCGGGTCGATTCGGCCCTGCACTCGCCGGAAACGGGGATCATCGACAGCCACGCGCTGATGCTGGCCTACCAGGGCGAGATGGAAGAGGCGGGCGGCATGCTGGCGGTGCACTCGCCGCTGGCGGGGGGCGCGGTGGAGGATGACGGCATCCGTCTGCAGGTGGGCGGCGAGCACCCGATGCAGCTGCACTGCCGGGTGTTGGTGAACGCGGTGGGGCTGCACGCGCCGGACGTGGCGCGCAGCATCTCCGGCATTCCGTCGCAGAGCATCCCGCGGGCATATCTGTGCAAGGGCAGCTACTATGGGCTGGCCGGACGCGCGCCGTTCAGCCGGTTGATCTACCCGGTGCCGGAGCCGGGCGGGCTAGGCGTGCACCTGACGTTGGACCTGGGCGGGCAGGCGCGGTTCGGACCGGACGTGGAGTGGGTGGACCACGAGGAGTACGACGTGGATCTGTCGCGCGCCGCCGGGTTCTACGCCGCGATCCGGCGCTATTGGCCCGGGTTGGCGGATGGCGCGCTGGTGCCGGGCTACGCCGGAATCCGCCCCAAGATCAGCGGCCCAGGGCAGCCGGCCGCGGACTTCGCGTTGGTGGGCCCGACCACGCATGGCGTGCCCGGCCTGGTGAACCTGTTCGGGATCGAGAGCCCGGGGCTCACCGCCTCATTGGCGATCGGCGACGCGGTGCTGCGGCGCCTCGAGGGGGATGAGTCCTGATGCCGGTCCGCTGCCACATTCACTGCTGAAGGAGCCGCGCCATGCCGCCCGACGCCTGGGACCCGGCGCTGTATCGCCGCTTCGAAGACCAGCGCACCCGCCCGGCTCGCGACCTGCTCGCGGCCGCGCCATTGGCCGCGGCGCGGCGCGTGGTGGACCTTGGCTGCGGCCCAGGCAACAGCACCGAACTGCTTGCGCAACGATTTCCGGGCGCCGCCGTGCTGGGGGTGGACACCTCGCAGTCGATGCTGGCGAGCGCGCGTGAGCGGCTGCCGGGCTGCGATTTCGTGGCCGGCGACATCGCGGACTGGACGCCGGAGCAGCCTCCGGATCTGATCTACGCCAACGCCGCGCTGCATTGGGTCCCGGACCACGCGGCGCTGTTCCCGCGGCTGCTCGGGATGCTGGCGCCGGGCGGGGTGCTCGCGGTGCAAATGCCGGACAACCGGGAGGAGCCGTCGCACCGGCTGATGCGGGACGTTGCGGCGGCGGGCCCGTGGGCGGCGAAGCTGGCGGATGCGGGCGAGCAGGTGCGCGTGCTGCCAGCCCGCGCGTACTACGATCTGCTGGCGGGCGCGGGGGCGGCGGTGGAAGTCTGGCGCACCGTGTACCACCATCCGATGGCGTCGGCCGGCGCGATCGTGGACTGGGTCAAGGGCACGGGGTTGCAGCCGTTCCTGACACGGCTCAGGGCGGACGAGCAGGCGGCGTTCTGCGCGCAATATGAGGCGGCGGTGGCGCAGGCCTACGCGCCGTGCGCCGACGGGATGCGGCTGTTGCTGTTTCCGCGGCTTTTCGTGGTCGCGACCGTTATGTAACGACTTGTCACCTGGGTGTTTTTTTGGTTCGGTGTGCGGACGAAATCCAGGAGGTCACGCGTGCTGACGAAGCGGTTCGCCCGAGCATCCCATCGCGCCTGCGCCTTGCTGTTGGCCGCGTGTCTGACCCTGACTGGATGCGCTGCCGGCGCCGTCGCCGATGACCCGTCGCTGAGCCCGGAGGAGAACCAGCTGCGCAAGGCGAACGCGCGCTTCACGCAGACGGTGGGCGAGGGCGCGGCGGTCGGCGCGATCGCCGGCGGGCTTGCGGGGGCGTTGCTGGGTGGGCGCAACCGGGTGGCGATGGCGGCGCTCGGCGCAACGGCCGGCGGTGCTTTGGGCGCCGGCGCGGGCTTCCTGGTGGCGCGGAACAATGCTGCGCGCACGCACTCGGAAGCGGACTACAACACGGCGATCGACCAGGCGCAGCAGGACGCGGCGGCGTATCGCACGTCGGCCGACGCGGCGCGTGGGATCGCCAGCAACTGCGTTGCGCAGATCAACGCGCTGGACCGGCAATACCGCGCGCGGCAAATCACGGCAGCGCAGTTCCGCGCCAGCGTGGCGCACTATCAGAAGGACAATGAATTGCTGCAGGCGCAGGTGACCGGCGCGCAGGACACGGCGAACTCGCTGCGCACCATGGGCGCCACCGGCAACACCGCGGGGTCGGCGAACAGCACCGCGGCGGATATCGATGGGTCGCGCCAGTCGTTGGCGAGCAGCGCCGCCGCGATCAGCCAGGCGCTGTCGCGGGTGCCGCAGGGGGCGTGATGGTGCATCGTAGGATTGCCGCGTTGGCCGCGGCTGCTGCATTGGCCGGCTGCTCCGCGGGCGCCTGCGATCCATCGCAAGCCGGCTTCCTGAGCGGGATCGGTTGCGAGGCGTCGGGCGCCTACACGCAGCGCAACCAGGCGCAGCAGGCGAGCCTGGCGCAGAGCCGCGCCGCCGCGTTGCAGGAACAGGCCGGCGCGGCCCAGGCGCAGGATGAAGCAACGGGCGCCCAAATGGCGCTGGACGAGCGGCGGCGGCGGCTGGGCGCGATCGACGCGCAGAACGCGGCGCTGCGGCGTCGGCTGGCGACGTTGCAGGGCAACAACCGGGTCAACCAGGCGCAGCTTGCGAGCGCGCAGGCGCAGCTGAGCGAGATCAATCGCCGCCGGGCCAGCTTACCCGCAACGCCGGATCCGGCCGCCGTACGCGACCTGGAACGGCAGCAGCAGAACCTGCAGGCAACGGTGCGGGATTTGGGCAACCTGTAGCCGTCGTTTGCCCCGGCATGACGATGCAGGCCGGGGCCTACCGCGGCGGGGGCGCCGAGTTGGAGGGGACGGCCAGGATGGCGGCGACCACCTCGTCCGTCGCCAGGTGGCGGCCGGTCACTATGGCGGCGACGTGCTTCAACACGATTGGCATGAACGCCGCCTCCCGCGTGCGGCCGCGGTTGCCGAGTTGGGTCAGCAGCAGCGCGGCCTGCCCATCCACCTGGCTGTGGACCGAGCTGTCCGCCATCTGCCGGATCAGCCGGCTGTAGCCGTCTGCGGTGCCCGCGATGTAGTAGCGCAGCCGCGCGGCCGCGACATGGTTTTGCCTGTTGAGTTCGGCCTGGCTCGCGACGCCCTCGGCCACGCGCTCCAGCACCCCCGCGATGTAGTCGGTGGTCCAGATGCTCTGCGCCAGCGTGACGGCGGCCTCGAGTTCGGCGCCGATGGCTGCCTTGGCCTGGTCATCCCGGTCGCGCTGGCTTGACGACAATGCGTCGGTGATGCGGTCGAGCCCGTCGCGAACTGCGGGGTCGAGCGCCTGGCCTTTGAGCAGCGCGATCAGGCGGCGCGGGTCGTCCACCGCCTGAGTGGTGGCGCCCGACACCGCGTCGAAGGCGGCGCGGTCGGCCTCCACGTCGGCCAGGCCGTCGGCGGTGGTGGCGGACAGCACCACGCGGAAGCCGACTGTCGCCAGCCGGGTCGGGGTGTTGTCGGCGGAATTGTACGGCGGCATCTCGTCGCGCATCGCCGTGTGCAGGCTGGCGGGGGGCGAAGTGTAGTTGCCGCCGCGCAGCACGACGCCGCCGGCCTGGCCCTGCTCACGGCCGACCCGGTTCAGCCGGTAGGGGCCGAGCATCATCTGCGACACGTTGCCCAGCACGTCGTAGAGCCCGAGCGGGTTGGGCAGCAGCAGCCCGACCTGCTGCGGCTTGCCCGCTGTCAGCCTTGTGCCGGCCATGGCGTAGCGTTCGATCCCCTCCGGCATGGGCCAGAGCGGGCCCAGGAAGTCCTCGTCGCTGACCTTGGCGCCGCCGCGCGCGGCGTACTCCCACTCGTCCTCGGTGGGCAGGCGGATGAAACCGAACGAGCCGCCGCGATGCGGCAGCTTGTCGCGCGCGTTGGTCAGCAGCCACGTGGAGTAGCGGGCGCCGAAGTCGATCGCCTCGGGCCAGCCGACGGAACTCTGTGCGACGCGGCCGGCCGGGCTGGCGGTGGGGCAGGGCGGTTGCCGCATGGCGGCGAACTGGTCGCGAGTGACGTCGTATTTGCCCATCCAGAACAGTTTGTGGCCGGGTTCGCCGAAGGGCGCGGCCAGGTAGGCGCCGCGGGTGAACTCGCTATAGCCGAGGTCGGTGCCAGCCTGGCCGAGCAGCATGCCGTGGTCGTCCAGCGCGCCCGTGTCGGTCGGCACCTCGACCGGGCGGAACACCATGGCGCCGCCGCACGGCATCGGCAGCACTAGGTCGTCGTCGGCGGGGTGCGGGTTGTACAGCCGCGGGTCCCAGTTGGCCGTGGCAGGGGGGGCGGCGTGCGCGGCGTTGGCCAGCAACAGCAGAATGGCGGCAAAACGAATCATGCGCTGCTCACTCCCTCCCACGGGGCCACCCGCGCGGCCCGGGCGCCTGCCGCGGCGGCAACGGCGATGGACCCTAGCACCGTGGCCAGCGCGGCAAGAAACGCCGCCGGCCAGGTGATGCGGCACAACGGGCGGTCCAGTTGCAAGGTCCCGGCGAACAGGACGTTGATCACGGCGGCGGCCGCCAGCGCGACGGACAGGGCGAGCGCCGTCCCGATCGCCGCCAGCACGGCGGCCTGCGCCATCGGGAACAATCGCAGCGCGCCGGACCGCATTCCCAGGAAGCGCAGCAACGCCAACGACACACGCTTGCGCTCCACGTTCGCCCATAGCCCGGCGCCGAGCGCCACCAGGAACCCGGCCGCCCCCAGCCCGGCGATCAGCGCGAACAACAACGTGAGGTTCGCGTCGATGCGCAGCAGGTCCGCCACATCGCCGGCGCGGGAGGCGACCTCGATCCCCATCGCGCGCAAGGCGACGTCCAGCGCCGGAACCTCGTCCAGCCGCGCGGCGTATAGGCGGAACCCGGCGTAGTCCGGCCGCGCCGGCATGGGCAGTTCGGCGAGGCTGCCGGCCGGGGCGCCTGCGCGGTTGTCCTGGAAATCCTCGACGAACACCGCGAGCGGCAGAGTGACGAAGGCGCCATCGCGGCGGAACGCGGCCGGCGCGGCCACCGCTTGCACGGTGAGCGCCAGCGGCACGCTCTCACGCCGCCCGTCGCGGATGCGGGCCAGGCGACCGGCCAAGGTGTCGCCCGCCGCCACGTGCAGCCGCGACGCGACCGAAGCGCTGAGCACGATTCGGTCCGACGCCGTCGGCCCGGCGCCGGTCGGCAAAAGCGGGTCGCCGGGTGCGGTGGGGATCAGGTCGGCGCGCACGCCCTCGCCCGGCGCGTCCGTCCGCTCCAGCAGCAGGCTGGCCGCGAGGGTGCGGGTGCGCGGGGCGAGGAACGCCACGTCCGGCCGGGCGGCCAGTTGGGCAAGCAGCGCCGCGTCGATGGTGCGATTGGCGGCGGTGACGATCTCGCGCGCATGCGGGTCCTCCAGCAGCAACTCGCGCAACCCGGCGATGACGCCGGCGCGCAGGCCCGCGAGCACGATCAGCGGCGCCAGCACGGCGGCGAGCGAGAGGATGGTGCAGGCGGCGAGCACCCGCTCCGACAGCAGGTCCGCCATGGCGAGGCGTGGCGCGAGCCGCAGCGCGTTCAAGCGGGCGGCCAGGCGAATCGGGTGATCGGCGCGTCGGCATCCGGCTCGCAGGGCGCGAGGCGGTAGCCGGCGGCGGCCGCGCGGGCGCCGTCATGGGTGACGAGCACGGTTGCGGCGCCGTCGCGCTCGGCGACCTCGGTGAGCAGGTGGAGGATGGCGTCGGCCTGCGCCGGGTGGACGGAGGCGGTGGGCTCGTCGGCGAGCACGATCGGCGGGTGGTGGGCGATGGCGCGGGCGATGGCGACCCGCTGGCGCTGGCCGACGGAGATCTGCGCCGGCCGGCGGTTCAGGATGGCGCCGAGACCGAGCTGGTAGGCCAGGTCCGCCACCCGCTGCGGGTCTGGCCGGCCGAGGATGGCCAACGGCAGGGCGATATTCTGCTGCACCGTCAGGAACGGCAGCAGGGCGGCGGTTTGCGGCACGAAGCCGATGGAGGACGCGCGCAGGGCGGCCAGCGCGTCCGCTGCGTTGTCGCGCCACAACGCCAGCGCGTCGCCGCCGCCGAGCAGCAGGCCGCCCGCTCCGTCATCGGGCCGCAGCGCGCCGGCGAGCAGGGCCAGCATCGTGCTCTTGCCGCAGCCGGACGGCCCGGTGATGGCGACGCGCTCGCCGGCGCGGACGAAGAGGCGGTCGATGCGCAGGGTGAAGTCGGAGCCGCCCGCGGAGTAGGAGCGTCCTATGTCCCAGGCGGCCAAGGCGCAACTCTCCGCTTCTTCCTCTCCCGCTCGCGGGAGAGGGTCGGGGTGAGGGGAATGCGGGATCCTCACACGCGCCGCCACCCTCACCCAACCCTCTCCCGCAGGCGGGAGAGGGCCTTTTGACGCGTGGTATGGCCGAGGGTCACGGCAGGGCGTCGAGGGGGACGGGGTACATCGCCTCGCCGGGCGTGCGGCTGCCGGACAGGTCGACCCACAAATCGGGTTGCGCTTGGTACTCCTGATACAGCCGCAGCTTGGCCTCGACGTTATTCAGCACGGTGCGCTGCGCGATCGCGCCCATGCTGAGCCAATCCGGCTCCGCAATGTTCATGATGTCCGACTGGTAGGGCAACCCGTCCAGATACTCGCCCAGCAGCCCGCCGATGTTCTGCGCGCCGGCGATCCGGCTCGGGTCGCGGGCGGTCGCGGCAAAGGCGGAGCGCAACTGGGTGAAGAAGGTGCGGGAGTCCAGCCGCTGCGCGATGCCGGCGTCCAGGATGGTCTTGAGGCTCTTGGCCAGGTCCGAAAGCTGATTGCGGGTCAGCAGCACGCGAACGTCCAGGCTGGACAGCTCGGGGTTTGCCAGGTCGCGGTCCGTGGTCCAGCTGCGGATCACGTCGGGCGCGCGGGTGCCTTCCAGGCGGCCGAGATAGGTCAGCCGCATGGCATTCGATACGACGTCGATCTGTTGCTGCTGCGGCCCGTTCAACGCGCCGCCGCCCTCGACCGCGTGCCCGGTCGCGGCCGCGGCCTGGCGCAGCAGCGCGGTGGACAGCGCCTCGACGGTCTGCGCGAAGCTGTCCGCGGCGCCGTTCGGCACGGGGAAGTACAGCGAGCCGGCGGCATCGAAGCGGGACAGCTCGGTATATTGCGCGCGCGCCGGCTCGTGGTCGTGCCGCGCCCGGCCCTCGGGGGTGAGCAGGTGGATGACCAGGACGGCGATGCCGCGCGCCTTCGCCAACTCACGGATCTCGGCGATGTTCAGGTGGGTGAGGCTATGCGGGTGCGTGGAGGTGCGCGCGCCCGCATCGGTGACGAGCACGACGAAGCGGCCGGCCATGCCGTTCCAGTCGATCTCGTCGATCGCGGTCTTGATGCCGCCGATCGGGTCCTCGTCGAACCCGGTGGACGAGGCGGTGGCCTGCGCAACGTCGGCGAGCGCGGGCAGGATTGCGTCGGCGGGCTTGGTGAAGTCGGGCCGGGCGTAGACCCGAGTCGGGTAACCCAGGCCGGGGTTGTCGGCGAGGCTGTCGCGATAGGCGACCAGGCCGAAGCGGAAATCGTTCTTCGCGGACGACGCGCCGATGCGGCTGACGATGCTGCGGATCGCGTCGCGGGTGCGGTCTATGTACGGCTGCATGCTCATCGTGGTGTCGAGCACGAAGACCACGCCGGCGCGGTACGGCTCGGCGGGCGGGGGCGCCGGGCGGTCCGGCTGGGACGGCACGCTGATCACCTGCAACAGGCGCAGCGGGGGGCCGAACTCGCGCTCGACGGTCTGCGCCTCGATGATCGGCATCAGGTAGAAATTGTGCGCGAAGTCGACATGGGTGGCCGGCTCGACCGCGAGCACCGGCGCCGCGTCGGTGTGCGCGGCTGCTGCAGCTGCGGCGGCGGTGCGCAGCGCGGCCGCCTTGTCGCCGGCCTGGGCATCGAGCATCAGCAGGCGTTCGTTCTGCTCGCTGTCCAGGAACAGCACGGGCTGGCGGCCGGACGGGTTGGTGAAGGCGGCGATCATGGTGTGCTGCCACTCGATCGCGCGGTCGGCGGCGATCCAGCCCACGGTGCGGCCGTCCGCGGTGGGGCCGACCTCGAGCGCGTCGCCCTGCTTGGCGTAGACGTAGAACACGGTGAAGCCCGGCACGGAGCTGCCGCCGCGGCCGCCGGGCTGCGGCGAGAGGGTGGCGCCCGGCCGGGTCACGACACGTTGGAACAGCGACTGCTTGCCGGGCAGCAGCAGCGGCGTGCGCGCGGCTGACGGCGTTTGCGCTGCGACAGGAGCGGTTAGGAGCAGCATCACCGTTAGGGCGCGCATCATTACGAGGTAGGCCGCACCTACCTTCCCGTCATGCCAGGGCTTGACGATGATCATGGCCAGAAGTCCCGCAGGATGAGTTCGGATTGCATGTCGCCGGTGGCTGCCTTGGCTCGCAGGAAGGCCTGCAGCGCGTCGCGCTTGGCGGCCACGTCGGGGACGCCGGCGCGGCTGGCGTCGCGGTAGTAGCGGGCGGCCTGGCGCGGGTCGGGTTTGGCCAGCAACGGGCTGGGCCGGAAGGTGACCGGGTCGTAGAGCCCGCCGAGCGTCATCATCGCGCTGCCGTCGCCGCGGTCGGCGGCTTCCTCCAGCAGCAGCATGCCGTCGTCGGGCTTGCCCTGGGACAGCCGGCGGCGCCCCTCGGCGGCGATCGCGCCCACGTTGGGCGCGCGGCTCAGCACGTCCGGCACGCTCATGTCGGCGAGCGGGCGCGGCGGCGTACCGGGGGGCGTAACGGGTTGTGCAACTGGGGGCGTGACCGGCGGCGTGATCGGCGGAACCGTCCGTGGCGGCAGTGGCTGCGGCGTGGGCCGCGGCGTCGGCGCGGGCGGCGTGACCACGACCTCGGTGTGGCGGAAGTATGCGTAGGTCGCCTCCGCCGTCGCGACCAGCAGCAGCAACGCGAGGATCAGCAAGCCGCGTTTCAGCAGCCCATCGCTCTTACGGCGCGCGCCGGGGGGCGGCAGCGGCGGAGGCGCCACGGGGGGACGGGGTAGCGGTGGCGGCGCAGGCGGTGGCTTCGGCGCAGGCGGTGGCGGCGGCCTCGGCGCAGGCGGTGGAGGCGGTGGCGACGCAGGCGGTGGCGACGCAGGCGGCGGCGGTGCTGGCGGCGGCGGCGCAGGGGGAGGCGGCGCGGCGACCATGCGGGCGCGGGAGGCGGCGCGGACCGGGCGGATGTCGGGCCAGCTCGCCGCCTCGTCAATGCGGGCGGCGGGCACGGCCACAAGGTAGGTGCCGGCCTCCAGATGCGCGCATACCCCCCAGCCCACGGTCAGCAGCAGGCCGCCGCCATCGGTGGCGACGGCGTCCGGCTGCAGCAGAGCGTCCTCGCCCTGCCAGCCGTTCGGTCCGAGGTTGCCCTGGTCCCAGCCTTCCCGCCGAATGCGCAGCCCCGGTGACCCGGCGGCGGCCGCGGCCCCGGCGACGCGCAGCTGGGCGGTGCCCGCGCGACCTTCGGGGTCGGGCACGACGGTGATCATGCGCGGCGCGCCTCCAGGTGAACCAGGATGCCGCCGAGCGCCTCGTTGGCGGCGATGTCGAGGCCGGACGCCCCCGGGTCCTGCACGTTGTCCTCGAAGGTGCGCTGCAGCGCGGTCATCCAGTCGATGTGGAACACCCGGTCATAGGGCGCCGCGGTGGCGCCGAGCACCGGTTGCCCGGTGATCGCCGGCCGCTCCTGGAAGATCGGCCGCGAGCCGTTGGCGACGTGGGGCCGGGCGGCCGGCGCCACGCGATCGAAGCCGAGGCGGTGGACGAAGCCGTTGATGCCCTCCTCGACGAGCATCACCGGGCGTTGCGCGGCAGCCGCGCTGCGATGGCCGAAGGTGCGCTCCCGCAGGTCGGTCGCGATGCGGTCGCGCAGGCGCAGGCGGCGCGCGGCGGACCAGATCTCGCCGGCCAAGGTGGCGGCCTGCTCGCGCGGCAAGCGGAACGCGGCCTGCGCGTCGTCGTCGGTGGCGAGCGCCTGCATCGTCTCGCTCCACTCGGCCATCGCGGCGTCGACGAAGCGCTCGTAGCGGTCCTTCGCGACGGCTACGGCGTCCACCGCGACCGGCTCCTGGGCGATGCCGAGGGCGGCGAGATAGTCGTCCTCCAAGCTGATCGTGCCGATCGGCGCGGGCCCGTCGGAGACGTCGGATTCCAGCCGGAAGTAGACGGCGGCGACCTGGTCCGAGGTGACCTGCAGCGAGCGCAGCAGGGAGCCGAACATCTGCGCCTGCGCGCATTGCGCCAGGGCGCGCAGCACCTCCTGCGCGTTCTGCTTGGCGCGCGCCAACTCGGCGGCGAGGTCGCCGGTGTGGAAATACGGCCGCAGGCGTTGCGCCATGTCGGTCGCCAGCTCCTCGACGCGGCCCGACAGCTGCAGCGCCTTGGTGGACGGGTCGCACACCTGGCGCAGCTGGCCCGCGAGGAACGAGATGCCGCCGTCGCCGGGCCTGAGCGCTTCTTCCCAGGCGCGCGCCGGGTCGGCGAAGTGGCGCAGCACCTCGGGGGTTTGCAGGTAGGCGGCGCGCTTCTCGGCGATCTTGGCGCGGGCGCGCTCGGCGATGGCCACCTCGCGTTTGACGCCGTCCACGGTCTCGTAATCGAGCACGGAGTCGAAGCCGATGGCGGTGGAGCGGAGCCAGAACAGATTGTCGAAGGCGCGCCCCGGCGCCCATTCGGCGGGCCAGTCGTGCGACTTGCCGAAGAATTCGAGCAGGCTGGCTTGCAGCCGGGCGCTCCAGCGCTGGCCGGTGGCGGAGTCCTCGCCGGCCTTCTCCTCGAATTCGCGGTCGAACTGGGTCAGTACGAAGAACAGGCTGTTGCGCTGCGCCGCGCGGGCGGCGGGCGTGGCGCCGATGGTCAGGCCGATCCACTCGGTGATCATGCGCGGCAGCGTCTGCACGTCCTGGTTGGACGGGCCGACGCAGAGCAGCATGGCGGCGATCTCCTGCTCGTCGTTGTAGCGTTGGAACAGGTAGGCGACCTTGCCGCGCAGGAACACGCGGCCGAGGCGGCCGGGCTGGGCGAGGAAGCCGGCCGGGTCGCTGATCTCCTCGCGGGAGCGTGCGCCGGGGAAGTCCAGCAGGTCGGTGTGCTCGAAGAAGTCCCACGGGCGCTCGGCCAGGGGCACGGTGATCTCGGCGATAAGCGCGGCCAGCACGGCGCGGCCCAGCACGGCGCGTCCGCCGGCAGCGGACACCACGGTGATGCCAGCCGTGGTCTCGGGGGCGCCCAGGCCGAACACGAGGTTGGCGTCGAGCACGCTGATCTCGCGCGGCATCAGCGCGTCGAGGCCGCAGAACGCGACGTCGGGGAATTGCAGGCTGGCGAGCGCGGCGATCAATTCGGCGGCCACGGCGGTCAGGGCGGGGGTGTTGTTCCACAGCGGGGCGTAGGCCTCGGCGCGGGCGGCCGGCGGCAGGGTGGGTATGATGGCGGCGGCGCGCAGCCAGTAGTTTACGCCTAATGCGCGGATGAGGCCGCTGCCGGCGAAGTGCTTGTCGAAATACTCGCGCATCTCCTCGATGTCGTCGGAGGTGAGACCCGCGCCTTGGGCGCCGCCTTGCGGGGCGAGGCGGTCGAACATGGCGGCCACCGCCTCGGGTTCGGGCGGCAGCAGGTTGGGGACCTTGAAGTCCTCGAGGAAGGCGTTGGCGAGGATCTTCACGACGTCCGTTTGCGACAGCAAGCGCAGCGGGACGGGCGCGCCGGCGGGCGCCGGGTCGGCGCGCAGCGTGAAGCGGGAGACCAGGCCGGTGGATTCCTTACCGCCCTGCGGGTTGAGGTCGCGCAGAAAGTTGAGCCGCTGGGCGCCGTAGACCGCCTCCAGCGGGCGGCCCGGCGGGGTGGCGAGGCTGCTGACCAGGTACGACTTGCCCGCTTGGCTGGCGCCGAACACGGCGACGCCCATCGGCCGCGTGGCCGCAGTGCGCAGGCGGGCGGCGCGGCGACCGAAGCGGCGGAAGTCGCGGGCGAGCGCCGTAGGGTCTTCCTTCAGCGAGGCGCGGTTGGCCTCCAGCCAGGCCGCCGCGTCCCGCGCAACGTCGGCGACCTGGCCGGTGCGGCGGACGAGGGCCGCGGGGGACAGGTCGGTCATTGCGGAAACCCATTCGCATTCGTCATAGCCGGACTTGATCCGGCCACCCACGCCGCACCAACGGAACCGGTCGACCGCATTGGGTGAAAATGCCGCCCTAGATCACGATCGCGGAGGCTGCGGCGCCGCGTGGGTGGCCGGATCAAGTCCGGCCATGACGGTAGCGGTGACGGTGATTGGGTGAACATCATTGAATCGCCAGCCGGCCGGTGTCGCGCCAGTAGCCGTCGCCGTCGTCCATCGTTTGCAAACGCAGCCGCACGTCGTTCGGGTGGTTGCTGGCGCCCGTGGCGTCCTCCACCGTCTCCACCTTGAACGTTTCTCGCCCGGCCTGGTCCGTCTCCGAGTCCGGATCGATGTCGGCCCGGCGCACCGTCACCTTCAGCGGCAGGGCCATGCGCGCGGCGGTGTCGGGGTTGCTGAACTCCATCACGTACAGCGGGGTGGCGGTCCAGCGGGCAAGCGGCAGCTGGCGGAAACCCAGTTGCGTGACGGTCTGGAACGGCACGGAGAAGCCGACGTCGTTCGCCGCCTCGCCGTCCAAGTCGAGGTTCGACAGCAGGACGTTCTCCTCCCGGATCTGGCCGTTGATGTCCATCTTGCCGATGTAGCGCGCCGTGGAGCGCATCGACAGCTTGCTCGCGCGCAGCAGGAAATTGCGCAGCCGCCCCTCCGCCTGCACGCAAAGCGCAGCGCCCACTGCGACGGTGGTCTTCGGATCGTCGATCCGGTTGGCGGCGTCGCGGAACGGGTATTTCTCACCGACGCGATACTGGTGCATGCCGATGATGCGGTGCGGCGGCACGGGCGTCTTGGCCAGCACGATGTCGTTCACCATGCGCAGCCGCGACGGCCTGCCGGACAGCAGCAGCACGTCGCAATCGTACTGCCAGACCACCTCGCAAAGATCGGCCAGCATCGGCGCCAGCACGGCGGAGATCACCGGCTCCACCTGGCGCGACTGAACGTCGAGCGTGGCGTCGGCGACCCTGAACCCGGACGCGCCAGCCTGCGCAGCGGCGGCCTCGAAGTAGCCAATGGCGCGCTCGGCGCGAGCGATGGCATC
Source organism: uncultured Acetobacteraceae bacterium (assembly GCA_964242925.1). Taxonomy (GTDB): domain Bacteria; phylum Pseudomonadota; class Alphaproteobacteria; order Acetobacterales; family Acetobacteraceae; genus LMUY01. The sequence goes on from CAXTBW010000003.1 coordinate 72,628, forward strand.
GGCGCCCAGCACGTCGGCGACGGTCGCGTGGATCAGCACGCCGCTACGGCGGCCCTCCAATTGCTCGTAGGCGCCCAGCACGGCGATGCCGAGCGGCTCCATCACCATGGACACGAACAGCCGGCGCAAATGGCGGTCCTGCTCCGACTGGCCGCCCTGGTCCTGGCCCAGGCTGCGCGACAGCAGCGCGCGCGCATCCCGCACCCCGGAAGCGGTCAACGCCGCGGCGATCGCGGGCAGCACCACCACCGTGATGATGCGCTCCAGCACGTCGTCGCCAGCCACCTTGAAGCTCTCGCGGAACTCCTGCCGCGGCTCGATCGCCTCGCCGTCGGGGGTGGCGTAGGTGGACACCATCAGGTCCGTGGTGCCGCCGCCGATGTCGATGCTGGCCACGCGCAGGGTCGGCTCCGAGCTGCCCGGTCGAACGCGGCCGATCCCCGACATGAGCGCGCGGGTGTCGCCGCCGAGGCGCTCGGTGACCTCGTTGTGCAGCCAGACGATCTGCGTCGCGGTCGCCTCGTCGAGGTTGGCCACCACGCGGGGCAGCGGCGGCCCGCCGGGGCCCACGGCCAGCATGTCCCAGGCGAGCTTCACCGCCGCCTCCGCGCGGGAGCGCAGGATGCGCTGCTCCGCCACCGGCATGCCCGGCGGCATCGTCATCAGCACCGATCGCAGCTGGCGCGGCTTGTTGGCGTCGCGGCGCTGGGCGCGGCTGCCGGGCGCGTTGATCTGGCCGACCACCTGCAGCACGATCTCCGCCAGCATCAGGGTGAAGATGCTGCTGCGGCTGAAGCGCGCGCGGGAGGCGGGCTGGCCGCCGCGGCGATGGCGCAGCACGTTGCCGTCCTCCGTCACCAGGGTCATGAACATGCCGCCGACCGGCGGGTCCGTGGTGACCCCGTCCGTCGCGCGGCCGTTGTAGCGCCAGCCCTGGGTGGTGGCGCGGTCGTCCCACAGATAGCGCTTGGGCGAGGACAGCCCGGTGGCGCCTTCGTTGCCGAGCCGCGCGCCCGCCAGCCGCACCGCCTCGGGGCCGACGCGCACCGGGCTGGCCCAGCTGAACGCGGAAGCGCGGCCGGACCGGCGGGAGATCGCGTCCTTGCCGAAGCTGGCGCGCACGAACTCGACCCGGCTGTCGAACGGCTTGGAGTGGCTGCATTCCGGGTGCGAGAGGTCCCGCAGGGTGAGCGGGTAGCTGTCGGACAGGTTCAAGCCCTGGCCCGGGTGCTCCTCGATGATGATGCCGCAGGTGCGGGCGTTGCCGATGTCGAGCACCAGGTCGCAGGTGACGGGCAGGTAGCCGAGGTTGGCGGACACGACGTCCAACAGGCGCACGCGGGGCATGATGCCGGCGGCGTCGAGCAACTGGAGGAATAGCTGGTAGCGGGCGTAGTGCTCGCAGGCGTGCGGCAGGTCCTCGGCGCGGACCGGGCGGTTGCGGCGAGCGCTGAGCTGTTCCAGCAGCATCTCGAACAGCCAGTCGCCGACCCAGCCCTCGTCGAGGAACCAGGCGTTGCTGGCCGGGTCGGCGACGAATGCGAAATCCTGTTGCAGGGCGCTTGAGTCGGGGGTGGGGGCGGTGAACGGCTCGTCGCCGGAGCGGGGCAGCAGGGCGGTGTCGAACGCCAGCGTGAGGGTGTGGGTGCGCCGGGTCGCGGAGCCGGCGGGCGCCGGGTCGGGGGTGAGGCGAGCGCGCGCCCAGTTGCTTGGCCCCGTCGCGTAGGCTTCGACGCCGCCGGGTCCGCCGGGCTGGGTCAGGAAGTAGGGTAGCGGGACCCAGCGATCGGTGTGCATCTCAATCGCCTGGTTGCGGCCGATCTTGTAGATCTCGTCGAAGGGCGGCGACTGGCCGCTGATCGGGTCCGACAGCGTCCCCGTGTCGTCGGCGCGCAGCACGCGCAAGGCGAACGGTTGAGCGCCGTCGGCGTCCTGCGCGCCCATCGGTTCCTCCCAGAAGTCCAGCGACAGGCGGGGCAGCTGCTCGATGTCGAGGGGGATGTCCCAGAACTGGACGCCGCTGTTGGGCACGAGGGTGATCAGGATCGGCTGGGGCATGGGGCGGGTCCGGTCAGCGTTTGAACGTGGCGTTGTAGGTCGTGCCCTCGCCGACGTTCCCAACGGCTTCATTGTTGCGTACGACGCAATCGGCCTGCGCATCGCCGACACGACGGCACCGTAGCTCGGCAAGCACCATGTTCAACTCTCCTGCGCATCGGGTCGGCATGGTGATGACCAGGAGGTCGCCCGAAAAGGTTGCCGCCAGAGGACCTGTGCAAGACCGATTGACGGCAGCCTCAGTCTGCTTGCCTGCGCCTCCACGGTCGAAGCACATTTTCCACAAGGCGGCGGCCTCCGAGTGGCCGTTGCCCGACACGATCTGAACGTCGGACGTCAGGTTCCAGCAACCTTCCAACAGCGTCAGGTCTTGCCGGTCCCAACGGTCCTGCGGCAGGGCGGCGCGTGGGGGCGTGGCCGGCGGCGGTGCGGGCGTGCCCGTCGCTGGGCGGGGCGCCACGCGCAACGGGCATAGCAATTGTCGCCGTCCCAACTCCTCCGTCAGGGCGGCGAGCGTGGCGCGCAACTGGCTTCCGTTGTCGGCCGCGGCCGCCTGCGCCCGCAGCAACGCCAACTGGGCGGGGTTGGCGGTGCACATCGCGGGCGGGCTGGCGAAGCTGATGCCGAGGAACGGCAGCGCCAGCCCCGCCGTGAGCGCCATCACCGCCAGCAGCGCCATGGTCAGGCCGTAGATGCGCCAGGGCGTGCGCGGCGGCGGCACGAACGCGACGCCGTCGTCCAGCCCGTCCAGCGCGGCGCCGGGAGAGCCGCCCGGCGCCGGGAGCGACCAGCCGGTCAGCACCGGGCGGCCGGCCACCGCGTAGAGGTGCGACAGGTCGGGGATGGTCCACGCCAGCGGCCACGCGCTGGACACGGCAGGCGCCAACCCGCTCTGCGCCAGGCGGCGGACGTCCGAGCGGATGGACGCGATCGCAGCCAACAGCGCGTCCCGGTCGTCGGCCGGCAGGTCTCCGTGCCGCCGCCAGGGTCCGTCCGGGGCCACCCAGTTCACGCCGGTCGGCCCCGGTTCGGGCCGGGCGAGCAGCGCGGCGTGGGCGGCGGTCAGGTGCTGCGTGACCTCCGCCGTGATGGCGGCGTGCCAGGCGGCCAGGTCCCGACCCGGAGGAAGCAGGCTGGCGGTGCGGGTGGTGGCGAGGATGGTCATGGCGAGGCCACGTCGACTTCGGCGACGGTCTGGTTGCGGCGGCCGTTCACCGCCGTGCCGTTCACCACCCGGTCGGGCTGCCCGTCCTGCTTGATGGTGAGGCGGAACGGCGTGCTGGCGCGCACGCGCATGCCGTAGGGGTCGACGATGACCCGGTAGTGGCCGGGTTTGGGATCGGTGAAGAACACGTTCTCGATCGGCGTGTCGATCAGGTGGTTCACGTCGCCGTTCGCGTCCACGTCGAGCATGCCGCCGCAGGCCGAGCGGTGCTCGAAGTCGATCGCGCCGCCCGCGGGGCAGAGCACGTGCAGGTCGAGGTCGTTCTTGTCGTCCCAAGCGAGGATGATCTGGAGCTTCCCGGTCTTGGCGCCCTGCTGC
>CAXTBW010000003.1:76328-78499 GCA_964242925.1 uncultured Acetobacteraceae bacterium
CTTGTCGTCCCAAGCGAGGATGATCTGGAGCTTCCCGGTCTTGGCGCCCTGCTGCTCGGCGCGCTGCTGGTCGCGGCTGGGCGGCGGAGCCGGCGGCGGCGGTGGCGGCGCGGGCGGCGGGACAGCGGCGCATTGCAGCCGGCGGCGCCCCGCGTCGGCCTCGAGCCGAGCCAGTTCGAGCTGCAGCGCGCCCTGCTGCGCGACGGCGTCCCGCAGCGTGCCGGCCAGGGCGGGTTGCGCGGGCGGCACGGCGCATTGCGCGACGGCCACGTTGCCCCAGCCGAACGGGTCGAACACCACCAGCAGCACGGCCAAAGCCGATGCCAGTAACGCGCCGCCGAGCATGCCGGACAGGAACAGCAGCAGGTTGCGGCCCGGCGGCGCGGGGCGGCGCGGCGGCGGCAGGATCGCCATCATGCCCGGGGCAGGGGCGCGGCGGCCCATGATGGTCGCCCGTTCCGGCGCGTTGCCGGCGCGGGCATGGCCCCAGCCGACCAGCACGGGCTGGCCGCCGACCGCCATGATCATGTTCGCGTCGGGCACCTGGACGGCCAGCAGCAGCATCTCGCCGCTGAACCGCTCGCCGTCGGAGCGGGCGGCCAGCAGGCGCGCGCCCAATGCCTCGATGTCGCCGACCAGGCTGTTCAGCCGGTCCTCCACGGCGGTGCGGGCGTCCGGGGCCAGCGCGCCCAACACGGCGGCCTCGCCGGGCAGCTCGGTGTACCAGTCGGTCTCGCCGCGGCGCGGGTCGGCGACCGGCTCTGCCAGGATGGCGGCGTGGGCGGGCGACAGCTCCCGCGCCAGCAGGGCGGCCAGCACGCTCCACGTATCGACGGCAAGCTGCCCGGCGGTGCCGAGCGGCTGCAGGTCCTGCGTTCGGGTGCGGGCGATCCGGTTGGCCATCGGGGGGCGGGCCTAGCGCGTGGCCGGTGGAGGTGCGCCAGGCGCGGTGGCCGGGGAGGGGCGCGGCGCAGCGCCGGGCGCCGGCATCGGGCCAGGCATCGGACCGGGCCCGCTCGCCTCCGGGGTCGGCGCGCCGGGGGCGGCGGGCGTGCACTGCCCGGTGACCTCGGTGACGGCGGCGCCGTGCTCGCGCAGGAAGGCGATCACCTCGTCGGCTTTCTGCGCGTAGTTGGCGTGCGCCACCTGGTCGCGGTCGAACGTTATGAACGTGTTGATGCCCACCACGCGCCCGCAGCCGTCCACCAGCGGGCCGCCAGAGTTGCCGCCCGACACCGCCGCGCTGTGCGGCATGATCTTGATGCCGGAGGGCGAGGGCTGGATGGCGTTGATGCGGCCATCCGTGAGGATGACCTGCGGGATGGCCGAGACGTCGCCCTGGATCAGCTTCTGCAAGGCGGCGTCCGCGCGCATCAGCAGCCCGGGGTAGCCGGCGGCGATCACCTGGTCGAGCGTGGCGACGGTGGGCGTCATTACCAGCGGCTGGATCTGCGCGTCGGTGTGGATGCGCAGCACGGCGATATCCAGGCCGCCGATGTCCGACGACGGCGTGGTGAACGCGAGCTCCACCTTGGTCAGCTTGCCGAGCTTCTCGCTGGTCACGGCGATCTTGTCCGGATTGGCGTCCTTGATGACGTGCCGGTTGGTGACGATGAGGTCGGGCGTGATGAAGAACCCGCTGCCGGACTCGACGCCGCCTTCGCCAGCCGCGATGACGAGGACGACCGCCTGCTTCAGCAGGTCCGCGAGGTTGCCGTTGAACGGCGGGGTCCCCGGCGGCGGCGGCACGGAGGCGGGCGGCACGATGGCGGCGCGGTCCGGGCCGATGCGTGGCACCTGGTTGGGATCGAGCTGGCAAACGTCCCCGGCGAGCAGGCGGCGGCGCGCCTCGATGTCGCGCTCCAGCGCGGCGTTCTGCTCGTTCTGGCGGTCGATGGCGGCGCGGGTGGCGGGTTCGTCCAGCACGTCCACGGTGCTGGGCCGGCCGTTGAAACGGGCGGCCACGACGCGGGAGCCCTGCCACAGCCCAAGCGCGAGGAACACCAGCGCCACCAGCGCGCCGGCTGGCGGGAGCCACCAGTTCCAGGCGCTGCCGTCGCCGCCCCCCGCGCGCCCGGCGCCGGGTGGGCGAGGCGGGGGCGGCATGGCGGGCGCCTGTGGCCGTGCCGCCGGTTGCGGCCCCGGGCTGGCCCCGGCGGGCCGCGTCGGTT
>CAXTBW010000004.1:0-71420 GCA_964242925.1 uncultured Acetobacteraceae bacterium
CGAGATAGGTTCCGCCTTTCATGTCGTAGATGCCCGGCCCGTACAGCCGGTCCCCCTCCCGCCGCACCGGCAGGTCCGCCAGCGTGCCGATGGGGTGCACCGTGTCGAGATGGGCGAGGATGAGGATGCCGGGCGTGGTCTCAGGCGCCGCGTGCGGCAGCCGGGCGCGCACGCAGTCGCCAAGGCCCATGCGGCCGGCAATGCGCTCGATGCGGGCGCCGAGAAGGGCGAGGTCGCGGGAAGCGAGGTCGAGCATGCGGTTGACCGCGGGCGCGTCCCACGTGGGGGACTCGCAGGCGGCCCATTCGGCGAGGCCGGCGGCGATGGTTTCGGGGTCGAAGGGGAGGGCCATCATGGTGGTCTCGGTGTCGTCCATGCGCCGGGGCTCCGCTGCGATGCGGGAGGGTGCACCGGGGTTGGGCGGGCGGCAAGGCAGTCGTATCGGGAGCGTTGCTCGCGCAGGATGGTGGGATGAGCGAGACCGCGGGAGCGGCGTCTGAGGCGTCGGCGGTGCTGCGCAAGCACGAGGCCGCGCTACGCGCGCGCGATTGTCCTTCTTCGGCTTGGTGATCTGCCCGGCATCTCTGCACCACGCGGCCAGCCCGTGACATCCAAACGTCTCCGCCTCGAGGGCGCACGCCGCAATTACCGACATTCAGTCGGCCGCTTTCATACCGAGATGGCGCCGCATTGTCGGCAGGCGTGTCGAGCGGTGCGAAGGCCCGGTCTCGGACGGCTTGTCGATAGGATTTCAAATCCAGTCAGCGGTTTAGAGCCGCGAGTGTGCGATCAATGACCTAATCTGAAATATTCATCGCCCGCCAAACCCGCTCCGGCGTCAGCGGCATATCCACCGCCGTCACCCCCACCGCGCTCAGCGCGTCCAGCACCGCCGCCACCACCGCCGGCGGGGACGCGATCGCCCCCGACTGCCCAGCGCCCTTCACCCCCAGCGGATTGGCCGCGGTCGCCTCCCCCAGCAACAGCACGTCCAAATCCGGCAGGTCGTACGCGCGGGGTAGGCAGTAATCCATGAACGACCCGCTCATCAGTTGCCCGTCGTCGCCATACGCCACCCGCTCCGTCAGCGCCTGCCCGATCCCCTGCGCAAGACCGCCCTGCACCTGGCCCAGCAACAGCATCGGGTTGATCACGGCCCCGAAATCGTCCGCGGCGGAATAGCGCAGCAGCCGCACCACGCCCGTCTCGCGGTCCACCTCCACCTCCGCCACGTGGCAGCCGTTCGGGAAGGTGATCCGGTCCAGCAGCGTCCAGTGATAGCTGTCCAACGCCTCGCCGGACTCGGATGCCGCGCGCGCCACCTCCAGCAAGCCAACGCTGCGCTCCCCGGCGGCGAACCGGCCACCGGCGAACGCGACCTCCTCCTCCCGGGCCTGCAGCAGGCGCGCGGCGACGGGCGCCGCCTTGCCCAGCACAAGGCCGATCGCATCCACCAGCGCCGAGCCGCCCATGTGCAACGATCGCGCGCCGCCATGGCCGTTGCCGTCGCGCACGGTGCGCGTGTCGGCCTGCAGGAAGGCGAACGCCTCGATCGGCAGGCCCAGCCGGTCGGCGGCGATCTGCGGGAACACCGTCTCGTGCCCCTGCCCGTTCGACTGCGTGCCCAAAGCGAGCGACACCGTGCCGTCGGCGCGGAACCGCACCTCGGCGCCCTCGTTCGGCGCGCCGCGCGCTGTCTCGAGGAAGCAGGTGATGCCCAGCCCGCGCAGCCCGGCGGCGGCGGCGCGGCGGGCGGGGAAACCGGCGACGTCCGCCAACGCGAGCGCCGGGTCGATGTTGGCGGCGAACCGGCCGCAATCGATCGTGGTCGCCATCGGCGTGCGATGCGGGAACGAGCGCACCAGGTTGCGCCGCCGCAAATCCACCCGGTCGAACCCGGTCACCCGCGCGGCCTCGTCGATCAGCCGCTCCAGCAGGTAGTTGGCCTCGGGTTTCCCGGCGCCGCGGTACGCGTCGATCGGCACGGTGTTGGTGAACGCGCCGCGCACCGACATGCACACGGCGGGAATGTCGTAGCCGCTGCCCATCGCATTGCCCGGGGCGTTGGTGGAGCTGCCCGGCCCGCCGGTGGACATGGCGGCGCCGAGGTTGGCCACCGTCTCCACCTCCAGCGCCAGGAACCGCCCGTCCGCATCCAGCGCCAGGCGCGCGTGCGTGATGTTGTCGCGGCCGTGCGCGGTGGACACGAAATCCTCCCCATGGCCGGACAGCCAGCGCACCGGGCGGCCCATCGCGCGGGCGGCCCATAGCGCGACGACGTATTCGGGAAACAGCGGGTTCTTCACGCCGAAGCCGCCGCCTACGTCCGGGCACGCCACCTGCACCTGGTCCGGCGGCGCCCCCAGCACCCTCGCAAGGTCCCGCCTAATGCCGTGCACGCCCTGCCCGCTCAGCAGCAGGTCGAACACGCCGTCGTCGAACCGCGCGATGCAGCCGCGATGCTCCAGCGCCGCCACGATGATGCGGTTGTTGACCAGCTCCACCCGCGCCACGTGCGCCGCCGCCGCCAAGCCTGCCGCCACGGCCGCCGGGTCGCCCTTGCGGAACAGAAACGACTGGTTGTTCGGCACGCCCTCCCACAGCAGCGGCGCGCCCGGCTCCAGCGCGGCGGCGGCGTCCACCACGCAGGGCAGCGGGTCGTAGTCGACCATCACCGCCTCCGCCGCGTCCTGCGCGTGGTAGGGCGTATCGGCCAACGCGAACGCCACCGGCTCGCCGACGTAGCGCACCCGGTCGGACGCCAGCGCGAACCGGTCGGGGACCAACATGGGCGACACCGTCGGGACCGCCGTGCTGCACGGGATCGGGCCCAGCCCGGCCAGGTCCGCCGCGGTGAACACGCCGGCCACGCCAGGCGCCGCGCGGGCTGCCGTCGCGTCGATGCCCAGCACCCGCGCATGCCCGTGCGGCGAGCGCACCAAATGAAGATGCAGCGCATCCGGCACGGGGATGTCGGCGACGTACCGGCCCGCGCCGGTGAGGAACCGGGCATCCTCCAGACGCCGCACAGATTGTCCAACCAGCCCGTTTGCGCTTGCCATGCCGCAACCATGGCCTGACACTCGCGCCCGTGAAAGACCAACTTTGACGCACTGGCTCGGCATCGACATCGGCGGCACCTTCACCGACTTGGTGCTGCACGAAACCGCCACCGGCGCCAGCGCCAGCCTGAAGGTGCTGACCACCCACGGCGACCCGCAACGCGCCGTGCTGGACGCGGCAGCCGCGATGCTGCGGCAGGAGGGGCTGCAAGCGGGCGCCATCACCCGCGTGGTGCACGCCACCACCCTGCTCACCAACGCGCTGATCGAGCGTCGCGGCGCCGTCACCGGGCTGCTGACCACGGCCGGGTTCCGCGACACGCTGGAGATCGGCCGCGAGCGCAAATACGACCTCTACGACATCGCCATCGAGAACCCGGCCCCACTCGTGCCGCGCGCGCTGCGGCAGGAAGTGGCGGAGCGGATCGGCGCCCATGGCGAGGTGATCCTGCCGCTCGACACCGCCGACCTGCGCGCCAAGCTGGAGGTGTTGCAGGCGGCCGGCGTTGCCTCCATCGCCATCATGTTCCTGCACGCCTACGCCGACCCGGCGCACGAGCAATCCGCCGCGCGCGCCATCGCCGGCTGGGCGCCGGGGCTGCCCGTCACCGCGTCGCACGAGGTGGCGCCCGAGATGCGGGAGTTCGAGCGCGTCTCCACCACCGTCGCCAGCGCCTACGTCAAGCCGCTCGCCGCGCGCTACCTGGCGGGGCTGTCGGACGGGCTGGCCGCGCTGGGCATCACGGCGCCGCTGCTGCTGATGCTGTCGAACGGCGGGCTGACGCATGTGGCGGAGGTGGTGCGCAACCCGGTGCAGATGCTCGAATCCGGCCCGGCCGCCGGCGCGCTGGCGGCTGCGTTCTTCGGCCGGCGGGACGATTGCCGCCAGCTGCTGGGCTTCGACATGGGGGGGACTACGGCCAAGCTGAGCCTGGTGGAGGACGGCGAGCCGCTCATCGCCTACGGCTTCGAAGCCGGGCGGCAGAAACGGTTCATGGAGGGCAGCGGCCTGCCGATCCGCATCAGCGCGGTGGAGCTGATCGAGATCGGCGCCGGCGGCGGCAGCATCGCGCGGGCGGACGCTCTGGGCCTGCTGAAGGTCGGGCCGGACAGCGCCGGGTCGGAGCCGGGGCCGGCCTGCTACGGGCTCGGGGGCGCGCAGCCGACCGTCACCGACGCGAACCTGCTGCTGGGCTACCTGAACCCGGACTACTTCGCTGGCGGCAGCATCGCCATCGACGTGGCGGCCGCGGATGCGGCGGTGCGCGGCCTGGCGGATAGGCTGGGCCTGACGCGGGAGGCGGCCGCCGCCGGCATCCACACGCTGGTGAACGAGACCATGGCCGGCGCCGCCCGGGTGCACATCGCCGAGCACGGGCGGGACCCGCGCCAGTTCGCCCTGCTGGTCACGGGGGGCGGCGGCCCCGTGCATGGCGACGGCGTCGCGCGACGACTCGGCATCACCCGGCTGATCTGCCCGCCCTCGCCCGGCGTCGCTTCCGCCTGGGGGCTGCTGGTGGCGCCGGCGCGGGTGGACCGGATGCGCACGATCGACGTCTCGCTTGCCAACGGCGATCTAACTGCGCTGGAGGCGGTGTTCGCCGCGCTGGAGGACGACGCGCGCCAGGTGGTGGCCGGCGCGGTGGCGGGCGACGTCCAGGTGCACCGCGCGGCGGACGGGCGCTACGCCGGCCAAGGGTTCGCGCTGACGGTGCCGCTGCCACCCGGGCCGTACCACGACGCCGCTCCGCTGGCGGCCGCGTTCGAAGCCGAATACGCTCGTAAGTTCGCCCGCTCGCCGCCGGACGTGACGCTGGAGTTCGTCGCCGCCCGCGTGTCCGTCCGCACTGCGGCGCAGGAGGGCGGGTTGGCCGCGCCGCCACCCGGCAAGGGCGCGGACGCCGCGCTGAAAGGCCGCCGTCCGGCCTGGTTCGGCGGCTTTGTGGAAACCCCCGTCTACGACCGCGCGCGGCTGGGCGAACGCGATCAGTTCGACGGCCCGGCGCTGGTGGAGGACCCGGGGTCCACCCTCGTCGTCGGCCCCGGCGCTCATTGCCGCGTCAGCCGCAGCGGCAGCATCCTGGTGGAACTGAAATGAACCTGGACGCCGTCACGGTCGAGATCATGTGGACCCGGCTCGTCTCCATCGTGGATGAGGCGGCCAAGGTGATCGCGCGCACCGCGTTCTCCACCCTGTCCAACGACGCCAACGACTACGCCTGCGTGCTGACCGACGCGGCCGGCGCCTCGTTGGCGCAGAACACCTACGGCATCCCCTCGTTCATCGCGACCCTGCCCGCCACCGTGCGCCACCTGCTGGCCGAGGCGGGCGCCGACGCCATGCGCGACGGCGACGTGTGGATGACCAACGACCCGTGGATCGGCACCGGTCACCTGCCAGATGTGTGCCTGATCAAGCCGCTGTTCCGCGCCGGGCGTTTGGTCGCGTTCGCCGCGGCCTGCTCCCACGTGCCGGACATCGGCGGCCAGGTGCGCTCCATCGCGCCGCGCGACTTGTTCGAGGAGGGGCTGCACATCCCGCTGGTGCCGTTCCTGCGCGCGGGCGAGCCGGACTCGCTGCTGGTCAAGCTGATCCGCACCAACGTGCGCACGCCGGACCAGACCATGGGCGACGTGTGGGCGCAGGTGGCCGCGCTGGAGGTGATCGCCGCGCGCCTTGGCCAGCTGATGGGCGACTACGCGCTGGAAGGGCTGGAGGCGCTGGCCAGTGAAATCTTCGGCCGCTCCGAACGCGCGATGCGGGCGGCGATCCGGACGGTGCCGGATGGCGTCTACCGGTTCGCGATGCAAACGGACGGGATGCCCGGCATGCAGGCGCCGTTCACCCTGGCGCTGGCCTTGACGGTGGCGGACGGCGAGATTCACGCCGACTACGCCGGAACCACGGCGCAGCAGCCCTGCGCGATCAACTGCCCGCTGACCTACACCTACGCAATGACCGCCTACGCCGTGCGCTGCGCCCTGCTGCCGGACCTGCCGAACAACGAGGGCATGTTCCGCCCCGTCCGCGTCACTGCGCCCGAGCGGTCGTTGCTTAACCCGCTATTTCCGGCGGCGGTCGGGGGACGGGCGGCGACCGGGCATTACGTCCCCGTGCTGGTGTTCGGCGCGCTGCACGACGCGTTGCCCGGCCGCGTGATGGCGGCGCCTGGCTCGCCGCTGTGGAACATGACGCTAATCGGCGAAGCGGCGGGCGGGCGGTACGCGTGCGTGATGTTCTTCAACGGCGGCCTGGGCGGGCGTGCCGCGGGCGACGGGGTAAGCTGCCTGTCGTGGCCGAGCAACATCTCCACCACGCCGGTCGAGGTGGCTGAGCGCGCCGCCCCCGTGCTGGTGCGCTACAAGCGGTTGGTTTCCGGTTCCGGCGGCGCGGGGGCGCATCGCGGCGGGTTGGGGCAGGAAGCGCTGGTGGAACTGCGCGGCGACGCGTCGGCGTATTTCATGACCGAGCGCACTCTCATTGCGGCGCCCGGCCTTGGGGGCGGCGAGGCTGGCGGGCTAGGCGCCGTGATCATCGATGGCGAGCCCGCAGACCCGCGGCGGCCGCACCATCTGCGCGCCGGGTCGACGGTGCTGGTGCGCACGCCCGGCGGCGGCGGCTATGGGCCGGCATCGGCGCGGGAGGCGTCCGCCGCCGAACGGGACCGCACGCACGGCTACGTTCTATTTCCTTCTCCCTCTCCCGCCCGCTAGAGAGAGAGAGGATACCCCGCCCTAATCGGTGGACTTGCCTTCGATCGCCTTTCCGTCGCGCGCCTTGACGAAGGTCTGCGGTGGCGCGGCCGGCGCGGGACGGTCGGTGGCGAACGGCTGCGGCACGGCGGCGGCCGCCGGCGGGCTGTACGGCTGGGCGTCGCGCGCATAGTCGAACGGGGTTTCCCCATCGCGCGCCGCCGAGCGCAACACGCAGCGCACCATCTCGCCCATCACGGCGCTGTTGCCGCGCAGCGAGGCGGTCCAGGGCGCGGCCGTGCCGGCGTCGAACGTAACCAGCATCGTGTCGGAAGCGGTGAAATCGTGGATGAACGCGCGGACCTTCGGGCGCAGCACGTAGAACTCCAGGATGTCGGACCGGGCGCTGGCCTTGCCGAGCACGTTCCAGCGCTGCCCGTCCAGCACCACCGTCACGGGCGCCTGCACGCCGGCCGGGATGGCCCACCCGACATGAAACAGCTGCACCGTCAGGAAATCCTGCCCGTAAAACCATTTCAGCAGGAAGCTGCCCGCCACGCGGCCGGAGCCGAAATTGGTCTGCAGCCCGCAGACCGGCGAGCCATTGTCGGCCGAGCCGCCGAACGCCCGCCAGAAGCCGGACGTGGCCAGGGTGCCCGTTTCGGCCCGGGCGCCGGCGCCGATAGCGATCAGTCCGGTGAGCGCCAGAACGAGTTTCCGCATGGATGGTCCCTCGGCATGAATCGCCAGGACGCTAGCGCCCGAACCGGGTCCTCAACAAGCGGATTTGATGCTGCGGCGGCCCGTAAGCCCGTCATGCCAGGGCGGAGCAGCCTGAAGGTTCCGACAGCGCAGCCGGTGGAATGGCTGCGAAGGGTTGACCCTGGTATCCACGGGCCGCGATAGATGACGTGGCTTCCAGTTGGCGCTATCGGGTGCGATTGGACGCCCTGGATACCACCGGCGAGCCCCGGCGTGACGAGACTACGAGCCCGGGACCGGCGTCAGCACCGGTTCCCCCGCGAAATGCGCCGCCAGATTGCGCAGCACCAGCGCCATCGTCGCGGCCACCGACTCGGGGGACCGCCCGGCCATGTGCGGCGTGATCAGCACGTTAGGCAGCGCCCGCAATGCGTCCGGAACCACCGGCTCCCCGTCCACCACGTCCAGCGCCGCGCCCGCCAAGCGGCCCTCGCGCAACGCCGAGACCAGCGCGTCCGTGTCCACCACGGAGCCGCGGCCGACGTTCACCAGCCAGCCGTGCGGGCCCAGCGCGTCCATCTCCGCGGCGCCAATCATGTGCCGCGTGCCGGCGCCGCCGGGCAGCACGATGAGCAGGATGTCCGACGCCTCCGCCAACGCCAACGGCGAGGCGGCATAGGCGTGCCCTACGCCCTCCAGCTGCCGGCGGTTATGGTAGCTGATGGGCATGTCGAACGCGGCGCAACGCCGGGCGATCCGCCGCCCGATATCGCCCAGGCCCAGGATGCCGACGCGCTTGCCGCACAGCGTCGGCCGCATCGTGTCGCCCTGCCGCCAGCCGCCGGCGCGCACCACGGCGTCGTTGCCGCGGATGTCGCGCACCAGGGCCAGCATCAGCGCCATCGTGTGGTCCGCCACGGAGTCCGCGTTCGTCCCGGGGCCATGCGTGACCACGATCCCGCGGGCGCGCGCTGCGGCCAGGTCCACGCCCTCGTGGCCGACGCCCTGCGCGCAGATGATGCCCAGGTTGGGCAGCGCCGCAATCAGCTCGGCGGGGATCGGCGTCGTCCCGTTGGTGAGGATGGCGCGGATCGTCGCGCCATGCTCAGCCGCCAGCGCCATGCGCCCGTCATGCGTCAGCGACTGGTGCACCATGTAGTGCTGCTGCAAACGCGCGAAACTCAGCGGCGCCGGCTCGATCGCCACCAGCACCGCGGGGTCAGCCTGCATCAGCTAAGCTCGTTGCAATAGCGCCGCAGCCGCTCCATCGCGATTCGCAGCTGCCCGGTGTCCAGCGAGTAGCTCAGGCGGAAGTACGGCGACAGGCCGAACGCGCTGCCGGGCACCAGCGCCACCCCGGCGTGCTCGATGGCGCCGCGCACGAAGTCCTCGTCCGTCTGGATCACCTTTCCGTCCGGCAGCGTGCGGCCGATCGTGCCGGAGCAGTCGGCGAACAGGTAGAACGCCCCTTCCGGCGCATGGCAACGCAGGCCCGGCATCTGCTGCAGCGCCTGCAACGCGATGTCGCGCCGCTCTTGGAACACGGCGGCGTTCTCGGCGATGAACCCCTGGTCGCCGGTCAGCGCCTCGACCGCGGCGGCCTGCGAGATGGCGCTCGGCGAGCCGACCAGCTGGCCGACGACCAGCTTGATCGCCTTCATCATCGGCGCCGGGCCACCCGCGAAGCCGATGCGCCAGCCGGTCATCACGTAGCCCTTGGAGAATCCGTTCGCCGTCACCGTGCGCGTGTTGATCTCCGGGTCAAGCGCCGCGATGGAGGGCGACAGGCAGCCGTCGAAGCGGATGTGCTCGTAGATCTCGTCGGTCAGCACCCAGATGTCCGGATGCCGCTTCAGCACGGCGATCAGCGCGCGCAACTCGTCCTCCTGGTACGCCGTGCCAGTCGGATTGTTGGGCGAGTTCAGGATCAGCACGCGGGTGCGCGGGGTGATCGCGGCCTCGAGGGCCTCCGGGGCGATGCGGAACCCGGTTTCCGCCGGGCACGGAACGGCCACGGGGATGCCGCCGGCGATGCGCGTGATGTCCGGGTGCGACACCCAGTGCGGCGCCGGGATGATCACCTCGTCGCCCGGGTCGGTCATCGCCAGCAGGGCGGCGTGCAGCAGGGGCTTGGTGCCGCTGCTGCACACGATCTGGTCGGGCGGGTAGTCGAGCCCGTTCTCCCGCTTGAACTTGGCCGACAGCGCCTGGCGCAGCGCCAGCGTGCCGTCCGCGTCGGTGTAGCGGGTCTGGTTGTTGTTGATCGCGTTGATGCCCGCCTGCTTGATCGGGTCGGGCGTGGCGAAGTCCGGCTCGCCCCCCACCAAGCCGATGATGTCCCGGCCCTTGGCGCGCATCTCGCGCACCAGCGCGCTCATCGCCCCGGTCGGCGAGGGGCGGAACTGGCCCATGCGGGCGGAAATGTGCGTCATGCTGTAAGGCTCCTGTTGTGAGATCGCGTCGTCATTGCGAGGCCGCTTGGCCGCGGCAATCCATCGGCCACACAGCGCCGGGTTTGCCCTGGGTCGGCACGCCGAAGCCGGCTTGCGATGACGGGCGCATCAGGCGCCCGCCTCGGACTGGACGGCGAGGCGGAGAGTGGGCGCATCCGCGGCTTCCGTGCGCGCGACGCGGGCGGTGTCGCCCATGCGGCGCTCCAGCCAGGCGGCGTAGCGGGAGGCGGTGAAGCAGAACGCGAAATACGTCATGGCGGCAAAAGCATAGCCCTCGACGTCATGCCCTAGCCAGGCCGGATCGCGCGCGCCTGCGCCGATGGCGCCCAGAAAGTCGGTCAGGCCGATGACCACCACCAGCGAGGTGTCTTTGAAGAAGCTGATGGCGATGCCGACCAGCGACGGCACCGACACGCGCAGGCACTGCGGCAGCACGATCCGCAGCATGGTGCGCCAGTAGCCCAGGCCCAGCGCCGCCGCCGCCTCCGCCTGCCCGGCGGGCACCGCGGCCAGGCCGCCGCGCACCACCTCCGCGATGAACGCCGACGCCAGCAGGGTGAACGCGAGATAGGCGCGGAACAGCTTGCCGGGAGTCACCCCGGCCGGCATCAGCAGCGGCGTTATCACGCCGGCCATGAACAGCAGGCTGACCAGCGGCAGCCCGCGCTGCAGCTCGATGAACGCCGTGCAGAACACGCGAAAGAACCCGAGCCGCGAGGTGCGGCCCAACGCCAATAGCACCCCTAATGGGAAGCCGATCGCCAGCGCGAAACTCGCGATCAGCACCGTCAGCGGCAGCCCGCTCCAGGCCTCCGCCGGCACGGGGGCCAGCCCGCCGCCGCCGCCCAGCACCCACACCACCACCAGCAGCGTCGCCGGCCAGGCCAGCAGCAGGCGGCGTCCCCAGAAGCGCGGAACCAGGTTGCACGCCAGCAGCGCGAGCAGCAGCAGCAGCGCCAGGGCCGGGCGCCAGCGGTCCTCCACCGGGTAGAAGCCGAACACGAAGAAGCCGAGCTTGTGGCCGACGTACGTCCAGCACGCGCCCGAAACCGCGCGGCATGCCTCCGGCCCGCCGGACCAGGCGGCGTCCAGCAGCGCCCAATGCGCCAACGGCGGCAGCACCCAGGCCAATAACGCCAGGCACGCCAGCGACACCGCGGCGTTGAGCGGCGAGCCCACCAGCGCCTTGATCACCGCGCCCCCTGGCGCAGCATCCGCGCATACCACTCGTTCATCGCGCCCGACGTGCCGAGCGTCAGCACCAAGTAGCCGGCCATCAGCACCAGCACGCCCTCGATCGCGTGCCCGGTGACGTTGATGGCGGTGGATACGGCCCAGAACAGATCCGGGTAGCCGATCGCCACCGCCAGGCTGCTGTTCTTGATGACGGCGGCGTACTGGCTGGTCAGCGCCGGCAGAATGACCCGCAGCGCCTGCGGCAGCACGATGCGCCGCAGGATGGCGCCGTTGTGCAAACCGAGGCTGCGCGCCGCCTCCCATTGCCCGCTCGGCGCCGCCAGGATGCCGCCGCGCACGATCTCGGCGATGAACGCGCTGGTGTAGGCGACCAGCCCGGCCAGCAGCGCGCAGAACTCGGGCGTCAGCGTCATCCCGCCGGAATAGCCGAACAATTTCCGCACGGGCCGGTCGACGTCCAACCCGCCCTGCGCCGCCATCGCCGCGAACGCCGCGAGCACGGCGGCCGCCAGCCCCGCCGCGAGCATGGGCGCCGCGCCGCGCCGTCGCACCGAGGCCGCCGCGAGCAGCCCGGACACGACCGCGGCGCCGGCGGCGGGCCAGGGCGAGCCCTGCACCAACAGCGCCGGCAGTTGCAGGCCGCGCTGGCTGAGATACGCCCAGTCGCCCAGGCTGATCGCCTGCCGCACGCCCGGCAGCTTCAGCAGCAGCGCCGACCAGAACAGGATCTGCAGCAGCAGCGGCGTGTTGCGGAACAGTTCCACATACGCCGAGGTGATGGCGCGCAGCAGCGGGTTGGAACTCAACCGCATCACGCCGACCACCGTGCCGAGCACCGTCGCCAGCGCGATGGCGGCCACCGAGATGCGCAGCGTGTTCACGAGCCCAGCCAGCATGGCCCATGCAAAACTGTCGGTCGGCTCGAACGCGATCACCGACTCGCCGATCTGCATCCCCGCCGGCCGCAGCAGGAAGCCGAACCCGGTCGCCATGTTCTGCCGGGCCAGGTTGTCCATCAACGTGCTGGCCAGCAGCGCCGCGATGGCCGCCAGCAGCAACGCGGCCGCGACCTGCGCCCAGTTCGCCTGGCCGCGCCGGTTGGACAGCCGCCAGGCGGATGAACTCATGTCATCACAGGAACGGCGGGCTGTAGAGCAGGCCGCCATCGCTCCACAGTCTGTTCAGCCCGCGCGGCAGTTTCAGGAACGAGCCCTCGCCCAGCGTGCGGTCGTAGATCTCGGCGTAGTTGCCGATCTGCTTGATGACCTGGTAGGCCCAGTCGTCGGACAGGCCTAATTGCTTCGACAGGCCCGGCTGCCCGCCCAGCATGCGCCGCACCTCCGGGTCGTTGCTGCCGCGGCTGGCGTCCACGTTGGCGCGGGTCAGCTTCTTCTCCTCCGCCAGGATCGTGACGTTCACCACCCACTTCACGATGTTCAGCCACTGGTCGTCGCCCTGCCGCACCATCGGCCCCAGCGGAGACTTCGCCAGCAGGTCCGGCAGCAGCACGTAGTCCGACGGCTTGGCCGCGATCGAGCGGTTGGACGACAGCATCAGCCGGTCGCCGGTGAACACGTCGCAGCGCCCCTCGAAGAAGCTGCGCCGCAACGCGTCGAGGTTGTCGATCGAGATCGGCGTGTATTTCAGGTTGTGCTGGTGGAAGTAGTCCGCGAGGTTCAGCTCCGAGTTGGAGCCCGGCAATACGCACACCGCGGCGCCGTCCAGATCCGCCAGCGTCTTGGCGCCCGTCTTGGCCGCCACCAGCGCGCCCTGCGCGTCGAACATGATCATGTTGCCGAAGATCAGCCCGACCTGGGTGTCGCGGCTGAACAGATCCGTCGTCTCGCGGATCAGCACGTCCACGTCGCCGGATTGCAGCGCGCTGAACCGGGCGAGCGTGCTGGTGTGGATGAACGTCACCTTCGCCGCGTCGCCGAACACCGCCACGGCGAGCGCGCGGCAATACTCGATGTCGATCCCCTGCAGCACGCCGTTGCTGTCCGGCGCGCCGGACCCGGGCGTGTCGTTCTCCGTTCCGCAACGCAACGCGCCGCGCGCGCGCACCGTCTCGAGCGTCGTCGCCTGCGACGCCACCGGCCAGGCGGCCAAGGCGAGAAGCAGCAGCGCGACGAGACGACGCATGACGTTGATCCTTACGGTGGCCCCGGGAACATGCAAAGCTCACGCCATCAAAACCGAGGAGCGCACCGCATGGCCCAGCCCCGTTTCCTGTCGTTCAACGGCGAGATCGTGCCGTATGCGGAGGCCAAGGTCCACGTCCTCGCGCCCGGCATGAAATACGGCGCCGGCGTGTTCGAGGGCATCCGCGGCTACTGGAACGCGGACCGCGCGGAGATGTACGTGTTCCGCCTGAAGGAGCATCTGGAGCGGCTGCAATACTCCATGCGCGTGATGCGCTACGACCACCACATCACCAACGAGCAGGTGCAGGCGGCCATCATCGCGGTGGTGCGCGCCAACGAGTTGCGCGAGGACGTCCACATCCGCCCGATGGTCTGGATCGACGGCGATGCCGAGATGCTGTCCACCGGCCCGGTGGGCTGGATGGTCGCCGCGCTGCCGCGCCCGTTCAACCCGGCGGTGCGCGACGGCGTGAACGCCGGCATCTCGTCGTGGCGGCGCAACGCCGACAGCAGCATGCCGCCGCGGGTCAAGGCGACGGCGAACTACGTGAACGGCCGGCTCGCGGGGCTGCAGGGCAAGGCGGACGGCTACGACAACGTGCTGATGATGACGCAGGCCGGACATATCGCGGAGTCGCCGGGCTCGTGTTTCTTCATGATCCGCAACGGGCGCCCGGTTACGCCTAGCGTCACCAGCGGCATCTTGGAAAGCGTCACCCGGGCCACGGTGATGGAGTTGTTGACGGAGCTGGCGGGCAACTCCACCGACGAGCGCGACATCGACCGCACCGAGGTGTATGCCGCGGAGGAGGCGTTCTTCTGCGGCTCCGGCCAGGAGATCCAACCGATCGTGACGCTGGACCGCCTGCCGATCGGGGCCGGGACGCCGGGCCCCCTCACCCGCCGGTTGCAGGAGCGCTATTTCGCGGTGGTGCGCGGGCAGACCAATGACCACTCGGGGTGGCTGACGCCCATCTGGAACGGACAGTAGCGCACCCCGCTACCGTCATGGCCGGGCTTGACCCGGCCACCCACGGCGCCCCAACAACGCCGGCCCTCGCCGCAACGTAAAATCGTGCCAAGTCCTGCTTCGCCAGCGGCGGCGTCGCGCCGTGGGTGGCTGAATCAAGTCCGGCTATGACGGAGGGGTTGGCGAGGCAGTCATCGCCACTCCGCCCGCAGTGCGTTCATCGAACGGTCTACGTCGTCGCTTCCATTGTAGCCGTGGAAACTGAACCGTATCCGACCACGGCCATTCCACGCGTACACGCCGCGCCGGCTCATCCCGTCCACGATCGCCTGGGCGCGGGGGCTGGCGATGCACACGCTCGCGCCGTGTCGCGCCGGGTCCGCAGGCGTGGTGGTCGGGATGCCCGCCTCCTCCAGCCGGCCCAGCATGTCCACGGTCAACCCCTGCACATGCGCCTGCACCGCGGCGACCGGCGTTTCCGCCAGGAACGACAACGCCGACACCAGCACATGCACCGCGCCGTGCGCCGGATTGCCGCGGGTGAAGCACAACCCGTCGCCCCGCAGCGCCAGCTTGCCGCCGTACTCCGGACGCGCGCCGGACGCCAGCGAGTGCCACCCGGCCGACGCCGGCGCCCAGCCAGGCTGCCGCGCGCGGTTCCACACGGCAACCGCCACGCCCGTCATTCCCAGCAGCCATTTGTAGCACGCGCTGAAAGCGAAATCGGCCAGCGCGGCCTCGATCGGCAGGTATCCCGCCGCCTGGGTGAAATCCACCACCAGCAGCGCGCCCACCCCGTCCGCCAACCGCCGCAGCGCCGCCAGGTCCACCCGCGAGCCGTCCAGGTACGACACGTAGGTCACCGCGATCACCCGCGTGCCGGCGTCCACGAACGGCGCCAGCGCGTCGGCGTCCGCGCGCGGCGCGAGGCGGACTGCGACCCCCCGGGCGCGGCCCATCAGGAACGGCGCGGCGACGGAGGGGTATTCATCGATGCCGAGGCACACCGTATCGCCGGGGCGCCAGTCGATGCTCTCGAACACCATGGCGATGCCTTCCGCCACGCTGCCGGTGAAGCCGACGTCGCCGGCGGGCACGCCCCAGGCCTGGCCTACGAGTGAGCGCGCCCGCTCCACCATCGCCTCCTGCGCGGCGCGGCCCGGCACGCCGTCGCTTTTGTCGGCGGCGTAGCGGTCCAGCGCGGCGCCGTGGCGGCGCAGGAACGCCGTCTCGCCGCCCGCGCAGACATGCGTGACCCCGGGCGCGATGCGGAACTCCGCCGGGTCGAACAGCGGTTGCATCAGGCGGCCTGCGCACGCCCCGCGGGCCAGCCGGCGCGGAACGCTGCCAACGCGGCGTCGATCCCGGCATCGTCGACGTCGGCGTGGGTCAGCAGCCGCACCCGCGTGGCGCTGTAAGGCCGCGCGATTATGCCATGCTCGCCCAGGTGGCGGCACCACTCGGGCGCCGGGATGCCGGACGCGGACAGGTCCACGTAGACGATATTGGTCGCAATCAAGGCCGGGTCGCACAGCCCGGGATGCAGCGCCGCCAGGCCGGCCGCCAGGCGCCGCGCGCGCCGATGGTCGTCCGCCAGCCGGTCGACCATCGTGTCGAGCGCCACGATCCCGGCCGCCGCCAGCACCCCTGCCTGCCGCATTCCGCCACCCAGCAGCTTACGCGTTTGGCGTGCGCGGCCGATCACCGCCGCCGGCCCGCACAGCACCGAACCGACGGGCGCGCCGAGCCCCTTGGACAGGCAGAACGTCACCGTATCCACGTGGCGCGCAATCTCCGCCACGGGCACGCCGAGCGCGACCGCCGCGTTGAACACCCGCGCGCCGTCCACGTGCACCGCCATGCCCTGCGCCGCCGTCAGCGCGCGGACGGCCGCCATGTAGTCCAGCGGCAGCACGGCGCCGCCAGCCGCGTTGTGCGTCGTCTCGAGGCACATCACCGCCGGTCGCAGCCGGGTGCTGTAGCCGCTGCCCTCCAGTTCGGTCCGCAGCGTATCGAGCGGAACGGCGCCGCGGACGGCCGTCAGCACGCGGTACGGGATGCCGCCGAGCTGCGCCATGCCGGCCTGCTCGGTGCGGTAGATGTGGGCGGTGCTCTCGACGATGACCTCGTCGCCACGGTTGGTCTGCGCGAAGATGGCGCATAGGTTGCCCATGGTGCCGGAGGGGACCAGCATCGCGGCTTCCTTGCCCAGCATCGCGGCCGCCTTGCGCTCCAGCGCGTTGACGGTCGGGTCGTCGCCGTAGCCGTCGTCGCCAACCTCCGCGGTCGCCATCGCATGCCGCATGGCGTCGGTGGGGCGTGTCACGGTATCGCTGCGCAGGTCGATCATGGCTTTAGTCTTCTCCTAATTCCAAACCGTAGGGCGGGCTGCTGGAGCGCAGCCACCCTAAGTTGCATGATACGCCGCAAGGATGGCCGCGCCCTCGTCGCCCGCCCGCAGCGCCCAGGCGGCGATGACCGGCGCGGCGGCCTCCGCCAGGGTGGCGCGCAGGCCAGCGGCGGACGCGACCGCAACGCCGTTCGCGGCCATGCGCGCGGCGTTCTCCGCCACCCGCGTGCCGATTGCGACGAACTGCCGTGTTTCGGTGTCCGCGCCGGCGCCCAGCACGGCCGCCTGCATCGCGGCCGGCAGCCGGTCCAACGCGGCCGTGTTGCAGAATGCGAGGCTCAGCGGGAAGGCGTAGTCCAATGCGGTGAAATGCGGCAGCAGCTCCCACAGGCGCGCCCCCGCGCCGCCGTCGCCGGAGGACAGCACGGCGTCCAGCGCGCCGGCGCGCAGTTGGGGCAGCGCGTCCGCGAAGCTGATCTGCACGGGCGTCGCGCCCGCCGCGCGCAGCACCGCCGCGCCTGCCGCGTCGTAGGTCCGCACGCGCAATCCGCGCAGCGCCGCGGCGTCGGGCAAGGGCCCGCGCGACCACAGCCCGGTGGGCGGCCAGGGCGTCGCATACAGCAGCGCCAGCCCCCGCATAGCCAGAGCGCGCTCGTAGGCCGGGCGGGCGGCGTGCAGCAGCCGGGCGGTATCGGCCGGCGAGCCCGTGAGGAACGGCAGCGACGACACCTCGAACACCGGGCCGTCCGCGGCCAACGCGCCGGTGAACGCGTCCGCCGCCTCCGGCTGGCCCGCCGCCACCGCGCGCAGCATGCCCGCCGAACGCAGGCCGCCCGGCGCGTCGAAACCCGGTTGCACGTCGAACCCGGCCAGGCCCGCCGCGTGCGCGAAGTAGGCTACGCCTTCGCCCGGGATCGCGCTCGCCGGGTACTCCGTCGCGATCCGCCAACCGGCCGCCGCCCGGGCAGGCGACGCAGCGGCCAGCGCCCCGAGCAGCATGCCGCGGCGCGTCACGTGCCCACCGCCAGCGGGCTGCGCAGCTTGCGCAGCAGCGCGATGACCGACAGCGACGTAATGCGGCCGGTGCGCGGGTTCTCGCTTGGCACGCCCTCGATGCTCAGCGTGAAGCGCGCGGAGTCGGCTTCCACCTCGATGCGATGCGTGTTCCGCGTGACGCCCGGGTCGGCCCAGATCTCCAGCATGGTGCGGTCCGGGCCGATGCCGGCCAGCGACAGGGCCACGGCTACGTTCAGGTTGGCCGGGAACCCCCGCGCCGCCTCCCGCGCCGTACCGGCGAACACGCGCAGCGGCGACGACAGCCCCTCCAGCGATACCTTGTGTTCAAGCAGATAGGGCGCGCCTTCCAGTCCGCCCGGCGGCTTGCGGGTGATCATCCGCACGCTGGCGATGGCGCCCTCCGCCGCCGCGGCGACCGCGTCCAGCCCGAGCAGCGCACCGGTCGGCGCCAGAATGCGCCCGCCGTGTTCCCGGGCCAGGTCGACCAGGTCCATGCGGTCCAGCAGCGCGCCGCAACTCAGCACCACCACGGTGCGCCCGGCGGTCAGCGCCGGCGTCGCGATCGACGCCAGGGCGGCGGCCGGCGCGCACTCGACCACGATGTCGGCGTGTTCCGCCAATCGCACGGACTCGGTGATCAGCACGCCCGGCAAGCCGGTCGCCTTGGCCGGGTCGCGCACGCCGATGGCCGTCAGCATCAGGCCCGGGATGCCGTCCAGCAATCGCGCGGCCACGGCGCGGCCGATCGCGCCGAATCCGGCGATGGCGACCCGCAGATCCGGCTGGGTTCGTTGCGGCATGACCGGACGGTACGCCGCGGCGGCCAACCCGCGCAATGGCTTCCTCGATTTACGGCGCCGCGTGCGATGTGCGACACGAAAGCAAGCGGAGGACGACGATGACGGATACCGACCTGCTCAAGCGCACCATCACCGTGTGCATGTTCGACCAATACGGCACCGTGGTGGACATGCAGGGCGGCCTGGTGGAGATCGCGACGCCGTTCCTGCAGGCCAAGGGCTGGACTGGCAACCCGAACTCCTTCGTCACCTGGTGGCGGCGCACGCACTTCGAGAACTCGATGATCGACGCGCTGCTGCACAAGGAACACACGCCCTACCGGGAGATCGGCGAGCGCGCCGTGGCGTTCGTGCTGGACCGCGCCGGCATCGCTCACACTCCGGCCGAGGTGCACGGCCTGGTCGCCGAGATCGAGAAGCTGCGCCCCTTCCCCGAGGTGCCGGCGGCGCTGGCCCGGTTGCAGACGCGCTACCGTCTGGTCGTGCTGTCCAACGGCGACCCGGACATGCTGGAGGCCGCTCGCGCCTATCACGAGGCGCCGTTCGACCAAGTGATCTCGGTCGCGGAGGCCGGGTCGTTCAAGCCGCACGTCGCGACCTACACGAAGGCCGCCGAGTTGGCCGGCGTGGCGATGGACCAGGTGCTGTTCGTCGCCAACCACGCCTTCGACTGCATCGGCGCCAAGGCGGCGGGGATGCGCACCGCGTTCATCGACCGCCGCAGCCGCCCGTTCGGCGCGACGCCGCACCAGCCCGACATCCTGGTCCCGACCATGACGGCGCTCGCCGACCTGATGGTCTGATGCCCACCATGAACGAACTCGGCGCCGCGATGCTGGCGCGCGCCACCGCCGTCGACGATCAGCGCTTCGGCTCGTTCTTCCTGCTGCGGCTGCTTGGCATGGAGGTCAGCTTCGGCGAGGGCACCTGCACCGTCAGCTTCACCACCGAGCCGCCGCTCGCCAACCCGCAGGGCACGCTGCACGGCGGCGTATTGGCAACCGCGATGGACATCTCCATGGGCCACCTGCTGGGCCGGGTCGCGGGCCCGGGCGCCACGCTGGAGCTGAAGGTGCAATACCTCGCCCCGGTGAGCGCCGGCCTGGTGCGCTGCGAGGCCAGCTTCCTGCGCCAGGGCCGCTCCATCTCGTTCATGCAGTCCCGCGCAACACGAGAGGACGGCACGCTCGTCGCCAATGCCACCGCGACGTGGAGCCTGTTGCCCAAGCCGCCTCAGGCGCCGCCGAGGTAGAGCGCCACCGCGCGCTCGTCCTCCAGCAGCGTCGCGGCCGGACCGGTGAGCGCCACCCGGCCGCCGTCCAGGATGACGCCGCGAGCGGAGATCGCCAGCGCCTGGCGTCCGCGCTGCTCGATCAGCAGCACCGCCACGCCCTCCCGCGCCAGCGTCGCGATGCGCGCGAAGCTGTCGGCCACCAGCGCGGGCGACAGGGCGGCGGTCGGCTCGTCCAGCACCAGCACGGACGGCCGGGTCATCAGCGCACGAGCGTAGGCGAGCTGCTGCCGTTCGCCGCCGGACAGCCCGCCGGCGCGCGCCCGCCGCCGCGTCGCCAGCGCCGGGAATAGCGCGAGCAGTTCGGCGATGCGGGCGCCGCGGTCGGCCACGCCCTCCACCACGGCCAGGTTCTCCAGCACGCTCAGCGAGGGGAACACGTTGGCGACCTGCGGCACGTAGCCGATCCCGCCGCGCACCCGCCGCACCGTCGGCCAGGCGCCGATGTCGGTCCCATTCAGCGCGATGCGCCCGCTGGCGCGCGGCAACAGCCCGACGATGGCCTTGGCGAGGGTGGATTTCCCCGCGCCGTTGGTGCCGGCGACGGTCAGGATCTCGCCCGCGTCTAGCGACAGGTCGATGCCGTTCAGGATGTCCACCTCGCCGTAGCCGCCGCGCAGCCCGGCCACGTCCAGCACGCTCACGACAGGCCGCCCAGATAGGCCTCGCGCACCGCCGGGTCGGCGAGCACCGCCGCGGGGGCGCCCGATGCGATCAGCCGGCCGCGGTCCATCACGTGGAACTCGCTCACTAGGCGGGCCAGGGCGGCCAAGTCGTGCTCAATGATCAGAAAGCCGATGCCGCGGCCGTTCAGAGTGCGGATGCGGTTGGCGATCTCCTCGATCAGCACGGGGTTCACCCCGGCGAACGGCTCGTCCAGCAGGATCATGCGGGCGCCCGTCATCAGCGCGCGGCCCAACTCCAGCAGCTTCTTCTGGCCACCCGACAACCGCCCGGCCGGCTGCGCGGCGACGGCATCCAGGCGCAGGAACGCGATCGTCTCGTCGGCGTCGCGCGCAACCTCCGCCTCCTTCGCGCGCACCCGGCCAGGGCGCAGGAACACGTCGAGCAGGCGCTCCCCGGCCTGCCCGGGCGCGGCGGCCATCAGGTTCTCGCGCACGCTCAGATGCGTGAACTCGCGCGGCACCTGGAACGTGCGCACCAGGCCGGCCTGCGCGCGCGCAACGGCGCCGCTGTGGGTGATCTCGTGCTCGCCGAAGCGGATTTGCCCGGCATCGGCCGGCTGGAACCCGGTCAGCACGGAGAACAGCGACGACTTGCCGGCGCCGTTCGGACCGATGATCCCGACCATGCCGGCGGCCGGCGCGGTGAACGTCACGGCGTCCACCACCCGCAACGCGCCGTAGGCTTTGCATAACCCGGTGACCGCTAGACTCAACGGCGCGCGCCCAGCAGCCCCTGCGGCCGGTAGAGCGTGAACAGCACCAACGCCAGGCCGATCGCGCCCAGCCGGAGCGACGCCATCTGCACGTCCGAGATGAACGGCAGCGCGTCGCGCAGGAAGCGCGAGCCTTCGAGGATCGTCACCAGGATCACCGTGCCGGCGAGCGCGCCCGACACGCGGCCGACCCCGCCCATGATGATCGCCATCCAGACCTGGAACGTGACCAGCGGGATGAACTGGTCGGGCACGATGTAGCCGATTACGTGGGCATAGAATGCGCCCGCCACGCCGGCCAGGGCGGCGCCGAGCATCAGCACCTGCACCTTGAACCCCGCCGGGTTCTTGCCGAGCGCGCGCACCGCTTCCTCGTTGTCGCGGATGGCGCCGATGATGCGGCCAAACGGGGAGCGCACGAGGCGGCGCATGGCCAGCGCCGCCGCAACGTTCACCACGATCAGCGCGGCCAGGCCGGCGGCGAGTTGCGCGGGGCCGCTCAGCCAACCGGCGAATAGTGGCGGGATGCCGGGGATGCCCTGCACGCCGTTGGTCAGCCACTGCTCGCTGGACGCGACCAGGCGCACCACCTCGCCGAAGCCGAGCGTCACGATGGCGAAGTAGTCGTCCCGCAGCTTCAGCGCGACCAGCCCGATCGGCCACGCCGCCAGCGCCGCCAGCACGGCGGCGAGCGCGAATCCGGCTGGCTCGGGCACGCCGTGCATCGACAAGATGGCCGCCGCGTAGGCGCCGATGCAGAAGAAACCGACATGACCAAAATTAATGAGGCCGGTGAAGCCGTATTGCAGGTTCAGGCCGAGCGCCAGCAGCACGGTGACCGCCGCGATGGTCGCGATGGCGAGGACGTACGCTTCCACTATCGTGGCGCCGGACCGCGCGCCGCAGTCATGCCCGGACTTGATCCGGGCACCCACGGGGCGCCAGCGACATCGGCCTGCCGCGCTGGGGCTGAAGCCGTCCCAACACGGTCTGCTGCGGTGTGGGCGCCGCGTGGGCGCCCGGGTCAAGCCCGGGCAGGACAGTACGGGTCACCGCAGGCGTTCCCGCTGGCCGAACAGGCCGCTGGGGCGGACCAGCAGCACTAGGAGGAGGACGGCGAACACCACCGCGAGCTTATAGGTGAAGCCTACGAACGGCGACGACAGCTCCTGCGCCAGCCCCAGCAGCAGCCCGGCCAGCACGGCGCCCACCGGGGAGCCGATGCCGCCCAAGATGGCCGCGGTAAAGCCGGGCAGCAGCATGTTCCAACCCATGTCCGGCTGCACCGCGGTCTTCAGCCCCAGCATCAGCCCGGCCACCGCCGCCACCGCGCCCGCCAGCGCCCATAGCGCCAGCATCACCTGCCCGGGCGCGATCCCGGACACCGCGGCCAGCGCCGGGTCGTCGGCGACGGCGCGCATCCGGCGCCCGATCGGGGTGGCGTGCAACAGCAGGAACGCCGCCGCGAGCGTCGCCAGGGCCAACCCCGCCAGCTCCAAATCCAGCGGCAGGATGCGCACGCCCAACGGCCGCCATGGCCGCACAAGCGGGAGAGCGAACCCACGCTGCTGGTAGCCATAGGCAACGCCTAACCCCGCGCGGATGATGAACCCGACCCCGATCGAGGCCAGCAGCGCCGTTACAGCGGAGCGGCCCGCCAGCTTGCGGAACACCAGCGCGTAGGCCGCCAGCGACGCCGCGACCGCAGCCACGACCCCCGCGACGCCGCCAAACACCACCGACCCGGTGGCGCCCCCCACCGCCAGCGCGGCATAGGCGCCCAGCGTCATCACGTCCCCGGTCGCCGCGTTGGCGAACCGTGCGATCCCGAACACCAGCGTCACCGCCAGCGCCGCCAACCCGGTGATCAGCCCGGACATGATCCCCGTCACCACGAGGACCGACCAGTCCGTCATCAGGCGGGATGCACGACGTATTTGCGCTCCAGCTTGCCGTCGGTGATCACCGACACGCTGAAGTCCGGCGCCACGTCGCCGAACTTGTCGAAGTCCAGGCTCGACGACGCGCCCACGTAATGGATCTTGCCCTTCGCCAGCGCTTCCTTGCCCTCCGCAAACGAAGCGACCTCGGTCCCGCCCGGGCCGGCGACCTCCCGCACCTTCGCGTTCACCGCGCTGCGCGGCGCGCCCGGCCCGGCCGCCTGCACCGCCAGCGCCATCACCACCGCCATGTCGTAGGCCATGGCGGCGTAGGTGTTGCCTTCGCCGGACACGCCCATCGCCTTTCGATACGCGGCGTCGTACAGCTTGAACGCGCCGGACCCGACGTTGGACACGCTCTCGACGCAGAACACGCCCTCGGTCGCCTCCTTGCCCACCGCCTCCACCAGCGCCGGGTTGCCGGCCCAGCCGGGCAGGATCCACTTGTTGGTCGCGCCCGTCTCGTACCAGTTGCGCAGGATGATGGTGCTGTCCGGGATGTACGACCCGGTGACGATCACGTCCGGCTTGGCGGCCAACACCGTGTTCAACTCCCCGGCGTAGCTCGTCTGGTTCGGCTCGTAGACCACGCTCGCCACCACCGCGCCGCCCGCTTTCTCCCACGCCGCCTTGAACCCGTCCGCATTTCCGATCCCGGACGCGTTGTTGAACGCCATCGTCGCCGGCCGCTTGAAGCCCTCCCGCTTGCACACCTCGGCGAAGGCCGCGCCGAATTGCGGGTTGGTCGCCTGGAACCGGAACGACAGCCCCTTCGCGTTCACCGGCGGCCCGCTCAGCGCCGGCGCGCCCGAGGTGTTCATCAGCACCATGTCGGCCGCGTTGGTCATCGGGATCACCGCCAGGGTCACGCCCGACGCCCACAGGCCCAGCAGCGCCTCCACCCGGTTCACCTCGATCAGCTTCTTCGCCGCCAGCACGCCGGCTTGCGGCGAGGTCTCGTCGTCCTCGCTGTACAGCTGCAACGTCCGACCGGCGGCGCCCCCGGCCGCGTTCACCGCATCCAGCGCGGCGGCGATCACCTTCTGCATGCCCGCCCCGTACGCGGCGCCGGCCCCCGTGATCGGCGTCAGCGAGCCGATGCGGAAGCTGTCCTCCGCCCATGCCGCGCGCGGCAGCAGCGCGGCCGCGGCGGACGCAGCCAGCAGGTCCCGGCGTCTCAGCATGAAGTCGTCTCCTAGAAAGCGGTGCGCTTGGCGAACTCGCCGCCCTGCATGATGATGGGCATGTGCTCGCCCTGCCGGGTCAGCAGCGACAGGTCGGCCAGCGGGTCGCCGTCGACCACCACCAGGTCGGCGCAGGCGCCAGGCGCCACGACGCCGATCTCGCCCTCCATGCGGCACAGCTTGGCCGCGACATGGGTGGCGCTGGCGATCACCTCCTGCGCCGGCAGCGCCCGGCCGCGGATCACGAACTCCTCCGACTGGTGCCGGTGCATGTCGCCCAGCAGGTCGGTGCCGTACGCCATCGCCACCCCGGCCGCGCGCAGCAGGCCGAGCGCCTCCATCCCCGCCTCGCGCACCACCTCCACCTTGCGGACGGAGTCGGGTGGGAAGCCGAGCGCGGCGCCCTCGGCGGCCAGCATCTCGTAGGTGACCTGGGTCGGCACCGCCACGGCGCCCTTCTCGGCGGCCAGCAACGCGGCGCCCGTGTCGATGAGGTTGCAGTGCTCCAGCGAATGCACCCCGCATTGCAACGACCGCCGGATCGAGTCCGCCGTGTAGAGGTGCGCCGCCACGTAGGTCCCGGCCATGCGCGCCTCCTCCACGGCGGCGCGCACCTCCTCCTCCGCGAAGCCCAGGAAGTCGATCGGGTCGCTGGGCGAGGCGCAACCGCCATTGGCCATGATCTTCACGAACCGCGCGCCGTTCTTGACCTCCTCGCGCGCCGCCCGCCGCAACTCCGGCACGCCGTCGCACACCCGGCCTAGCGCGCCGAGGGGGTGGCCGAATTGCCGGGTCGGGCGGTCGTCGTAGGCGCCGCGGAAGTCGCAGTGGCCGCCCGTTTGGCTCAGCGCCTTGCCGCAGATCACCAGGCGCGGCGCGGGGAACAGCCCCTCCTGCACCGCGCGCAGCAGGCCGCCATTGGCGCCGCCCATGTCGCGCACTGTGGTGAAGCCGCGCATCAGCATGCCGCGCATCACCAGCGCGGAGCGGGCCGCGACATAGGCGTCCGGCAGCATGGCGTTGCGGCCCAAATCCGCCAGCACGGCGATGACGTGGACGTGGCAATCGATCAGCCCCGGCATCAGCGTTCGCCCGCGCAGGTCGATCACCTCCGCTACGCTGCTGGCCAATCCCTCGCCGACCTCGCGGATGCGCCCGGCCTCCACCAGGACGCCGACGGGCGGGCCGGGCTCGGGTGCGGTCCCGTCCACGATGCGGGCGTTGGTGAACAGCGTGGCGGCCATGGCGGGATCCTACTCGCGTCGTCGTGCTATCGGGCACCCTGGCCGATGTGCAAGCGGAGTGCCAGGGTGCCGCCATGCCCATCGTGCAAATCGGCGCCGAGCCGTTCAACGTCGTCGTCGACGGCCGCGCGGACAGCCCCGCGCTGCTGGTGTCGAACTCGCTGAGCAGCGATCTGTCGATGTGGGATGACCAAGTCCCCTCCTGGGCCGAGCGATTCCGGGTGATCCGCTACGACAGCCGGGGCCATGGCGGCAGCGTCGTCTCGCCCGAGCCCTACACCATGGAACAGCTCGGCCGCGACGCGGTGGCCGTGCTGGACCATCTTGGCGTCGCCCGCGCTCATTTTTGCGGGCTGTCGATGGGCGGCATGGTGGGCATGCAGCTGCTCACCCACGCGCCGGACCGCATCGGCCGCGCCGTGCTGGCCAACACCGCCGCCTACATGGGGCCGGCCTCGCTCTGGGACCGCCGCATCGCCCTGGCCCAAGCCGGCGGCATGGCGGCCACCGTCGAGCCGACCGTCGCGCGCTGGTTCCCCGCCGCGTTCCATGCCGCCGCCCCCGCCACGATCGACCAGATGCGCGACATGATCCGCCGCGTCCCGCTCGAGGGTTACATCGGCTGCTGCAAGGCGATCCGCGACATGGACCAGCGCGAGGCGATCCGCGCCATCCAGGCGCCCACGCTCGTCCTCGTCGGCGCCAACGACCCGGCCACCACGCCGGCGGACGGCGCGCTGATCCACGCGGCCATACGCGGCGCCACCAAGCGCACGCTGCACGCCGCGCATTTATCGAACATCGAACGACCCGTAGAATTCACGCAGGCGGTGCTGGACTTCCTCGTGGCGGAAGCGCCAGCGTAACCTCACGATCATCAAACGCCGGGGTTGCAACCTGGCGATGCGGCCGAACGTAAGCTGGCAGCCAACTTACCTTGGCCGCTCGGCGCTTAATAAAGGAGTGGTTTTATTTCGGAGCACGCCCTGCAGCCTGGCGGCCAGCCCATGCGGCAGCTCTTCGCGCCCGGCGCGGACGCCATTCTTCGCCTCGTGCTGTGGGCGACGCTGGTCGCAATCCTGGCCGGCAGCCTGCTGCTCTACATGTGGTCGCATGGCGACTTCATCGGCAATGTCGGCGTGGCGCCCGCGCAGCCGGTGCCGTTCAGTCACAAGCACCACTCCGGCGAGCTCGGCATCGACTGCCGCAACTGCCACCAACAAGTGGAATACCTCGCCACTGCGGGCCTCCCGCCGACCCACACGTGCATGACCTGCCATTCCGAGATCTGGACGCAGGCGCAGATGCTGGCGCCGGTGCGCGACAGCTTCGCGCAAAATGAGCCGCTGCACTGGACCCGGGTCAACCACCTGCCGAGCTATGTTTATTATAACCACTCGATCCACATAACGAAGGGCGTTGGCTGCTCCAGTTGCCACGGCGCCGTCGACACGATGCAGCTGACCTACCCGGCGCAATCCTTCCGCATGGAGTTCTGCCTGACCTGCCACCAGAACCCGGCGAAATTCCTGCGGCCGGCCGACCAGATCTGGAACATGGAATGGACGCCGCCAGCCAATCAGGCCGAAATCGGCGCGAACTTGGTGAAGGAACACAACATCGCCGACCCCCAGCGGCTATCGGATTGCTCGATATGCCACCGGTGAGGCCGCCCCTGCGGCGCAGCCCTAACCAACAATGGCGCAGCCTGGATCAGTTGGCGGACACGCCGGCGTTCCGCGAGTTCATGGCGCGCGAGTTCCCCGCCGTCACCGACCTGTCCACCGGGCCGGAGCGCCGCAGCTTCCTCAAGCTGATGGCCGCCTCCTTCGCGCTGGCCGGCCTGTCCGGCTGCGACGATTCGGGCGACGGCCGCGACCAGGAAGTGCCATTCGTCAACAAGCCGCTGCGCGCGGAGCCTGGCGCGGTGTTGCGTTTCGCCTCGGTCGCGCTCACCGACGGGCTGGCCAACGGCATCCTGGTCACCACCCGCGACGGCCGCCCGCTCAAGATCGAGGGCAATCCCGACCATCCTTGGACGCGCGGCGCCACCGACGTTTTCGGTCAGGCCTCCGTGCTGGACCTGTATGACCCGGCGCGCTCACAGGCCGTCCGCAACGACGGCCGCGCCAGCGACTGGCAGACGTTCCGCGGCGTCGTGCTGGGCCGGTTCGCCGCCCTGCGCGCCGGCGGGGCGCAAGGACTGCGCCTGCTCACCGGGCCGGTCTCGTCGCCGTCGCTGCGGGCGCAGATCGAGGCCATGCTGCGCGACTTCCCCGGCATGACCTGGCACACCCACGCCGCGGTGGACCGCACCGCCCAGCACGAAGCCGCAACCCGCGCGTTCGGCCGGCCGGTGGAGCCGCGCTTCCATCTCGACCGCGCCCGCGTGGTGGTCTCGCTCGAGGGCGATCTGCTGGACCCGGGGCCGCACCAGGCCGGCGTGGCGCGCGACTGGTCGACAGCCCGCGCGGCGTCGGGCGGGATGCTGGTGCTGCACGCCGCCGCGTCGCTGCCGAGTCTCACCACCGCGAAGGCGGACCACCCGCTGGTCGCGACCCCGGCGGAGCTCGCCGGCCTGGCGCAGGCTTTGGTCGCCGACTTGGCTGGGCCTGGCGCGCCGCCGGCTGCGGCCGGGTCCTCGCCGATCGACGTCTGGCGCGCCGCCGCGGCCGCCGCGTTGCACGCCCACCGCGGCGCCTCGCTGGTCGTCGCCGGCCCCGCGGCGCCGGTCGAGGTGCAGGAGGCGGCGCATCGGCTCAACGCGGCGCTCGGCAATGTCGGGCATGCGATCGAATACATTGCCCCCGTCGCGCCGCCGGCCGGGAGCCTGGCCGACCTGGTCGCCGCGATGAACGCGGGCGCGGTGTCCACCCTCGTGGTGCTCGACGCCAACCCCGTCTACGACGCGCCCGGCGCGCTCGGTTTCGCCGCGGCGCTGCACCAGGTGAAGCTGAGGATCCACGCCGGCGCCTACGAGGACGAGACGGGGCTGCGCTGCGACTGGCACCTGCCGCTGGCCCATCCGCTGGAAGCGTGGGGCGATGCACGCTCGGTGGACGGCACGGTCGGACTGATGCAGCCGACCGTCGCCCCGCTCTACGATGGCCGCTCCGCCGCCGAGATCCTGTCGCTGCTGACCGATGGCGATCCGAAGGGCGGCCTGGCGCTGCTGCAGGCGCACTGGCAGGGCGCGCAAGACCCGGGCGCCTTCGCCCCGCGCTGGGAGGCGATGTTGCGCGACGGGTTCGTCCGCGACTCCGCCTTCCCCACCGAGCAAGTGCAACCCGTTCCGCCCGGCGCCGCCGCTGAGCCCGCGCCAGATGGCTTGATGGCGCTGTTCCGCCCGGACCCCACGGTGTGGGACGGCCGCAACGCCAACAATGGGTGGCTGCAGGAACTGCCGAAGCCGCTCACCAAGGTGGTCTGGGATAGCGCGCTCTCCATCTCCCCGGCGCTGGCCGCCCGCGAGGGCCTCGCCACCGGGGACGTCGTGACCCTCGCCGTGGATGGGCGCGCGATCGACGGGCCGGTGTGGGTGACGCCGGGTCAGGCGGATGGCACCGTCGGGGTTCCGCTGGGTTACGGCCGGTCGGTGCCGTCGCTGCTGTGCGATGGGCTCGGGTTCAGCGCCTATGCGTTGCGCGGCGCCGATTCGTGGTCGGCGGCCGGCGCCACCCTTCGCAAGACCGGGCGCAGCGTGAAGTTCGCCACCACGCAGGACCACTCCACTATGGAGGGGCACGACTTCGTGCGCGTGCAGCGCGAGGGCGCCCCGCCGGTCGGCGAGACCACCAGCTGGTCCCAGCCGACGATCTATGGCCCGCCGCGCGCCCAGTCCGACGTCGCCTGGGGTATGGTGATCGACCTCGACGCCTGCATCGGCTGCAACGCCTGCGTCGTCGCCTGCCAGAGCGAGAACAACATCGCCGTGGTGGGCAAGGAGCAGGTGGCGCTGGGCCGCGAGATGCACTGGCTGCGCGTGGACCGCTACTACGAGGGCCCGCCCGAGGCGCCGCAGACCCACTTCGCGCCCATCCCCTGCATGCACTGCGAGGACGCGCCGTGCGAGGTCGGCTGCCCGGTGGAGGCGACGCTGCACGACAGCGAGGGCCTCAACCTGATGGTCTACAACCGCTGCGTCGGCACCCGGGCGTGCTCCGGCTACTGCCCCTACAAGGTGCGCAAGTTCAACTACCTCGACTATTCCGCCGGCGCCGCGCCCAGCGTGCAGCTGCAGCGCAACCCGCAGGTGAGCGTGCGGGCGCGCGGCGTGATGGAAAAGTGCACGTACTGCGTGCAGCGCATCGAGAACGCCCGCATCGACGCCGACAAGCGCAACGTCCCGATCGCCGACGGGGTGGTGCAGACCGCCTGCCAGGGCGCCTGCCCGTCCCGCGCCATCAGCTTCGGCGACCTGAACCAGTCCGGCAGCGCCGTCGCCGCCGCCCGCGCCGACACCCGCAACTACGCCATGCTCGGCGAACTGGGCGTCCGTCCGCGCACGACCTACCTGGCCGAGCGCGCGCCGCGGTCCGAGGAGGGCTGAGCATGAGCGTCACCGCACTCGGCCCTTCCATTCTCCCCAACAATCCGCGGGACCGCATCATCGCGCCGGGCCAGACCTGGGCCAGCGTCGGCGACGACGTCAGCGAGTTCGCGTTCGAGCACGAAGGCAACCTGCGCTGGTGGATCGCCTTCGCCGTGTCGCTGGCGCTGGTGGGCGTGCTGGCGGTGACCGTGTCGTGGGTGTTGTTCGAGGGCGTCGGCGTCTGGGGCAACAACATCCCGGTCACCTGGGCGCTGGACATCGTCGGCTACGATTGGTGGATCGGCGTGGCTTGCGGCGGCCTGATGGTGTCGGCCCTGCTGCTGCTGATGGGCGCCGAGTGGCGCGGCGCGATCAATCGCATCACCGAGTCGATCGCGCTGATCGCGGCGGCGGCGGCCGGGCTGTACCCGATCATCCATCTGGGCCGGCCGTGGTTCTTCTACTGGAACCTGCCCTACCCCAACACCTTCCTGCTCTGGCCGCAGTTCCGCAGCCCGCTGTTCTGGGACGCGGTCGACATCATCAGTTTCCTCGGCATCTGCGGCAGCTTCTGGTTCGTCGGCATGCTGCCGGACCTGGCCACCATGCGCGACCGCGCCATCGAACGGATGGTCCGCCACCAATCCCGCCCCGGCGGCTGGACGCGGCGGCTCAAGGCGCAGCTGTACGGCATCGCCGCCCTCGGCTGGCGCGGCTCACTGGCCCACTGGGAACGGTGGGAGCGCGCCTACCGCTCCCTGGCGATCTTCGGCGTGGTGCTGGTGGCGTCCCTGCAGACCGGCGCCGCCGTGATGTTCGCCGGCACGGTGGAGCCGGGCTGGCACGACGCGCTATCGCCGGTGTCGTTCCTGGCGGCCGCGCTGTTCGCCGGAATCGGCATGGTCGCGGCGGTCGTGGTCGTCATGCGCGCGGTATTCCCGCTCAAGCTGCTGGTGACGCCGCGGCATTTCGACCTGCTGGCGATGCTGTTGCTCGGGCTGGGCCTGGCCAACCTCTACTGCTACGCGGCGGAGTTCGTCACCTCGACGCTGACCGGCACCGGGTTCGACAAGGCGGTGCTGGGGCGGCGGTTCAACGGGCCGAACGCTTGGTCGACCTGGGCGGTGGTCGTGTGCGCGCTGGCCCCCGTGCATCTGTTCTGGCTGCCGTTCCTGCGCCGGTCCGCGGTGGCGCTGTTCGCCATCGGGCTGCTGGTCGCGTTCGGCATGTGGGCCGACCACTTCATGATCATCGTCATCACCCTGCAGCACGACTTCCTGCCCTCCGCCGCGCACCCCTACGCGATGGACCTGGTCGGCATCGGCACCTTCGTCGGCACCATCGGGCTGTTCCTGTTCCTGCTGCTGCTGCTGCTGCGTTACCTGCCGGCGCTGTCCATCGTCGACATGCGGCGTCTCGTCGCGATGCCGGTGACGCGTGGCTGAGCCGAAGCATTCATCCGGGTCGCCGCTTTGGGGGGTGAGCGCCGAGTTCGACACGCCGGACGCCATGTGCGACGCGCTGCGGGCGCTGAACGGGCGCGGATTGGGCCGGTTGGACGCCTACTCGCCCACCCCCGTGCCCGGCGCGGCGGCGCTGGCGGACCTGACGTCGCGGTCGCTCTACCCGATCGCGCTCGCCGCGGCGGCGTTGGGCGCGCTGGCGATGTTCGGCATGTGCACCTGGGCGACGATCTACGGCTACCGGTTCGACATCGGCGGGCGGCCGCTGTTCAGCTGGCCGGCCTTCATCGTGCCGAGCGTGTCGTTCGGCGCGCTCACCGGGGCGTTGGCGGGCCTGGGCCTGTTGCTGACCGCCAGCCGGTTGCCGCGGCTGAACCACCCGGCGTTCAACATCCCGAACTTCACCCGGGCGAGCCAGGACCGGTTCTTCGTCGCGGTCGAATCCACCGACGACGGTTTCGACGCCGCCCAGGTCGAGGCGGTGCTGGCCGCGCTGCCGGCGCCCCCGGTCAACACCCACCGCGTGCCGCGATGAGGGCTGCGCTGGCGATCTGCCTGCTGGCGACCTTGGCCGGGTGCAAGCGGGCGGACATGTACACCCAGGATTCGTCCCGCACGTGGGACCGCAACGCGTTCTTCAAGAACGGGTCGTCGATGCAGCCGCCGGTCGCCGGGACCGTGGCCCGCGACGCGCCGAACGGCCCGGCGGCGGCGCCGGACACGATCGACGCCGCCCTGCTGGAGCGCGGCCACCAGCGGTTCGAGATCTTCTGCACTCCCTGCCACGGCCGCGCCGGCAATGGCGAGGGCATGATCGTGCAGCGCGGCTTCCCGCACCCGCCCTCCTTCGTGGAGGGCAAGCTGCGCACCGCCAAGGCGCAGGTGTTCTACGACGCAATCACCAACGGCTACGGCGCCATGTACAGCTACGCCGATCGCGTGGCGCCGCCCGACCGCTGGGCGATCATCGCCTACGTCCGCGCGCTGCAGCTCAGCCAGAATGCCGACCCGGCCAGCCTGCCGGCGTCCGACCGCGCCCAACTGGACGCGGCCAAATGAGGGGGGCTTTGGTTGCGCTGGGCATCGGCGCGCTCGCCTCGGCCGGTTGGCTCGTCATAGCCATGGCGAGCGCGGACGCCATGCCGTCCTATCTCGCGGCGTGGCTGTTCTGGCTCGCGGCGCCCGTGGGGGCGTTGGCCATCGTCATGGCGCTCGAGCTGGTCGGCGCCGATGCCGGCCCAGTCGCCGCCACGTTGCGCCGGTCGTTGCTGCTGCTCCCCGTGGGCGCGGTGTTCGCCATCCCGGTGCTGCTGAGCACGGCGCCGCTGTTCCGCCGGGCCGGCGTCCCCCGCGCGCTGCCGGAGGGCTGGATGGCGCCGGGCGTGTTCATCGGCCGGGCAGTCCTCATCCTCGCCGTGTTGTCCGTGCTGGCGCTGCTGTTCAGCCGGGCGCCTCGCGGCGCGCCCCGCCGGGGATTGGCGGCGATCGGGCTCGTGCTGCATGTCAGCCTGGTCAGCCTCGCCGCGATCGATTGGGTGTTGTCGTTGCAGCCGGGCCTGGCGTCCTCCGCCATCGGGGTGCTGCTGATCACGTCGCAGGTCGGCATCGCGGCGTGCCTGGCCGCCTTCGTCGGCGCGGTCGCCACGCGCAACGGCGACGCGGCGCGCGGCGGGGTATTGCTCGCCGTGTTGCTCGCGGTTTGGGCGGCGGTGCACTTCGTCCAGTTCCTCGTGGTGTGGTCGGCCAATCTGCCGGACGAGGTCGTCTGGTACCTGGACCGCCTGCCCGGCCTCGGCGGCGGGGTCATCTGGTTCGCCGTCGCGGCCTCGGCTATCGCCCTGGCCCTGCTCGCCGCCGGGGCGGGCCGAATCCCCGCCGTGCTCGCCAGCGTCGCCGCCATGCTGCTGCTGGCGCATCTGGCCGAGACGCTCTGGCTGGTCACCCCGGCGTTCCGCGGCCGGTTCACCGTGACCGTGGCCGACGCGCTGGCGGTGCTCGGCATCGGCGGCCTGGTGGTGGGGCTGCTGCTTCTGCTGCTTCCAAGGGGAGACCACCATGCAGCCGCCTAGGCGCCAGCGCGCCGGACAGGCCGCCGGCTGGGCCGCCCGCGCCGCGATGCTGTTCGGCGGCGTGACGCTCGCCATGCGGTTCGGCCTGCCCGCCGCAGCGCCCAGCGCCACGGTCGCCGAACCCTTCGGCGAGCAGACCGGCCACGGCAACCCGGCCACGCCGCCAAGCCGCCAGGCGCGCCAGGCCCGCCACGAGACGTCCGACATGAGCGGCCGCCTGATGGTCCGCCTCGTCGCCGGGCTGGGCCTGGTGATGGCGCTGGCGATCGTCGGGATGGTCGGCGTGCAGCGGGTCATGCGCAGCCGGGCGGACCACGCGCAGCCGCCGGTGACCGCCGAGCAGCTGGTGCAGCCGCCGCCGCCCGGGCCCAACCTGCAGGCCAACCCCGTCCCCGACCTCGCCACGCTGCGGGCCGCAGAGAGTCGGTTGCTGGACAATTACGCCTGGATCACGCCGGACCACGCCCGCGCTCGCATCCCGGTCGCCCGCGCGATGACTCTGATCGTCGGGCGCAAGCTGGATGCAGCGCCATGAAGCCGAGCGACTACCCCCTCGCGCTATGGCCGAGCGCCGCATCCGCCAGCGCGGTGGAGACGGATCACCTGATCTGGTCGTTCACCCTGCTGACCCTGCTGCTGGTCGTGCCGATCTTCATCGGCATCAGCTTCTTCGCGATCCGCTACCGCGACGGGCGCGTGGTGAACCGCGGCTACACCGAGAACCGCGACCGCATGCTCGAACTGGGCTGGATGATCATCCCGTTCGTGCTGACGCTGATCTTCTTCGCCTGGGGCGCCACGATGTTCGTCGCCCACAAGAACCCGCCGGCCAACGCCACCCGCATCGAGGCGATCGGCCGCCAGTGGATGTGGAAATTCCAGCACCCCGGCGGCCAGGCGGAGATCAACGACCTGCACGTGCCCGCCGGCGAGCCGATCCTGATCAACATGATCAGCCAGGACGTGATCCACTCGCTGTACTTCCCGTCCCTGCGCATCCAGATGGAGACGCTGCCCGGCCGCTACACGCAGCTCTGGTTCAACGCCGACCGCCCCGGGACCTACCGCCTGCTGTGCAGCGAGTTCTGCGGCACCGACCACTCGGCGATGGACGGGCTGCTGACCGTCATGAGCCCGTCCGACTACGCCGCCTGGCTGCGGCAGGCGGGCAGCCCCGACAGCCTCGCCTCGGCAGGCGGCAAGCTGTTCTCGTCCTATGGCTGCAGCGGCTGCCACGATTCAGGCAGCACCGTGCGGGCGCCGTCGCTCGCTGGGCTGCTCGGCTCGCAGGTGCCCATGGAAGCCGGCGGGACCATCACCGCGACCGAAAGCTACATCCGCGACAAGATCCTGAACCCGGACAACAACAAGATCGCCGGCTACAAGCAGGTCATGCCCGCCTTCAAGGGCGTGATCCCCGAAGACGATCTCGTGCGCATCATCGCCTACATCAAAGCCGGGCCGGTCGACCAGCACTCGACCGGACCAGGGGAGCAATACCCGCAATGAGCCCGCTCGACACCTCCCTGCGCGACCCCGAGACCCCGCGCACCACCATTGGCCGACCGCCCGACTACCTCCACGCCGAGCACACGCTGCGATCGTGGTTCCTGACCACCGACCACAAGCGCATCGCCGTGATGTACCTGTTCGCGATCACCCTGTTCTTCATCCTGGGCGCCATCGCCGCCGGACTGGTGCGCCTGTCGCTGATCGTGCCCAACGGGCAGATCTTCACCTCGGACACCTACAACAAGCTGTTTACCGTCCACGGCGTGGTGATGGTCTGGTTCTTCCTGATCCCGTCCATTCCCGCCACCTTCGGCAACTTCCTGCTGCCGCTGATGCTGGGCGCGAAGGACCTCGCCTTCCCCCGCCTCAACCTGCTGAGCTGGTACGTGTTCGTCGGCGGCTCGCTGTTCACCGTGGCGGACCTGGTGATCGGCGGCGTCGACACCGGGTGGACGTTCTACGCCCCGTTCTCCACCACCTTCTCCAACAGCTACGTCATCCCCGCGCTGATCGGCGTCATCATCGTCGGGTTCTCGTCCATTCTCACCGGGCTGAACTTCGTCGTCACCATCCACACCATGCGCGCGCCGGGGATGACGTGGTTCCGCATGCCGATCTTCGTCTGGACGCACTACGCGGTCAGCCTGATCTTCCTGCTCGCCACCCCCGTCATCACCATCGCGCTGATCATGCTGGTGCTCGAGCGCGCCTTCAGCATCGGCATCTTCGACCCCAACCTCGGCGGCGACCCGGTGCTGTTCGAGCACCTGTTCTGGTTCTACTCGCACCCTGCAGTGTACATCATGGTGCTGCCGGGCATGGGCGTGATCAGCGAGATCGTCCCCGCCTTCGCGCAGAAGAAGATCTTCGGCTACCGTTTCATCTGCTACGCGAGCATCGCCCTGGCCTCGATCACCTTCTTCGTGTGGGGCCACCACATGTTCGTCAACGGCGAGAGCGACACCGCCGCGTTGATCTTCTCGGTGCTCAGCTTCGCCGTCGCCGTGCCGTCCGCGGTCAAGGTCTACAACTGGACCGCGACCATCTACAAAGGCAGCATCCGCCTAAAGACGCCGATGCTCTACGCGATGGGCTATATCGGGCTGTTCGTGATCGGCGGCTTGACCGGCCTGTTCCTCGCTACCCTCTCGGTCAACGAGCACGTCCACGGCACCTACTTCGTGGTCGCGCATTTCCACTACATCATGGTCGGCGGCACCGTGCTGGCCTGGCTCGGCGGGCTGCACTTCTGGTGGCCGAAATTCACCGGGCGGATGTATCCGGAGGCCTGGGGGATGGTGTCCGCCGTGCTGATCTTTGTCGGCTTCAACGTGACGTTCTTCCCGCAATTCCTACTCGGCTACCTGGGAATGCCGCGGCGCTACCACGACTATCCGCCCGAGTTCCAACTGCTGAACATCCTGTCCTCCGCCGGCGCCACCATCCTCGCGGCCGGCTACATCTTCCCGATGTTCTATCTCACCTGGTCGCTGTTCTACGGCAAGAAGGCGCCCGCGAATCCTTGGGAAGCCAAGGGGCTGGAGTGGTCCACCAGTTCGCCACCGCCGGCGCACAATTTCCTCTCCCCGCCGATCGTCGATTTCGAGCCGTACGACTACAAGCACTCCACACCCGAGAAGGCCCGCTAGCGTGAGCGCCGCGTTGGGCCTGCCCACCGGCATCGAGGTTGCCGAGCAGTTCGCCAACGCGGACCAGCAGCGCCGCGCCGCGCAAATGGGGATGTGGGCTTGGCTACTGACCGAGTTGCTGTTGTTCGGCGGCCTGTTCTGCGCCGCCTTCGTGCTGCACACGGTGCACCCGGACTCGGTCCGCGCCGCCGTGCATCACCTGAAGTTCTGGATCGGCGCGGTCAACTCCGTCGTGCTGATCTGCTCCTCGCTCACCATGTCCGGCGCCATCGTGCTGTCGCGCCTCGGCGGCCAGCGCTGGATGGTGCGCTGCATGCTCGCCACCGCCGCCCTGGGCGCGCTGTTCATCACGCTCAAGGGTTACGAGTACTACGCCGACTTCTCCGAGCACATGACGCCGTTCCTGCCCCGCGCCTACGCGCTCGAGGGCGACCCGGCCTCCCAGCTGTTCGTGAACCTGTATTTCATCACCACCGGCCTGCACGGCGTGCACCTGATCACCGGCGTAAGCATCCTGTTATGGCTGGCCTACGAGGCCAACAAGCCCGGTTTCCTCGAACGCCGCCAGAACCGCATCGAGATATACGGCCTATACTGGCATTTCATCGACCTGATCTGGATCATCGCCTTCCCCGTGCTCTACGTGGTCGGCCGATGAGCGGACGCATGCCGGACGCTGCCGAGAAACAGGAGATCTGGACGCACATGCGCGTCCCCGTCTTCGCGTTCGTCGCGCTGCTGTGCTT
Source organism: uncultured Acetobacteraceae bacterium (assembly GCA_964242925.1). Classification (GTDB taxonomy): domain Bacteria; phylum Pseudomonadota; class Alphaproteobacteria; order Acetobacterales; family Acetobacteraceae; genus LMUY01. The sequence continues at coordinate 37,417 of CAXTBW010000004.1, forward strand.
CCTGGCCGCCATCGTGTTGCTCAGCGCGCTCGCGCCCTCCAGCGCCACGTCCTACATCGTGGCCGGACTGGTGATCTGCATGGTGCTGACCGTGTTGCTGTTCACGATGGAAGTGCGCGAGGAGGCGCCGCTGACGCGTTTCTACGCCGGGCTCAGCTTCTGCTGGCTCGCCATCCTGTTCACCATGACGATGATCGACTACTGGACGCGGTGAACCCAATCGTCATGCCGGGCCTTGAGCCGCGACTGTCCGGCAAGGTTTTTGACGCGCCTTGTTCGCGACGACGGGACCAGATCTCGTCAAGTACGGGCATGACGGCCGGACAGCAGTGGCCTTGAGTCCGGCATCCACGGCGTCCAAACATGGCCGACCTGCACGTTAGCTCTCCGACAACGGCCACCGGCGAGGTAATTCGATACGCCTGAAGACTGCGGCCAAGGTTGAAGACCGTCATCGCGAGTCGCCGCTTGCCGGCGTGGCGATCCAGGACCGCGTGAACGGCGCTAGCGACTGGATCGCTTCGTCGCAAGCGCTCCTCGCAATGACGGGTTTACGCAGTGGGCGATAGGGTCGCTTGGCCTAAGCCACCCGCCCCCGCTTCACCTCCGCCTCCCCCGGCATCTCCACATCGATCTCCAACGTCGACACCGACTCGCCGCGCTCCAGGCTCACCTTCACCTTGTCGCGGTCGATCGCGACGTGCTTGGCGATCACCCGCAGGATCTCCTCCTGCAAGGTCGCCGCCAAATCGTTGCCGCCGATGAACGCGCGCTCGTGCGACAGCAGGATCTGCAGCCGGTCCCGCGCCACCGGCGCCGACGACCGCCGCGAGAACAATCCGAACAGGCTCATGCCACCCGCCTCCCGAACAGCCGACCGAGGAAGCCGCTTTTGTCGGAATGCACCGTCATCGGCGCCTCCTCCCCGCGCAGCCGCTTGGCCGCGTCCGCATACGCCCGCGCCGGCGCGCTGGCGGGCGCGCTCAGCGTCACCGGGGAGCCGAGGTTGGACGCCTTCAGCACCTCCTCGCTGTCGGGGATGATCCCCAGCAGCGGGATCGACAGGATCTCCAGCACGTCGTCGATCTTCAGCATGTCGCCGCGTTCCGCGCGCACCGGGTCGTAGCGCGTGAGCAGCAGGTGCTTCTCCATCCGCTCGCCCTTCTCCGCCTTCAGCGTCTTGCTGTCGAGCAGCCCGATGATCCGGTCCGAATCGCGCACCGACGACACTTCCGGGTTTGTCACCACGATCGCCCGGTCGGCGAACTTCATCGCCAGCGCGGCGCCTTTCTCGATGCCCGCCGGACTGTCGCAGATCACCCAGTCGAACTTCTCGCGCAACTCGTTCACCACCCGCTGCACGCCTTCCTCGCTGAGCGCGTCCTTGTCCCGCGTCTGCGAGGCGGCCAGCAAGGACAGCGTCTCCACCCGCTTGTCGCGGATCAGCGCCTGCGCCAGCTTGGCGTCGCCCTGCACCACGTTGATCAGGTCGAACACGACCCGGCGTTCGGCGCCCATGATCAGGTCCAGGTTGCGCAAGCCCACGTCGAAATCGACGATCACCACCTTCTGCCCCGCCTGCGCCAGGGCCACGCCGAGCGAGGCGGTGGACGTCGTCTTCCCCACCCCGCCCTTGCCGGATGTAACGACCAGCACCTCCGCCATACTCGAGAATCCTTCCTGATTACGCCATCGTAGCAAGCACGATGGAGTCGCCGTCCAGCGTCGCGTGCACCGGCTTGCCCCGCAGCACGGCCGGCATGTCGTCCGCAACCTTGTAGACGCCGTTGATGGCGATCAACTCCGCCTCCATCCGCCGGCAGAATATCGCGGCCTCGTCATGGCCCGCGAACCCCGCGATCGCCCGCCCGCGCAAGGTCCCATACACATGGATCGACCCGGCGGCGATCACCTCCGCCCCCGACGAGATCGACCCGATCACCGTCACGTCGCCCCGCTCGAAGAACACCGTCTGCCCCGACCGCACCGGCCCCCGCAGCACCAGCGAGTTCCGCTCCGGCGGCGGCGCCTCCGGCTCGTCCTCCACCACCTCGATGAACCGGTCCGCCCGGCCATTGGTCGCGATCGGCGGCCGGCCCCACACCTCGGCATCCGTCCAACCCGGCGCTGCGCCCTCCACCCCGATAATGCGCAGGTCGCGCGCTTCTAGCGCCTCGATCAGCGCCTCGAACCCGGCCTCGTGCCCCGCCAGCGCCGACAAGTCCACGATCACCGGCCGCCCCTCGAAGAACGTTGGCGCCCGCGCCATCTGCGCTGCCAGCGCGCCCATCCAGTCCTCGATCGGCGGCTCGGGCATCAGCACCAGCGCCACGAACGAGCGGCCCTTGATCCGGATCGACGTTTTGACGGGGCTGGACAGCGGGCGCACTCCTATGAGGCCCCTTGGAGCATTCGCGCGGTTCCGATGCAATCGGTCAGCCGACCTCGAAGTCGCCCTGCTGCGGCGGCGCGATCGGCGTGAACAGCGTGCGGTCCGGCTTCAAGTCCAGCAGCGGCGTGCCGTCCAGGCAGTCCAACCCGCGCACCAGCACGACGCCGCCCTCGATGCCCACCAGCTGCGCGATCGACGTGCCAAGCGGGTTCGGCCGCGCCGGGGAGCGCAGTGAGAAGGTGCCGCGCCCGGAGCGGTCGTTGGCGGGGCTCTGCCGCACCAGGTCCCGCCGCGACAGGTGCAACCAGTAGATCACCTCGATCCGCTCATAGGCCGCCAGCCCGTCCAGCGCGGCGACCCAGGGCTCGAACACCTCCACCCGGCACACCGGGCCGTCCAGCCGCCCCTGCCGCGGCGTGACCAGGCGCGACGTCCACGGCGTGAAGATGCGGCCGATGAACACCAGCCCGGCGTCTGCCGCCTCGGGCGCCGCCGCCACCACCTCGCCCTCGCGAACCTCGTTCTCCCGCACCATCCGCCATCCCCTGCTTTGACGCCCCGCTTGCAAGATGCTACCCTCTACCAGATGCAGCGCACATCGTTCAGCGGCATGACCTGCCCGATCGCCCGCAGCCTCGAGCATGTCGGCGAGTGGTGGAGCATCCTCATTCTACGCGAGGCCTTCAACGGCCGCACCCGCTTCGACGAGTTCCGCGACGCGTTGGGCGTAGCGCCGAACATCCTCACCCGCCGCCTCAAGGCCCTGGTTGCCGCCGGCCTGTTGGAGCGCCGGCGCTACTGCGAGCGGCCCCCGCGCGACGAGTATGTGCTCACCGACCGCGGCCGTGATTTCCGCCCCGTGATGCTCAGCCTGCTCACCTGGGGCAACCGCCATTTCACGCCCGAGGGGCCGACGGTCCAGATCGTCCATGCCGCCACCGGGCTGCCTGCCGACCCGGTGCTGGTCGACCGCGCCACCGGCCAGCCGATCGACGGCCCCGACTTCAAGCTCCTGCGCAAACGGGACGCCGAACTGATGGGAGGACAACCATGACCCTGCGCACGCTCATTGTCGGCGCCGGCGCGATCGGCGGCTATTTCGGCGCTCGCATGATCGAGGCCGGGGAAGACGTCACCTTCCTGGTCCGCCCCCGCCGCGCCGCGCAACTCGCCGCCGATGGCCTGACCCTGCGCAGCCCCCGGGGCGACGCCAGCATCCCCCACCCCCAGACGGTCGCCGCGGACGCGATCGACGGCCCGTTCGATGCCGTCATCCTCAGCTGCAAGGGCTACGACCTGCCCAACGCGATCGACTCGGTGGCGCCCGCGATCGGCCCGCAAACCAAGCTGCTCCCCCTGCTGAACGGCATGGCGCACCTTGACGCCCTGTCGGATCGGTTCGGCGCCGACCGCGTGCTGGGCGGCGTGGCCCAGATATCGACCACGCTCGAGCCGGACGGCGGCATCCGCCAGTTCGGCGACATGCAGGCCATCATCCTCGGCGAGCGCGAGGGGCCGCCCTCTGCGGTCACGCAGGCGCTCGCCACGGCGCTGACCCCCGCGGGCGGGCGCCTAAGCGAGGCGATCATGCAGGATATGTGGGAGAAATGGGTGTTCATCACCACCCTGGCCTGCACCACCTGCCTGATGCGCGCCACCATCGGCGACGTCGTGGCCGCGGGCGGTACGGAGGTCCCACTCGGCCTGCTGGCCGAATGCGCCGCCGTGGCCACGCGCAACGGGTACGCGCCCCGCCCAGCGTCGATGGAGCGCTCGGCTGCCGTCGCCACCACGGCCCGCTCGCCCTTGCTCGCCAGCATGGCGCGCGACATCGAGCGCGGCGGCCCGGTGGAGGTGGAGCACGTGGTGGGCGACCTGCTCGCCCGCGGCGAACCCGGCGCCTCCCCGCTGCTCCGCGTCGCCTACCTCCACCTGCGCGCCTACGAGGCCCGGCGACTCCGGCTCGGTTAGACGCGCGCCGTCATACTGCTGAGCTTGGCAGCCACCCGTCATCGCGAGCCGCCGCTTGGCGGCGCGGCGATCCAAGCTGCGCGCACGGTGTTGGCGGCTGGATTGCCGCGTCGCAAGCGCTCATCGCAATGACGAAAGTGCCGCGGCGGAAAACCGCCATGTCCAGCGCCTCCGACCGAGCCGGACCCGTGATCGTGTTCGCCACGGCCACCCCCTTACGACCCGCGAGGCCTCCGCCGCACCACTCGCCGGCGGCCCACCACCGGCCGCGGCGGCGGCGGCGGGTTGCCGATCTTGTCGAACGTCGCGTCCAGCTCCTGCGCGGCGAACGCCTCCGCCTCCGCCGCGCGGGCGACCACGGCGCCCATGCCGAAGAACTCGTGCGTCGTCCCGCCATACTCGCGGCGCGACACGTCGACGCCATGCGCCTGCAGCTTGTAGGTCAGGAACGTGCCGTCCGACTCCAGCGGGTCGATTTCGGCCGAGATCACGGTGGTCGGCGGCAGCCCGTGCAGGTCCGCCCGGCCGATCAGGTCGAGGCGCGGGTCGGCCAAGTCCGCCGGGCTCGCGATCGTGTTCGCCACATACCAGAGCACGTCCTGCCGGCCTAGCGGGATCGCGTCCTGGTCCGCGATGTAGGACGGGGTCTTCGTGTCGGTCCCCGCCACCGGGTATATCAGCAGCTCGTGCACCGGCATCCGCAGGTGCGCGTCCCGCGCCGCGAGCGACACGTTGATGGCCAGGTTGCCGCCCGCCGACTCGCCCGCGACGGCGATGCGCCGCGGGTCCGCCCCCAGCAGGGACGCGTTCGCCAATAGCCAGCGATAGGCGGCGAACGCGTCGTCATGCGCCGCGGGGAAGCGGGCCTCGGGCGCCAGGCGATACGCCACCGACAGCACCATCGCGTGCGCCTGAACCGCCAGCGCGCGGTCGGTCGCGTCGTAGGTGTTCAGGTCGCCGGTCACCCATCCGCCACCGTGGAAGTACAGGATGATCGGCTCCCCGGCATGGCCCGGCGTCGCATCGTACAGCCTGGCGGCCAGCGGCCCCGCCGCGCCATCCACCGTCAAGTCGCGCTCCCGCGTGAACGCGTCGGCGGTGAACGGATGGCCGCGCTGCGCCGACACCACCGCGCGCACCGCGTCGCCGGGCGTCGGCTGCGCCCGCGCCTGCGCGACGCTCAGCGTGTGCACCGGGCGCGCGCCGAGTCGGACGTAGGTGTCGATGACCCCCGCCATGTCCTCGTTCGCGCGCCCGTTGGCGTCGCGGAACGGCGTGTAGAGCTGGCAACCGGCCAGCACGGCCAGCAAACCCGACGCGAGCCCCGCCCGTTTCAGCGGTCTGATCCAGTTTGGGCGATCCGTCGCAGCCATCCACATCCTCCATCGGCGCACACGGAAGCCGGGCGCGCCCGGGCCGCGATACTTGCTTTGTCATCCGTGCCATCCTATCCGCGCGGCAACAATACCCGCCCGGCTGGCGCTAGCCGGGCCGTTCGCATCGGAGCAGCTTTCCATGGCAGCCATCGCCGACATCGTCGCCCGCGAGATCCTCGACAGCCGCGGCAATCCCGCCCTCGAGGTCGATGTCGTCCTCGAGTCGGGCGCCATGGGCCGGGTCGCCATCCCCTCGGGCGCCTCCACCGGCGCGCACGAGGCGGTGGAGCTGCGCGACGGCGACCCGGCCCGCTACGGCGGCAAGGGCGTCCGCCAAGCTTGCGCCAACGTCGAGGGCGAGATCTTCGACATGCTCTCGGGGCTCGACGCCGCCGACCAGGTGAAGATCGACGACATGATGATCGACCTGGACGGCACCGCCAACAAGTCCCGCCTGGGCGCCAACGCTATCCTCGGCGTGTCGCTGGCCACCGCGCGCGCCGCCGCCGAGGACGCGGGGCAGCCGCTCTACCGCTACATTGGCGGGGTCTACGCGCGCACCCTGCCGGTGCCGATGATGAACATCATCAACGGCGGCCAGCACGCCGATAACCCGATCGACGTGCAGGAGTTCATGATCCAGCCCGTCGCGGCGCCGACCGTCGCCGAGGCGATCCGCATGGGTTCCGAGATCTTCCACGCGCTCAAGAAGGCGCTGCACAACGCCGGGCACTCCACCAACGTCGGCGACGAGGGCGGCTTCGCGCCCAACCTCAGCTCCGCCGACGAGGCGCTTGGCTTCATTTCCAAGGCCTGCGAGGCGGCCGGCTATCGACCCGGCGAGGACGTCACCTTTGCGCTCGACTGCGCCGCCACCGAGTTCTACCGCGACGGCCGCTACGCCATGACGGGCGAGGGCAAGTCGCTCGACGCCGCGGGGATGGTCGCCTACCTGAAGGATTTGTGTGACCGCTACCCCATCGCGTCCATCGAGGACGGCTGCTCCGAGGACGATTGGGACGGCTGGGCGCACCTCACCGCCCAACTGGGCGGCCGCGTCCAGCTGGTCGGCGACGACCTGTTCGTCACCAACCCCGAGCGCCTGCGCCGCGGCATCAAGGCGGGTACGGGCAACGCCGTCCTGATCAAGGTCAACCAGATCGGCACCCTGTCCGAGACGCTCGAGTGCATGGAGATCGCGCATCGCGCCGGCATGGCGACGGTGATGAGCCACCGTTCCGGCGAGACGGAGGACAACACCATCGCCGACCTGGCCGTCGCCGCGAACTGCGGTCAGATCAAGACCGGCAGCCTGTCGCGCAGCGATCGCACGGCGAAGTACAATCAGCTCATTCGCATCGAGGCCGAGTTGGGCGCCGCCGCCCGTTACGCTGGCCGCACCATCCTGCGGCGCTGAGGCAACACTCGCCGGCCTTCTGCGCCGAGCGGCCGTTTCCTGCTCCGCTCACGGATGCGGGAACGTATGATGAAGCGAGCGAGTGCTGCGGAGCCTGCATCGATGTCGATCGCGCGTGAAATCAAGCGGCGGGTCAAAGCCACGGTCCCGTCCGTGATGTTGCTCGCCCTCACCGGGTATTTCGCCTGGAACGCCACCCAGGGCGATCGCGGCCTGCAGGCCTACGCGCGCCAGCAGGACCAACTGCGGCTGGCGCAGACCGAGCTGACCCGCGTCAACGGCGACGTCGAGTCGTGGGAGCGCAAGGTCGCCGCGCTGCGCAACAACCACCTGGACCCGGACGTGCTGGACGAGCGCGCCCGCGCCGTCCTCAATGTGGCCGACCCCAGCGAGACCATCGTGCTCTACGGCAAGAAGCTGTTTTAGCTGCGTTGAGCCGGCGTTAACCAACGTCGCGTAGGCTGAGACCTGTCTTCACCAACGAGAACGGGTCGCCGCCATGATGTCGCTCACCTTGACCTTCGCCGTCACCTTCGGGTTCACCTTCCTGTTGCTCGCCGCCATCATGGTGCGCAGCCGCAACGCGGAGGGCTGAGACGACTACCGTCATCGCGAGCCGCCGCTTGGCGGCGCGGCGATCCAGACCGGAGCGCACGGTGTTCGCTGCTGGATTGCCGCGTCGCAAGCGCTCCTCGCAATGACGGCGACGGAGATCACCCGCTTTGCGACACCATCGCGGGTTGGGACGTCGGCAACGGCGCGTGGTCGGCGTCGGTCAGCACGCGCCACATGCCGCCCGCCAGCACCTCCGACGGGCGGAAACGCGCCTTGTAGGCCATCTTCGCGCTCTCCGGCACCCAGTAGCCGAGATACACGTAGGGCAGGCCGAGAGCCTTTGCGCGCTCGATCAGCCACAGGATGGCGTAGTTGCCCAACGACTGCCGCTCCAGCTCGGGCGCGAAGAAGCTGTAGACGGCGGACAACCCGTCCCCCAGACGATCGGTCAGGCAACCACCCACCAAGCGGTCGTTCGAATCGCGGAACTCGATGATCGCGGTCTCGATGGGGGTGTCCTCCACCATCGCGCGGTAGTCGTAGAAACTCATCGTCGCCATGTCGCCCTCGGCGTGCCGGGCCATCTGGTAGCGTTGGAACAACTGGAACTGCTCCGCCGTAGCCCGGGCCGGCACCTCGTAGCCCTCGACGTTCGCGTTGTAGCGCTTGACCCGCCGCAGCGTGCGATCCGCCTGAAACGTCGCGACGGGGATGCGGATCGGCACGCAGGCATTGCAGGCCGGGCAGACGGGCGCATAGGCGATGTTGTGGCTGCGGCGGAAGCCGGCGCGGGACAGCCGGTCGTGCAGCGTGTCGCTGTCCGGGCCGGTGATCTCGGTCACCACCTTGCGTTCTGTCCGGCCGGCCACGTATGGGCACGGCAACGGCGCCGTGGTGTAGAAGAATTGCGGTCGGCGCGGGGGCTTGTACGTCATCGGCATGCTATCGTCCACGGCCCGGCCCGCAGGGTCAATGTGTTTGCGATCATTGTGTCACCGCAACGGGAATAGTTGGATGGTGGCGGCGTCCTCGCCTGACCTCGGGCCAGCCTCGGGGCCTATTGCAACCGACCCCCCGTCGCGCCACCGCTCCAGCAAGTCGCCGGCGTGCGGGCTTAGCGGGTGGCCGGACTGGCCCGGCGCGGCGATGAAGCGGCTGCTATCCAGGTCCGCCAAATCGTAGACGCCTCGGTAGCCGGGGCCGTGCACCGCGTCGAACGTCCCGGCCCGGCTGCCGCCGCGGAAGATGGTGGTGTCGTCGCCGGGCTGCGGGATGCGGCGGCTCAACGGCGGCAGCACCGGGTCCGCGAACACCGCGACGTGCACGTCGCCCCAACGCCAGGCGGCCGGGTCATCGCCGAGCCGGGCGGCGTAGCGCGGCATCGCGGCGGCCAGCGCCTGGTCCAGCAAGGCGCCGCAGTCGCCGTCGCACCAATGCGCGCCGGCCGGGCTCAGCACGTAGGCGATGAAATCCGCCCACGGCCGCGCGGCGCTTGCCGGGATGGAGTGCCGCTCCAACACCAGCGCTTCGAAAGCCTGCAGCCATGCGTTGAACACGATCGGCTGCGGCGCATCCATCGCCATCTTCCCGTCCCATCCGACCAGCGTGGCCGCGGCCCGCCCGGCCAGGTCGTCGCCGCGCGGGCGCGCCAGCAGGGTGGGCAACACCTGCTGCGCGAAGCTGCTGGTCGCGTCCACCTGCATGGCGGCGAAGTCGGCGACCGACAGCTTCCCCGTGCCCAAAAGCGTGCGCACCCGCCGCGCGCGCCAATCGCCGAACCAGTCGCGGCCCATGAACACGGGGAAGTCCGGCGGCGCCACCCGCTCGTTGGTGTTGACGATGTGGCCGCTGGGCGGGTTCACCACGTGCGGCAACGCCTCGCCGCTGGCCCAGCCGACCCAGTCATGCGCGCCGTCCGCCCCCGGCTGCGGCCAGTCGCCATCCCCAGCCCGACGCACCGGCACCCGCCCCGTGGTGAACTGGCCGATGCCGGCTCGGTCCGCCACCAGCAGGTTCTGCACTGGGGAGGTGATTAGCGCCGCCGCCCGGCCCGCCTCCGCCACTGATCCGGCGCGGTTCAGCGCCAGCAGCCCGGTCGCGGCGTCGTCGCCCGGGGCGAGGTTGGCCATCTCCGAGGCGAACACGGTCCCGGACGGCGCCGGGAACCTGGCCAAATCGCTCACCACCGGGCCATGCCGCGTTTCGCGCACGGTGATGGACTCGCTGGGGCCGCCACGGACATTGATCTGCTCGACACGCACGTCGAACGCAGCGGGACCCTCCGGCGTCGCATAGCGTCCGTCCGGCAGCACCGTCTCGGTGAACACATCCTGCGTGTCGGCGCCGTTGGTGGTGAAGGTCCACGCTATGGTCCGATTGCGGCCGATCACCAGGAACGGCACGCCGGGAGCGAACGCGCCGGCCAGCGCGCCGTCCGGCGTGTCGATCCGCGCCAAGTGCCAGATGCCCGGCGTCGAGTAGCCCAGATGCGGGTCGCCCGCGAGCAACGGCGCGCCGGTGACGCTATGCGCGCCGTCGACCGCCCACTCGTTGGAGGCGGTGTCCGGCAGGGTGAACGGGTCGGGGAAGCGCGGCACCGCCAGCCGCAACGCCGACGCCAGCGCCGCCAGCGGGGGTTGCGCCAGGCTTGCGCTCGGCCCGGGCGTTTCGTCCTGCGGCGGCCACAGCTGTTCGACCAGGCTGCGCGGCACGCGGCCGGCCAGGGAGGCCCGGGTCAACTCGTTGTCCCAGTTGCCGGACAGGTACATGCCCATGGTCTTGCCCCACAGAAGGCTGTCCACAACGGTCCACGGCGCCGGTCGGCCGAGCAGGGCGAACTGCACCGCGCTCCACCGGCCATGCGCGGCGATGTAGGCGTTCACCCCCCGCGCATAGGCCTCCATCATCGCCCGCGTGTCCGCCGGCAACGCCTCGGCCTCCGCCTCCGCCCGGTGGCGCAGGCCCAGCACCCGCATCGTGCGGTCGAACGGCAGGGCGCGCGGGCCGGCCAGCTCCGACACCTGGCCAGATGCCGCGCGGCGCATCAGCTCCATCTGGAACATGCGGTCGCGCGCGTGGACGTAGCCCAGGGCCGTCGCGCCGTCCTGCGCCGTGGCGGCGCGGATGCGCGGGATCCCGTCCGCGTCGAACGCGATCGACACGGGCGCGCCCAGTCCCGGGATGCGGACGACTTCGCGGGAGGACGGCAGGCAAAGGAACACGGCGGCGGCGGCGGCGAATAGCGTCAGCAGGACCAAGCCGGTCAGCCAGCCGCCCAACCGGTATATGAACCGCAGAACCCGCATGGCTGCCTACATGGCCCGGCCCGCACGGGCGGGAAAGGGTTAATCCTTCGCCGGGTCGGCGGCGGCCAGCTCGGGCAGCAACTGGACGACGACCGCGCCAGCTGCGCCCGAAACGTGCGGCAGCGCCAGGGCGGCGGCCGGGAGCAGCCCCCAATCCACCAATCCGGTCACCGCTTGCGCCAACTGGTTCGGCCCGCCGCCGCCCACCACCGCCTCCAGCTGGCCGTTTGCCGACAGCACGAAGACCGCGGTCATGGACGTGGCCGGTCGCTTGCCGGGCTGTAGCCGGTTGGCCAGCTTGCGGCCGTCCACCGCCGGCTGGCGCGCGAAGTCGGCCAGCGCGGCATTCAGCGCCATCCCCCGCACCACCAGGCCGGATCCGAAGGGCGGCCCGCCGGAACTGGTGAGGCACACGGCGTTGCCGGCCGCATCCACCACGACAATGGCGTCGTCGCCGAAATCGGGCTGCATTGGGCCGGTCGGCGGCGCGTCGCGGCCGGGCTCGCCCGCCTCGACAGTCGCGGCGGCGTGGTCCGGGTCGATCAGCTGCGACCGGGCGCGGATGTAATCGGGGTCGAGCAACGCGGGCGGCGCCGCGAAATCCGGGTCCGCCAGGAAGCGCGCGCGGTCGGCCATCGCCAGCCGCTCCGCCTCGGCCAGCAGCTCCGCGGCCTGCGCGCCGATCGGGTCCAGCGGCGCCAGATCGAACCGGGCCAGCAGGGCGAGCGTCTCCAGCACCTGCGTCCCGGCGCCCGGGCCCCCCACGGCGCAAACCGTGCGGCCGCGGTACGGCACGCAAGGCGGCGTGCGGCGGTGGGCCGCGTAGGCCGCCAGGTCGTCGGTCGTGAGCAGGCCGGGTTGCTCGTCGCCGCGCGCCGTGGTCGCGATGTCGGCTGCGATCGTGCCGTGCATCAGCGCGCCCGCCCCGCCGGAAGCGACCTGGCGCAGCGTTTGCGCCAGCGCCGGGTTCGCGAGCATGGCGCCGGCGGCGAGCGGGGCGCCGGCCGGGTCGAAGAACAGCGCCAGGGAAGCGGGCTGCCGGCGCAGGGCATCGGACCGCGCGTCGATCGCCGCGGCCAGGGTCTTGGACACGGGCGCGCCAGCCTCCGCCGCGCGGATGGCGGGCGCCAGCAGGTCGGCCCATGGCAGGCGGCCGCGCTCGCGATGCAGCGCCTCCAGCATCCGAAGCGTCCCGGGCACCCCGACGCCGCGGCCGCCGCTTGGGGGCGCGGCGTCGTGCGCGAACAGCTCGGGCGTGACCCCGGCGGGCGCGGCCTCCCGCCCGTCCCAGGCGGACGTCTCGCGAGTGGCCGCGTCGAAGTTCAGCGCCATCGCGCCGCCGCCCAGGCCCGCGCCCTGCGGCGCCACCACTGCCAGCATCGCCTGCGCCGCGATCGCCGCGTCGGCCGCGGAGCCGCCGGCGTGCAGCATCTCCTCCGCCGCCGCGGCCGCCATCGGATGCGGCGCCACGACCGCGCCGTGCGGCGACTCCGCCGCGGCGCCGTGGCTCGCGGTCAACAACAGCAGCAGCACGGCACGGCGGTGACGCATGGTTTCGGCCCCTGAGCGGGAGTCAGCCGTTGCCAGCCGCCCCGCGCGGCGGGAAACTGCCGAGATGGCGGATTTGAAGCAAGCGCGCGGCCGAGACCCGGTGGCCCGGCAGGCGCGCGGGCGCGACGCGCAGGCCCGCGGCGTGGTCGCGGAGGACGCCGCCTGCGCCGCGCTTGTGGCCGACGGCTGGACCGTGCTCGCCCGCCGCCTGCGCACCGCGGCCGGCGAGGTGGACATCGCCGCCGAGCGCGACGGATTGCTGGCGCTGGTGGAGGTCAAGGCGCGTCCCAGCCTGGCCGCAGCCGCCGCCGCGCTCGGCCCCCGGCAGCGCGAACGGCTGCTGGCCGCCGCCGCCATCGTGGCCGCCGAGCACCCGGACTGGGGCCGCGCCGGCATGCGGTTCGATGTGCTGCTGGTGGACCCCGCCGCCCGGGTGCGCCGCGTGGCCGACGCGTTCCGGCAGGAATGAGCGCGCCATTTCGCCTGGCCGGCGTGATCGGATGGCCGGTGTTTCAGTCCCGCTCGCCGCTGGTGCATGGCGCCTGGCTGGCCCAGTACGGCATCGCCGGCGCCTACCTGCCGCTCGCCGTCGCGCCGGGCGGCCTGCCGGACGCGCTGCGGGGGCTGCGGGCGCTAGGCTTCGCCGGGGCCAACGTGACCGTGCCGCACAAGCAGGAGGCCGCGCGTCTGGTGGACCGCCTGGACGAAGCGGCCCGGCGCATGGGCGCGGTCAACCTGGTGGTCGTTGAGGCTGACGGCACGCTCAGCGGCCGCAACACCGACGGCTACGGCTTCCGCGAGGCCCTGCGCGACGCCCAGCCCGGCCTGCGCCTGGACGGGTCGCCCGCTTGCGTCATCGGCGCCGGCGGCGGCGCCCGCGCCGTGGTGGGCACGCTGCTGAACGAGGGCGCCCCGGAAATCCGCGTCTGCAACCGCAATTCCACTCGCGCACGGGAATTGGCCGCGCTGTTCGCCGAACCCCGGCTGCGGGTGGTGGAATGGGCCGCGCGGCACGAGGCGTTGGCCGGTTGCGGATTGCTGGTCAACACGACGAAGGCGGGGATGATCGGGGAGCCGCCGCTGGACCTGGATCTGCATGCGCTGCCGCCGGGCGCCGTGGTGTGCGACATCGTCTACAACCCGCTCGAGCCCCCTTTGCTGGCCGCCGCCCGCGCCCGCGGCAACCCGGCGGTGAACGGCCTGGGCATGCTGCTGCACCAGGCGCGGCCGGCGTTCCAGGCCTGGTTCGGCGTGCTGCCAGAGGTCACGCCCGCATTGCGCGGGGCGGTCGAGGCGACGCTGGGCGCCTGATGCCAGCGTCCCAAATCGATCACCCGTCATCGCGAGCCGCCGCTTGGCGGCGCGGCGATCCAGACCGGCGCGTTCGGTACCAGACCGGCGCGTTCGGTATTCGCGGCGGGATTGCCGCGTCGCAAGCGCTCCTCGCAATGACGACTGCGGGAGAAGGTCAGCGTTTTCGGCCGCTGGCATTAGTTCCGCAGGGGCTTGCCCGTCGCCAGCGTGTGCTCGATCCGCGCGAGCGTCGCATCCAGCCGGATCAGCGACATGAAGCCGGCCCGCTCCAGCGCCAACATCCCGTCCTCGCTCACCCGATCCGTCAGGTCGGCGGCGCCCCCCGTCAACACGCGGGCGAGCGCGCCCGACACCACCAAGTCATGCGCGGTGGCGAGCCCGCGCTTGTGGAAGCCCGCCGCCGCCTGCGACAGCGCCAGCGCACCCGAGGCGCCCGGCAACTGCAGCTCCTGCGGTTCGGGCGGCTGGTAGCCGTCCACCAGCGACAGCGCGCGCGCCTTGGCGTCGGCCAGCAGACGGTCGCGGTTCATCGTGACGCCATCGCCGGGCCGCAAAAAGCCCAACTCCCGCGCGTGCGCCGCGGATTTGGACGTGGTGGCCATGCTCACGATCTCGAACACCTTGGCGGGGCCCGGCATCGGGCCGTTGGGCAGCGCCCTGGCGCGCTTCCACCGCAGCAGCATCTCCTTGCAGCCGCCCCACCCGGGCAGCAGCCCGACGCCGCACTCGACCAGGCCGATGTAGCTTTCCGCGTAAGCCTGAACCGCGTCGGCGTGCAGCAGCAGCTCGCAGCCGCCGCCTAGGGCCATGCCGTGCGGCGCCGCCACGACCGGGAACGGCGCGAACTTGAGCGCCTTGAACGCCTGCTGCCCGGCGTCCACCGCGCGCTCGATCCCGTCCCACGCCGCGGCCTTCGCAGCGGACAACGCCGAATTGAGATTGGCGCCGAGCGAGAAGTTCTCCCCCTCGTTGCAGATCACCAGCGCCTTGAACCGGTCCCGCACCACCGCCACCGCCTCCCCCAGCAAGCCGATGATCGCCTCGTCCAACGTGTTCGCCTTCGAGGTGAATTCCAGGCAAGCCACTCCGTCGCCGATGTTCCACAAATTCGCCGAGGCGTTCTTCAGCAACGGCTCGGTGCGGCGACGGATATCCGCCAGCAGCAGCACGCCGGCCGCCCGCTCCACGTCGCGGTAGTCGCCGGAGACGGTCAGGAATTGCTGCCGCCCATCCTGCACGCGGTAGAACGGCCGCCCTGTTTCCAGCAACGGGGGCAGCTGCATCCCCTCCGCACGCAGCCGGGCGGCGAACCACGCGGCGCCGAGCTTGTCGATCAGCTCGAACGGCCCCCAGCGCCAGGCGTAACCGAGCCGCATCGCCGCATCGACGTCCACCAGCGTGGCCGCCGCCTCGGGCACGATGCCTGCCGCGTACGCCAGCGTCTTGCCCATCACCGACCAGGCGTAAAGTCCGGCCTTCGTCGGCGAGTCCATCAGGGCGGCCAGGTCCCGCAACGCCAGCTCCGGCAAGTCCGGCGCGCGCTCCGGCCGGTAGGCGCCGGTGGCGAGGTCGATCGCCTGCTTCTTCCGCGTGGCGCGGTCGAACAGGTAGAAGCCGCCCTTGCCCTTCCGCCCGGTCATGCCCTGCGCGACCATGCGGCCCAGCAGCGAGGGTTCCCGGTTGATGGCGTGGAACGCGTCGTCCGGCGCCAGGGTGCGCGCCAGGCTGGCGTTCACGTGCGGGATCAGGTCGAGGCCCACCAGGTCCAACAGGCCGAACACGCCGGTCTTCGGGATGCCGAAGGGCCGTCCTACGATCGCGTCCGCCTCCTCCACCGTCACGCCGTCGTCGAACGCGGCCACCACGGCCGCCTGCAGCCAGTAATTGCCGACCCGGTTGGCGATGAAACCGGGCGCGTCGTTGCACGTCACGACGGACTTGCCGAGCGAGATGTCGGCGAACTCGGATACCGCGCGCACCACCGCTGGATCGGACTTCGGGCCCGGCACGACTTCGAGCAGGCGCATGTAGCGCGGCGGGTTGAAGAAATGGGTGATCAGGAAGTCGCGCGCGAACGCCTCGCCCATGTTCTGCGTCAGCACGCGCAACGGGATGGTCGAGGTGTTGGAGCTGATTGCGCAGCCCGGCCGCCGCACCGCGTCCAGCTTGCGGTACAACGCCTGCTTGGCGTCCGGCTGCTCGACGATGGCCTCGATGATCCAGTCGCAATCGGCCAGCCGACCGAGGTCGTCCTCGATGTTGCCCGTCTCGATCAGCCTGGCGGCCCGCTCGCTCATGAACGGCGCTGGGTCGGTCTTCAGCATCCGGGCGACGGCGCCGCGCGCCAGTTGGCTGCGGTCGTTGGCGCCCGGCGGCACGATGTCCAGCAGCACCACCGGCACGCCGGCGTTCGCCACCTGCGCGGCGATCCCGGCGCCCATCACCCCGGCGCCGACGACGCCGACCCTGCGGATCGGCGGAGAGCCGAGCTTGGACAGCATCACACCAGCTCCAGCACCGTCGCGATCCCCTGGCCGCCGCCGATGCACTGCGTCGCCAGCGCGTAGCGCCCACCGGTGCGCGCCAGCAGGCTTGCCGCCTTGCCCACGATGCGCGCGCCCGTGGCGCCCAGCGGATGCCCGATCGCCAGTGCGCCGCCGTCGATGTTCAGCGTCTCGTCCCGGATGCCGATGTCGCGCGCGCTCGCCAGCGCCTGGCTGCTGAACGCCTCGTTCAGCTCCACCACGTCGATATCGCCGATCGCCACCCCGGCGCGCGCCAACGCCTTGCGCGTCGCATTGATCGGACCCACGCCCATGATCTCCGGTCCGCACCCGGCCACCGCCTGGCTGCGCACCCGCGCCAACGGGGTCAGCCCGTGGCGCTCGGCATAGGCCTCCGTGGTCACCAACACCGCGGCGCACCCGTCGGTCAGCGGCGACGACGTGCCGGCGGTGACCGAGCCGTCCTTGTCGAACGCCGGCTTCAACCCGGCCAGCACCTCGACCGATGTCTCCGGCCGGATGCAGCCGTCGCGCGTCACCGTTTTCTCGCCGTCGCGGATTGCAACGATCTCGTCGTCCAGCAACCCGGCCTGCTGCGCGGCGGCAGCCTTCTGGTGGCTGCGCACCGCGAACGCCTCCTGCTCCGCGCGCGACACCTGCCACTGGTGCGCCACGTTCTCCGCCGTCTCGCCCATGTCCATGTAGGCGCCCGGCTGCTTGGCGGCGAGCTCCGGGTTGAACAGCGGGTTGTAGCCGCCGATCGGCACGCGGCTCATGCTCTCGACGCCTGCGCAGATGAACACTTGGCCGGCGCCCATGGCGATGGCGCCGGCGGCGATGTGCACCGATTGCATTGAACTGCCGCAGAAACGGTTGACCGTCATCCCCGCGACCGAGATCGGCAGGTCCGCCAGCAGGCCGATCAGCCGCGCGACGTTCATGCCCTGCTCGCCCTCGGGGAAGGCGCAGCCCATGATGACGTCCTCGATGTCCTCCGGCCGGATCCGGGTGCGCGCGATCAGCTCGCGGACGACCTGCGCCGCCAGGTCATCGGGTCGCACCCGCGCCAAGGCGCCTTTGCGCGCGAGGGTGAACGGGGAGCGGATATAGCCGGCGATGACGACCGGGGACGAGGCGGCCATAGGCGTCTCCTGTTTTCCCCAGTCTTGGCGCGTGCGCGTCCTGAACGCAAACGCGCCGGCCCGCGCATCACGGGCCGGCGCGCGGCAGGCGAGCCAGGCGAACCGCGCCGCCGGGTCAGGCCGGACGGCGGAGGTCGTAGATCACGTGGCAGGACCCGGTGTTCACCCGGGCGACCATCTCGCGATTGGTGATCTTGCCTGTGAAGATGACGCTGTTCTTGGTGGTCTGGAACGCGCCATTCTGCATCACCGGCGCGTACAGGGTCAGGGTCGGGCTCGACGGCCAGATCACCGAGCCATTCTGGACGACCAGCTTGCCGGGTTGCGGCTCAGTCGATGCGCAGCTGTTGGCTGCGACGTGGATGAACGTCTGCGTGCCGGAATACTCGCCGTCAAAGGCGGTCGGAGCAGTGCCCGGGCCGTTCGCCGCGCAGCCAGCCGCAAGCAGGCCGACGGCGAACACAGCGGCGGGGGCGAATCGTGTCAAGCGCATGGACGCATTTCCTACATTTTGTTAATGCGCACTTTCCGCATAACGGGATCGGAAATGCAACGCCTTTGTTCGTCAAAAGAGAATACAGTTCGGACTGATTGCAACAGCGCCACTGTAAATGGTCGTTATGCGAGCCGACGCACGATACTCAGTCGTAAAATGCAACTAATCCCACTATGACGGACCTGTCTCATCGTTCGCTTTGCCGGACGCCCCCACCCGAAAGCAGCTCTCGATGACCCTGCCCCAAGACGCCGCCCGCCATCTCCTCCGTTTCGGCGGCGATTTCGTTCCGTTCCTGGCCGACCGCGCCGAGGGCGCCTTCGTCTACGACAAGGCCGGCCGCCGGGTGCTCGACTTCACCTCCGGCCAGATGAGCGCCATCCTCGGCCACGCGCATCCGGAGATCACCGCGACCATCCGCGAGGGCGCCGGCCGCCTGGTGCACCTGTTCTCCTCCATGCTCAGCCAGCCGGTGATCGACCTCGCGGGCCGCCTCGCCGCGCTGGTCCCGGCCCTGCCCCGCGTGATGCTGCTATCCACCGGCGGCGAGGCGAACGAGGCGGCGCTGCGCATCGCCAAGCTCGTCACTGGGCGTTGGGAGGTGGTGGGCTTCGCGCAGTCGTGGCACGGCATGACCGGGGGCGCCGCCGCGGCGACCTACAAGGCGGGCCGGCGCGGCTATGGCCCGGTGGCCGCCGGGTCGTTCGCCATCCCGGCGCCCAACGCCTACCGCCCACGCTTCCCCGGGGCGACCTGGCGGCAGGAGCTGGACGACAGCTTCGACCTGCTGGACCGGCAGAGCACTGGCAACCTGGCCGCCTTCATCGCCGAGCCGATCCTGTCCAGCGGCGGCATCCTGGACCTGCCGATGGGCTACCTCGCCGCGCTGGCCGAGAAGTGCCGGCAGCGCGGCATGCTGCTGATCCTCGACGAGGCGCAGACCGGCATCGGCCGCACCGGGACCATGTTCGCGTTCGAGCGCGACGGCGTTGTCCCGGACATTCTTACGCTGTCGAAAACGCTTGGCGCCGGGCTGCCGCTATCGGCGGTGATGACCTCGGACGCCATCGCGGCGACCTGCGACGAGCGCGACTTCCTGTTCTACACCACCCACGTGAACGACCCGCTGCCCGCCATGGTCGGACTGACGGTGCTGGACATCGTGCATCGCGATGACCTGGTCGAACGCGCCGCGCGCATGGGCGACCGGCTGCAGTCCGGGCTGCGCGCGCTGCAGGCCGAGCACGGCTGCATCGGCGACGTGCGCGGCCGCGGGCTGCTGGTGGGTATGGAGTTCGCCGACACGCCGGGCTTCCCCGCCGCCGCGCTGTCGGACGCGGTGACCGACCACGCGCTGCAGCTGGGGCTGTCGGCGAACATCGTGCGCGCCGGGTCGTCGGGCGGCGTGATGCGCATCGCCCCGCCGCTGACCATCACGGAGGCGGAACTGGATCTGGGCGTGTCGATACTGGGCCAGGCGATCGCGGACGTGACGCGGGGCAAGCTGGCGCGCGCCGCGGAGTAGGCTTGCTTCAAAAGCCCTCTCCCTCTGAGAGAGGATTGGTGAGGGGTCTTTGTCTCCGCGGTGACGGTATGCGCCGCCCCCTCACCCCGACCCTCTCCCGCAAGCGGGAGAGGGAGAAGCTTGGCTCACCGTTTCGGACGAGGATGGATAGCGCCAGGCCGCGGCGGCTTCGGCGCGATGGGCGCCGCCGGCTTCACCACCCCCGTGCCAGCCCGCAGCTGCGCCACCGTAGCCCGGCTGGTGATCTGTTCCGGGTCCATCACTAGCTCAATCAGCGCCGGCCTCCCGCTCGCCACCGCGCGGCCGAACGCGGCGGCGAACTGCCCGGTCTCGGTCACCGTCTCGCCATGGCCGCCGTACGCCTCGATCAGCCGCGCGAAATCCGGATTGGTCAGCGCGGTGCCGGACACGCGGCCCGGGTAGGTGCGCTCCTGATACATGCGGATCGTGCCGTACATCTGGTTGTTGAACACCAGCACGATGGGCGCCACGCCGTGGTGGAACGCGGTGGCGATCTCCTGCCCGGTCATCATGAACCCGCCATCGCCGACGAACGCCACCACCATGCGGTCGGGGAACGCGATCTTCGCTCCCACCGCCGCCGGCACCGCGTAGCCCATGGCGCCGTTGGTCGGCCCGATGAACCGCTGCCCGCCGCTGAAATCGATGAACCGCTGCGGCCAACCGGCGAAGTTGCCGGCGTCGCAGGTGCAGATCGCGTCCGGCGGCAACAGCGTCTCCAACTCGCGCATCACCACGCCGACATTCAGCGGGTGGGCCGTGTCGGGCGGCGCCCGCGTGGCCTGGCGGCTGGCCCGCAGCTCCGCCGTCCAATCATGCCACGGCGCATCGCCGACCGGCAGGGCGGCGGCGGCGGCGGCGAAGGCGTTCAGGTCCGCCGCGATGCCCAGCCGCGGGCGGAACACCCGGCCGATCTCCGCCGGGTCCTGGTGCACGTGGATGATGGCCGTGCCGCCCGCCGGGTCAAACAGCGTGTAGCCCTGCGTCACCGCCTCCCCCAACCGGGTGCCGATGGCGAGCACCAGGTCGGCATCCTTCGCATGTGCCGCCAGCGCGGGGTCGGGGCCGACGCCCAGGTCGCCGACGTAGTTGGAGAGCGAGCCGTCGTACAGCCCCTGCCGCCGGAACGACACGGCGACCGGCAGGTCGTGCGCGGTGAGGAAGCGATGGATCGCCTCGCGCCCGGCCGCGTCCCAGCCGCCGCCGCCCAGGATGGCCAGCGGCTTGCGCGCGGCGGCCAGCATCGCGGCCATGGTCTGCATCGCCGCCGGGTCGGGCTGCGGGCGCGACACGGGCGCCGGGCCGACGTCTTGCACATCCACCAGGTGCTTCTGCATCTCCTCCGACAGCGCGATCACCACGGGGCCGGGCCGCCCCGTGGTGGCGACGTCCACCGCGTGCGCCACGATCTCGGGGATGCGCGCGGCATCGTCGATCTGCGTCACCCATTTCGCCAGCGGGGCGAACATGCGGCGGTAGTCGACCTCCTGGAAGCTCTCGCGGTCGGTCTCGCCGAACGGGATCTGGCCCACGAACAGCAGCATCGGCGTGCTGTCCTGCATCGCGATGTGCACCCCGATGGCGCCGTGGCAGGCGCCGGGGCCGCGCGTGACCATCGCCGCCGCGGGGCGCCCGGTCAGCTTGCCGTACGCCTCCGCCGCATTCACCGCCCCCGCCTCGAACCGGCAGGTGACGAGCATCAGCTTGTCGTGCACCGCATACAGGCCGTCCAGCACGTCCAGGTAGCTCTCGCCCGGCACGGCGAACACGTGGCTGATGCCCTGCGCCACCAGCGCGTCGGCCAGCACCCGCCCACCCGGCCGCTCGCCGCTCCGCGCCGGCTTCGCCCGAACCAGTTCCATGCGTCATCCCCTCCGTTGCCGGCAGGATAGGCGCGCCGCCTCCGCCATGCCATCCTGTCCAAAAGAATGGGGAAACGCATGCGGGCCGTGTTCGTCCAGGTGAAGTGCGAGATGGGCCAGGCCTACGCCGTCGCGCGCGCCTGCGTGGACGGGGTGGAGGAGTGCTCGGAGATCTACTCCACCTCCGGCCAGTACGACCTGCTGGGCAAGTTCTACCTGGAGCCGGAGCAGGACACCGGGCTGTTCGTGACCGAGCGCGTCCAGACAATCCCGGGCGTGCGCGACACGTACACCATCATCACCTTCAACGCCTTCGCCTGATGGAGCCGTCATGCGCGTACTCGTTTGCCTTGTCGTCTTGCTGCTTCCCGTCGGCGCGCAAGCCGCGGACGTCACAGTGATGATCTCGGGCGGCTTCATGAGCAGCCTCAAGGCGCTGGCGCCCGGCTTCGAGAGCGACACCGGCGACCACGTGCTGATCGTCGGCGGCCCATCGATGGGGACCACGGAGAACGCGATCCCGGTGCGCCTGGCGCGCGGCGAGCCGGACGACGTGCTGATCATGGTCGGCTACGCGTTGGACGGTTTGATCAAGGACGGCAGGGCGGCGCCCGGCAGCAAGGTGGACCTGGCGCGGTCCTCGATCGGCCTGTCGGTGCGCGCCGGGGCGCCCAAGCCCGACATCGGCACCGTGGACAAGCTGCGCGCGGCGCTGCTGGCGGCGAAGTCGGTGGCGTATTCCGACAGCGCGAGCGGCGTCTACATCGAGCGCGAGTTGTTCAAGAAGCTCGGCATCGAGGAGCAAATGCGCGGCAAAGCCCGCATGATCCCCGCGACCCCGGTGGGCGAGATCGTCGCCCGCGGCGAGGCGGAGCTGGGCTTCCAGCAGGAATCCGAGCTGCTGCCGATTCCGGGCGCCGTGTTCGTCGGCCTGCTGCCGGCGGAGGTGCAGTCGGTGACGGTGTTTTCCGCCGGGATCGCGACGGGGGCGAAGCAGCCGGAGGAAGGGCGGCGGCTGATCCGCTACCTGGCCTCGGCGGAGGCGGCGTCGGTGCTGACGAAGATGGGACTGCAGCCGCCCGGCCAGTAACGCGACAGAGCGACGCGTAGAAGAAAGACCGTCATGACCCGACGTGATCCGGCCACCCACGCGGTTCGCGCGCAAAGGTGGTGCGATTACTGGCGCTTCGGCACCCGGGGGCGCGGCGTGGGTGGCCGGATCAAGTCCGGCCATGACGGTGAATATTGTGTCGCAGCGAACCTAACCGGGTCGATCGCCTGTCGCGAGCCGAGCCGGGCGCGTCTCCGGCAGAGTCAGCCATAACAGCAGGAACGCCGCCACCCCTGCCCCAGCCAGCGCCAGGAACGCGCCCGGCGTGCCATACGAATCCGCCACCGCCCCGGCTGCCGCCGTGCTCAGCGCCGCGGCGCCGTTCAACGCCAACCCGACCGCGCCCATCGACATGTTGAACCGCCCCGTCGCGCGCGAGATGTCGGCCACCACCAACGGCAGCAGCACCCCCACGACGGCGGCGCTGATGCCGTCCAGCGACTGGATCGCCACCACCAGGGTCGGCGTATCGCTCACCGCGAACAGCACCGCGCGGATCGGCACCACGGCGAACCCGATCAGCAACAGCGGGCGCCGCCCCCATTGCTCCGCCAGCCGGCCCACCAGCGGCGAAAGCCCCGCCACCAGAAGCTGCGGGACGATCAGGCAGGCGGCGATCACCAGCTCCCCCACGCTGCCCACCATCCGGGTGACCCGCACCGCCGCCAGCGGGAACATCGCCGCGTTGGCCAGGGTGAAGCCGGCCACGCACAGCGCGAACAGCAGCAATCGCCGGTCCAGCAGGGTGCGCAGCACGCCCTCCGGCGCGCGGTCCACCACCGTCCCGCGGCCATCCACCCGGATGTGCCACAGCGCCCAGGCGGCCGGCAGCACCAGCGCCGCCGCCAGCACCAGCACCGAGCGCTCCGACACCCAGTAGCCGGTCGCTCCCATCAGCCCGGCGGCGCACCCGGCGCCGATCGAGGCGAACCGCGCGTTGCGACCCAGTCGCCCGCCGAACGCCTCGCCGCGGCGCTCCGCCACGGCCATGCTCAGCACCGCGACCACGGGGCCGAGCACGCTGCTCGCCACGCCGTGCAGCGCCTCCGCCACGTTCACCGGCAGCCGCTCCGGAAAGGCCGCCAGCAGCAGCGCGCTGGCCGCCACCCCGAGCACGGCCAGCAGCCCCAGCCGCCGCCGGTCGCCGACCGCGTCCACCAGCGCGCCGGCCGGCACCTGGACCACCATCGTCGTCACCGTGCCGACGGTCAGCGCCAGGCCGATCTGCCCCTGCGTCCAGGCCTGCGAGGCGAGGTAGGCCGCGATGAACGGGCCGAACCCGGTCTGCACGTTGGCCAGGAAGAAGCTCAGCCAGTCGAGGCCGCGCGTGTTCCGGTCCGCCGGCATGGGCGGGAGCATCGCCGGCTACTTGGCGCCCTCCGGCGCAGCGAGCGGCGCCGCGTCCGGCGTGGGCGGCCCCACCACGACGGCGGGCTTGCTGCGGTCGTTGTAGTCGGGCGCGGCGCGCACCTGCGCGTCGGTCAGGTCGATCGCGACGCGCGGGTCCGTGGCGCTGGGCGGCGGCACGTGCACCGACGCCCAACTGACCGCCACGCGCCGCGACCCGACCCCCATGAAGCCGCCCACGTCCACCACGATCGCGCGCGGCTGGCCCGCCGGGTCCACCACCACGTCCACCACGCGGCCGATCTCGCGCCCGTCCATGTCGTGCACCATGCGGCTCAGCACGCCGGTCGCGTCCGTCTTGGTCAGCTCGGGTTCGGGCTCGGCCGCGGCTGCCTGGCCGGCAACCAGCAGGAGCGCGACCGACAACGCCAACCACCGACCCGGCATTGTTTCCACTCCAGCACCCACATCGAGTGTTGCGCCTGCATCCCACACCCGGCAAGCGGCGTTGCACCGCCAACCCATTCGATGGAGACGAGAAAATGGTTCGCGAGAACGAAGGCCGCACGGCGCTGCTGGAACTGAGCTTCGCCTTCATGGGCGTGCTGAAACTGCTCGGCCTGGAGCGCCGGCTGTTCCAGCGCTGGGGCATGCCGCCGCGCTCGATGCGCCGCATCGGCCTGGCCGAAACGGCGGGCGCCATGCTGGTCGCCAATCCCGGCACCCGGCCGCTCGGCGCCGCCGGGCTGGCCGCCATCTCGACCCTGCTGCTGGCGGTGGAACTGCGCAACCGCGAGACCGAGCTGGTCATCCCGCGCCTGCTGCTCACGGGCCTCGCGTTCCGCACCGCCATCGCCGCCCGCAATGCCCGGCAGATCCGAGACCAGTCGGTTTGACCCGGCTTCCCCGTCGCCTGCTGCTGGGCGCCGCGGCCGGCGCGGCCTTCGCACGGCCCGCGTCGCTGCGCGCGCAGATCGGCCCGCCCATCCGCGTGGGGGAGATCAACTCCTACGCCAGCCAGCCGCTGTTCGGCCATCCATACCGGTTGGGCTGGGAGATGGCTGTGGCGCACATCAACGACCTCGGCGGGCTGAACGGCCGCAACCTGGAGATCGTCGCCCGCGACGACGGCGGTTCGCCCGCGTCGGCCGCAAGCATCGCCGCCACGCTGATCGACAGTGAGAGGGTCGACCTGCTCGCCGGCGGCTTCTCGTCGGAAGCGGGGCTGGCCATCAGCGCGGTCGCCCTGCAGCGCAAGCGGCTCTACGTCGCCAGTCAGCCTATGTCGGACGCGCTCGTGTGGAGCCGGGGCAACCGCTACACCTACCGGGTCGGCCCGTCCCTCTACATGCTGGTCGCGATGCTGGTCCCCCGCGCCCAGGCGCTGCCGGCGAAGCAGTGGGCGACGGTCGCGCCCGAGACCGCGGACGGCCGGTCCGCCGTCGCGACATTCCGGCAGCTGTTGCTGGCGGACCGCACCGATTTGCGCTTCGTGGGGGAGCAATGGGTGCCGCCGGGTCAACTCGACGCCGCCGTGGCCGGCTTGGCGCAGGCTGCGCCGGACGCGATCTTCAACGCGTTGGACGGCCCCGACCTCGTCGCCTTCGTGCGCCAAGGCGGCGCGCGCGGGATTTTCGGCAAGCGCCCCGTGGTGTCGATGCTGACCGGCGACCCGGAGACGCTCGCCCTGCTCGGCGCCGACACGCCCCCGGGATGGATCACCACCGGCTACCCGTTCAGCCTGGCGGACGAGCCGTTCAGCCGTTCCTTCGTGTCCGACTACGTGGCTCGCAACGGCGAGCCGCCGCGCATGGCCTCGGTGATCGGCGTCGCCATGGTGAACGCGATCGCGTCCGGCATCCTGAAGTCCGGCGGCACGGAGCCGGAGGCGTTGGCGGACGGTTTCGCCGACTCCGCGTTCAACACGCCGCTCGGGATCTGCCGGTTCCGCAAGATCGATCACCAGAGCACGCTGGGCGCGTATGTCGGGGTGCTGGCGAAGCAGGGCGACCATGGCGGGATGATCGACTGGCGCTACGTCGACGGCGCCTCGGTGCTGCCGCCGGACGCCACAGTGCGCCAGCTGCGACCGGCGTAGGCGAAGCCTAACTTTGGCATCAGCGGCATAGAACGCTCGTCATGCCCGGGCTTGACCCGGGCATGACGGTCAGGAGGAAGTGGGTAACCGGACTTGGTTCGGCCTACGCGGGGTCTTTCGCCGGCCCGTCTTTCGCCATCTCGCGGCTCGCGGTCTCCTCCAACTGGGCCTCGTTGCGCCGCAGCAGCACGATCGCCACAACGATCACCACGGCCGCCGCCACCCCGAGCCCGATGCCGATCGGCCCGGCGATCTGCCGCACGGCGTTGCCCAGCAGATAGGCGGCGATGCCGTACGCGCTGGCCCAAACCACGCCGCCTACGGCGTTCCACAGCAGGAAGCTCTTCCACTCCATGTGGTTGGCGCCGGCCAGCAACGCTACGAAGGTGCGCAGGATGGCGATGAAGCGGCCGATGAACACCACCTTGCCGCCGTGCCGCTTGAACAGATAGCGCCCGACGTCCAGCCGCTTGTCCGTCAGCCCGACATGCTTGCCGTAGCGGCGCAACAGCCGGAAGCCGGCCCAGCGGCCCATCAGGTAGCCGATATTGTCGCCCATAATCGCCCCGGCGATCGCCGCCGGCACCACGCCGTAGATGCTGAGCTTGCCCGAAGCGGCGCAGTAGACCGCGGCGGCGATGATCATGCTCTCGCCCGGGAACGGCAGCCCCATCGCCTCCAGCGCGATCACCACGAACACCAGGCCGTAGCCATACTCGCCCAGCAGGTGCTCGACGCCGTCGACGCCGAACATCGCGGCTACGCCCGGAAACTGGCCAGGCCGCGGCGGGCCGTGCCGTCGGGCGCGAAGTTGGCCGGGTCGAGCCAGGCAGCCATGGCGTCGCGGCAGGCCGGCCACTCCGCGGCCAGGATGGAGTGCATCGCGGTGTCCCGCACGCGCCCCTTCACCACCAAGTGCGAGCGCAGCATGCCCTCGTAATGGAAGCCGAACCGCTCCGCCGCGCGGCGCGAGGGCGCGTTGAGCGCGTTGCACTTCCACACCAGGCGGCGATAGCCCAGCTCGTCCGCGGCCAGGCGCAGCAGCAGGAAGATCGCCTCCGTCCCGGCGCGGGTGCGCTGCATGCGCGGGCCGTACCAGATGTTGCCGATCTCGATCGCGGCGTTGCCAGGCTGAATGTCCATCAGGGTCAGCCAACCGGACACGGCGCCCGTGGCGACCGGGCGCGCGGCCCAGGCGATCGGGTCGTGCACCGACGCCATCGTCGCCACCTGCGCCGCCAAGGCCGCCCGGTCGCGGAACGGACCGTAGCCCATGTAGGCCCAGGACTCCTCGGCGCCCTGCGCCGCGTCCCACAGCTCGTCGGCGTGGCGCGCGTGCAGCGGCTCCAGCACCACGTCGCGGCCCTGGATGCGCACCCGTGCAGGCAGCGGGCGCGGCGTGGCGTCCACCGGCGGGCCGAGCGGACATTGCGATGGTTCCAAGCCAAGCGCCCCTTTGTTGGCGCTTAGCGAAGTGCACGGAAACGCCTTCCCGGGCAAGACTCCGCGAGCAAGGCTCAGAGCGTGAGCTTCATTCCGATGTGGCTCGCCTCGAACCCGAGCGAACGGTAGAACCGCTGAGCATCCGTGCGGACCACATTGGTGGTCAGCTGCACCAGCCCGCAGCCTCTCGCCCGGCACCGCTCGACCGCCCAGGTGATCATCTGCCGTCCGATCCCAGCCCCGCGCAACGCGGATGCAACGCGCACGGCCTCGATCTGGCCTCGCATGCGGCCCCGGTTCGACAGCCCAGGCAGGAAGCTCAGCTGGAAGCAGCCGGCCAGCGCGCCGTCCAACTCAGCCACAAGCTGTTCGTCGTTCGGGCTGGCCTCGATCGCCTGGAATGCGATGAGATAGCCCGGATGCAGCGCGGCGCCCGGCGTCTCCCGGAGTTGCCCAAGGCTGTCGTCGGCCAGCATCGCCACGATCGCCGGCACGTCAGCCGGGATGGCCTGACGAATGATCAACCTCGAAGCATCGATCACGCGGACAGCGGCGCTGCGATGTCTTCCAGCGACTTGCCCTCCGCGTCCACGCCTTGCCAGATCTCCATCGCCGCCCCCGCCAGCATCAGCAGCCCCGCCACGCAGTAGCCGCCCGACAGCGCCCAGGCCGAGCCAGCCGCGATCAGCTTGCCGAACAACCACGGCGCCGCCGCGCCCCCGATCAGCGTGCCCAGAGCATAGAACACCGCGATGGCCAGCGCGCGGGTTTCGAGCGGGAAGATCTCGCTCGCGGTCAGATAGGCGGACGAGGCGGCGGCCGACGCGAAGAAGAACACCCCGACCCAACACAGCGTCTGCGTGAAGGCGGTCAGCAAGCCCATCCCGAACAGCAGCGCCACGGCCATCAGCAGCAGCCCGGCGATCGCGTAGGTGCCGGCGATCATCTTCTTGCGGCCGACGGTGTCGAACAGGTGGCCGAGCGCGAACGGTCCGATCAGGTTGCCGGCGCACAGCGGCAGGATGTACAGCCCGATGGAGGCGTCCGGAACGTGCTCGTAATGCTGCAGCACCAGCCCGTAGGTGAAGAACACCGCGTTGAACAGGAACGCCTGCGCCACCATCAGCATCAGCGCCAGCGCCGAGCGGCCACGGTGCTTGCCCAGCATGGCGCCGAAGATCAGCCCGAAGCCGAACACGCGGCGCGGGTGCACCGTCAGCCTTTTCTCCGAAACGGCGAGCGTGCCGCCCACGCGGCGCTCGATGTCGTCCATGGTCGCCTTGCCGTCCGCCTCGCGGCCATGCGTCACCTGCCAGCGCGGGCTTTCGGGCACGAAGCGGCGCAGGAAGAGGATGGAAATGCCTAAGACGCCGCCGATGCCGAAGCCCAGCCGCCAGCCCCAATCCAGCGGCACCCAGGCGCCCGACAGCAGCGGGATGGACGCCGCGGCGCCGATCGCGGCGCCGCCCCAGTAACTGCCGTTCACCATCAGGTCGATGCGCCCGCGCAGTTTGGCCGGCATCAGCTCGTCGATCGCCGAGTTGATCGCGGCATACTCGCCGCCGATGCCCAGCCCGGTGATGAAGCGGAACGCGGCGAAGCTCCAGAAATCCCACGCGAACGCCGACAGCAGCACGCCCAGCACGTAGATGCCGAGCGTCACGTTGAAGATCAGCTTGCGGCCGACGCGGTCGGTCAGCCAGCCGAAGAACAGCGCCCCCAGCACCGCGCCGAGGACATAGATCGAGGCGACCGTGCCCACGTCCTCGGTCGACAGCCCAAGCGTGCGCTTGTCCTGCAGCACCGGGCCGAGCGAGCCGACGATGGTGACCTCCAGCCCGTCCAGGATCCAGGTCACGCCGAGCGCGATCACCACGAGCAGATGGAAGCGGCTCCAGGGCAGCCGGTCCAGGCGGGCGGGGATGTCCGTCTGGATTGGCGCGCCCACGCCCGATTGGACCGGCGCGCCCGCGCCTGAGGCGCTCAACCCTTTTCTTCTGGAATGACCGAGATCTTGCCGTCCCGCTCGACCACGGCGTAACGCACCTGGTCCAGCCGCATCAGGCCCTGTTGGCGGACGGCGGCCATCACGTCGCTCTCCAACATGCGCAGCGAGCGCATGCGGCCTTCATGCCAATCGCCTTTTTCGTAGATGATGACCGGCGTGCCATCCACCAGCCGGCCGAACCAGGGCGAGTAGCGCTTCACGGTGGACACCAGCCAGTGCATCATCCCGATGGAGAACACCGCGCTGATGGCCGCGGTCACCGAGTGGTCGTCGGCCAACACCGCCGTGATCAGCGAGCCGCCGTACAGGAACAGCACGACCAAGTCGAGCGGGGCCAGCATGCTGGCGGTGCGCCGGCCGATCAGGCGGATCGCGAACAGCAGGATGATGTAGGCCGCGGCGGCGCGGATGATGACTTCCATCAGGGCACGACGAACTGCGTCCAGCGCAGCGGCGCGTGGTCGGCCAAGCGCGCGACCAACTGGTTCGGACCGAGCGAGGTTGGCTGCAGCATGAAGCGCAGCTCCGAATCCCGGGTGCCGGGCGGCACGGCGACGGTCAGCACCATGCCGTCGTCCACCAGCCGGGTGGCGACGGGCTGCGGCAGGATGCGCTGCAAGCCCATGGGCTCGCCGATATTGGAACCGACGAACACGTCCATGGTCGGCGCGTCGGTCGGGTTGGACAGATGCAGCGTCACCTGCGTGCCGGTCTGGGACCGCGCCACGGGCTCGAAGTCGACAGCGAGCGCCGTGTCGGCCGGGTTGTCCGTGCGGTGGCTCAGCGGGCCGCGCCCGAACAGCCCGATCAGCCCGGCGGCGAGGAACAGCGCCATGAGTCCGCGCCCGATCCACTCGGCCCGGCTCCAGCTCGTCTCGAACCGTTGGTCGTAGCCGACCTCGAGCTCGCCATTAACCTTGTCAGCACCTTGCATGCCGGACCAACAGGATCGCGCCGCCAGGGTTCCCCTACCCGAACGTCACGCGCGAGCGACATTCATGACAGCGTCGTCAGGTCCTGAAACCAATGTTGCGCCTGGACATACGTGCGCACCTTGCCGGACAGCGCGTGCGGGTTGGTGTCGTGCACCACCCAGACCTGCACGGCGTCGTCGACCACCTTCTCGTGGATGCGGGCGCATATCCGGTCCTGCTCCGCCGGGTCGAAGCTGGAGGTCACCTGGTCGCACAACGCGTCCACCTCGGGGTTGCTGTAGCCGCTCCAGTTCACCCCCACGGGAGCGACCTGCTTGCTCGCGTAGAAGCGCAGGAAGGCGTAGAACGGGTCGGACGTGACGTAGGCGATGTTGCTGCCGGTGATGCCCTTCAGCGACGGGTCGGCGGCGCCCTTGCGCCAGGCGGTGTAGGCGACCTCCAGCTCCACCGGCTGGAACGCGACCTGCAGCCCGATCTCCGCCCAGCCCTGCTGGATGAATTCGTTCATCGGCATCGACAGCATCTGCCCGCTGCCGCCGGTCGGGACCATGAAGGTCGTCTTCAGCGGGTTGGACATGCTGAACCCGGCGGCCGCCATCAGCGCGCGCGCCGCGTCCAGGTCGGTCTTGATCTTGAACGCCGGGTTGCCGAACCACGGGCTTGCCGGGTCCACCTGGCCGACCGCGGGCTTCGCCAGCCCGCCCATCAATTGCACGATCGCGTCGCGGTCCACCGCCAGGTTGGCGGCGCGGCGCAGGCGGATGTCGCGCCACGGGCTGCCCTCGGCGAGCGACAGGTGGTAGTTCCAGACATGCGGCGTGACGTTGCCGACGATGCGCGCGCCGCCGGACTGCAGCCGCGCCACCGCGTCGGGCGCCGGGGTCTCGATCAGATCGGCCTGCCCGGTCAGCAGCGCGTTGGCGCGGGTCAGGTCCTCCGGCGCGCAGGTCAGCGTCAGCCGCTCCAGCTTGGCCAGGCGCGCCTTGTTCCAGTAGGCGTCGTTGCGCGCCATCTCGAGCTTGGCGCGCGGCACGAGCGAGGTCAGCTTGAACGGCCCGGTGCCGGACGGCGCGAAGGCGAACTTCTCCCAGCTGCCGACTTTGGCGTACTGCGCCGGCGACGAGATCAGGAACCACAGCATCTGATACGGCAACAGCGCGTCCACCGCCTTCGTCCTCACCTGCACCGTCATCGCGTCCAGCGCCTTCCACGATGCCACGGACGGCAGCCGCGGGCGCACCTGGGCCGCCTGGCGGTTGTCGAAATGCGCCGCCTGCGGGTCCAGCACCTTCTCGAAGTTCCACACCACGGCGGCCGCATCCAGGGCCGATCCGTCGTGGAACAGCACGTTTGGGCGAAGGTGGAACAGCCAGTTGCGTTGATCCGCCGGGTCGCTCTCCCAGCGGGTGGCAAGGCCCGGGACCAGCTTGCCGGGCCGGTCCGCGACGTCCAGCTCCCACGCGACCAGCGGGTCGTACAGGGTCAGCCCGGTGAACTGGTAGGCGCCGGCGCCGCGGTCCGGTTGCCCGGTGGTGAGCGGGATGTCCACCATCGAGATGCCGTAGGTCAGCGCGCCGCCCGCGATTTGCGCATGCGCACATCGCGGCAGTCCGGCCGACAGGCTGGCCGCGCCGGCGAGGGCGGCGCGGCGGGATAGCGGGAGGGTCAACTTCGTGGACTCCGATTGCGGTGCGGTGCGGCGCTGCCGTGACGCAAGAGTTGCGCCATGGCTTGACGGCGCACAAGGCGCTCGCTAACCGCGAATGATCGTGATCATGAGGATCATTTGATGTTCAAGCGGGAGTCGGTCCCGCCCGATCCCGATCCGGCTCGGCCGGCGCAGGACGACGCGGTCCACGCGCCGCCGCAGTCCCCTGCCTTAGGCGTGCGCTACGTCAGCCACCCGGCTGCCCTGCCGAACGCCCCCGACCCGCGGGCGTCCGGCTCGACTCCGCCATGGTCGCCAAGCGAGCGGTTCGCCGCACCCGTCGGCAGGCCGGCGCCGGACATGGCGCCGCCCCCCGCGCCGGAGCCAGCCGTCGCTTGGCCGGCGCCAGGCGAGGCGCCGCAACCCTCGCGCGCCCGCAACGCGCGCGGCTCGGACAAGCTTGCATCGCTTTGGGTCGCCCAGCCCATCGACCTGTCCGCCCCGGCCAAAGGGCGTGGAAGGCGCCTCGTTGTCGCGCTTTGCGTGTTGGCCGGGGTCTCGCTGGGCGGCGGCGTCGGGGCGATGCTGCTGACCCGGCGCGACACGCTGCCCGCCCCTTCGGTCGCCGCGACCTACAACGCGCCGATGATCGTGCTGCGCGCCTCGCTGGGGGGCCAAGTCGTGGATGTGGCCGTGCAGCCGGGCCAGACAGTCAGGCCGGACACGCCCCTGCTCACCATCCGCACCACGAACGCCGATGCCGATTTCGCCGTCCTGGCGCACGTGAACGGCGTGGTCCGCTCGGTGGAGACGCAGGCCGGCGCCGGCGTACGGCCGGGCGCGCCGCTGCTGCGGGTATTGGATTGCGACCACGCGTTCCTCACGCTCGGCGTCGGCGTTGCGCTGCGCGCTGGCCAGGCCGTGCAGGTGCGCCTGCCCAACCTGCCGCCGGCGGCGGCGGTCGTGCGGCCGTCGGCTGGATGGACCGAGCCGCCGGACAGCCTGGTCGTGCCGCTACCCGCCGCGGCCCTGGCGGGCGCCTGCCCGGTCGGGGAAGTGGCCGCGGTCAGCGTTGCCGGGGGCGGCTAAAGCATGGTCGGTTCGAGTTTGGTCGATCAAAACCAATGTCATGCCCTGGCTTGACCTGGGCACCCGCGCGGTTCGCGCGAAAGGTGGTCCGAGTATTGGCGCTACGGTGCGGGCGGCGCGGCGTGGTAGCCGGATCAAGTCCGGCATGACGGTAACGACCTGTGTTGAATGGAAGTCTAAACCGGACAGCCGTGGGAAGCCTCGCGTGACGATGCCGCGCTACTTGGCCGCGCAGGGGTAGTTGGCCTTGATGAAGTTCGCCACCAGCATGCTGCCGGGACCCTTGGCATCGTCGGGATGCAACTGGCCGAACTTGCCCAGCGCCTCCCGCAACGCGCTGAGTCGCACGCCGGACTGCGGGCACACCTTGTCCTTCAGCTCCGGCGTTTCCCGGATCGCGTCGAGCACGCCCGCGATGTAGCCGTCGCACGAGTTCACGTCCTGCGAGGTGCGCCCGTTGCATGCCTTCGTCAGTTGCGCGCCGGAGACGAAGCCCTGCGCGCGGCTGGGCGACGGCAAGGCTGCCAGGCCGGCCACGATGGCGACGAGGGCGATAGGGGGCGACCAGTGCAAGGCTTTGTCCTCCAGGAGCGTTGCGCCGAGCCTACTCCGGCAGCTCGTAGGCCGTCACCTCGAACACGCTCAGCCAGGCCGGGCCGAAGCTTGTCACCAGCGCCACGTCCGTCGCGTCGCGGCCCCGCGCCATCAGGATGCGGCCGATGCGCGGGAAGTTGTGGCGCGCGTCGAAGGTGTACCAGCGTCCGCCATCCGGGCCCTCGAGATACGCCTCGAACCATGCCGAGAAATCCATCGGCGAGTCGGAAACCGGAATGCCGATATCGCCCAGGTAGCCGGTGCAGTAGCGCGCCGGGATGTTCATGCAGCGGCACAGCG